>JBJKRU010000245.1:0-7551 GCA_046704485.1 Candidatus Limnocylindrales bacterium | reverse complement strand
GCCTTGGTGAGCTTCACGACTGAGCCTCCACGAGGTGAGGGGGCACATCGCTGCGCCCCTGACGAATGCCCCGAGCATCGGGGCGGCGGCTCAGGGTTGGCCGGGTGTCGGCTGTGAAGTGGCTGTGAGCAGGCCGCCCGGTACCGTCCCGGCCGCGGGCAGCAGCGCACAGAACGTCGCGCCTCCGCCGGGGGTGGCCTCGTGCCACAGCCGGCCGCCGTGCGCCGCCACGATCGCCGCGACGATCGACAAGCCCAGGCCCGACCCGCCCGTCTCGCGCGAGCGGCCGGTGTCGGCACGGTAGAAGCGGTCGAACACCCGCGACGCGTGCTCTGGCGAGATGCCCGGCCCATGGTCGACCACGCGCAGCTCGGCCCAGCGGACGCCGTCTGGCGCCGTCGTCTCGCGGAGGACCACCTCGACCGGGGTGTCGGCGGGCGTGTGCACCCGCACGTTCCCGAGCAGGTTGCCCGCCACCTGGCGGAGCCGGTCGTCGTCGCCGACCACAACCACGCCCGGGTCGACGGCTGCCACGACGGGGTGGGACGGCGCGGCAGCCCGCAGATCGGCGATGGCGTCGGTGCAGACTCGGGTCAGGTCCACGGGGTCGCGGCGGAGCGGGCGCCCCTGGTCGAGCCTCGCGAGCAGCAGGAGGTCGTCGACCAGCACGCTCATCCGTCGGCCGTCTCCCTCGATCCGGCCCATGGCCGATTCGAGCGCCTCCGGATCCGAGAGGCCGCCCGCCCGGTAGAGCTCGGCGTAGCCGCGGATGGCGGTGACCGGAGTTCGCAGCTCGTGCGAGGCGTCCGCCACGAACCGGCGCAACCGTGCCTCGCTCTCCTCCCTGGCCGCCAGCGCCTCGTGCTGCTGCGTGAAGGCGCCCTGCACCTGGTCGAGCATCTGGTCGAACGCGGCGCCCAGACGGCCCACCTCGGACCCGTCGTGGGCCACCCCGGCCCGGTGCGACAGGTCGCCGCCTGCGATCCGTCCGGCCGTGTCGGCGATCCGCTCCACCGGCAGCAACCCCTGGCGCACGATCAGCCAGGCCACGAGCAGCACGATCATGAGCGTCGCCAGGCCGATGAACAGCAGCAGCCGGACGAGCGTGGACGAGGCCGCCTCCACTCCGGTCATCGGGGCGGCCAGGGCGAGCACTGCCCCAAGACGGCCGTTGACGAGCAGGAGCCGGTAGTGCATGGACCCGTCGACGGACGGCACCTGCATCACGTGCCCGATCTGCGAGGCGGGCACGCCGCCCGTGTAGTTGGGCAGTGCCGGGAGCGGATCCGGCGCGTCGGCGAAGCCCGACGGCAGGCTGAGGGTGATCGAGCCCTGCCGATTCAAGCGGATGACCGCGATGGTGCGGCCGGCGGAGGAGTCTGAGGCCTCGAGGGTCAGGAGCCGCTGCAGCGCCGCCGAGTTCGCGACCGCCGTGAGCTCACGGTCGATCCTGTCGACGAGGCTGGCGTGGACGAGGCCGACCAGCAGCAGGCCAGCGAGCACGAAGGCGGCCGTCAGGATGATGCCGAGGCCGGCCACCAGCCGCAGGCGCAGGCTCATCGCCGGCTCAGCCCGTGCCGCCGGCGCCGCCGGCGCCGTCGGCCCGGAGCACGTAGCCGAACCCGCGGCCGGTCCGGAGCAGCCTGGGCTCGGCGTCGTCCACCTTCCGGCGGAGATAGCTCACGTACGTCTCCACGACGTTGTCCTCGCCATTGAAGTCGTACTGCCAGACGTGGTCGAGGATCTGCTGCTTGGACAGCACGCGCTCGGGGTTCAGCAGGAAGAAGCGGAGCAGCCGGAACTCGGTGGGGGACAGCTCCACCTCCAGGCCGGCACGCCACACTTGGTGGCGGTCCTCGTCCATCTCCAAGTCGCGGTAGCGGAGGCGCGGCGTCTCCTCGCCATCGCCCTTGCCCGCCCTGGCGCGGCGCAGCAGGGCGCCGATCCGGAGCGTGAGCTCCTCGAGGCTGAACGGCTTGGTGACGTAGTCGTCGCCGCCGCGGACGAAGCCGGCGATGCGGTCGTCCTCGGAGTCGCGAGCGGACAGGAAGATCACCGGCACGAAGTCGCGCGCGTCCCGCAGGCGGCGGCAGACCTCGAACCCGTCGATGTCGGGCAGCATGACGTCGAGGACGACGAGGTCGGGGGAGGCGGTGGCCGCCGCGTCGAGGGCGGCGAAGCCCGTGGCCGCGGTCGTGACCTGGTAGCCCATGTAGCGGAGCGCGGTGGCGAGCAGGTCCGTGATGGCGGCCTCGTCGTCGACGACCAGGATGCGGGCGTTGCCAGCGGAAGGCTGCATGGCGCCATGATGAGGGCCGCCACCTGTGAGGATGCTGTGAACTCGCCGTGAGCCGGGTGCGAGATCGACGGGCCTATGATCCCGGCATGTCGAAGCTGCCCTCCACGTTCCGAGCCTTCGTGGTCGACAAACCCGCCGACGGCGCCTTCAGCCGCGGCGTCCGCGAACTGGACGCACGCGATCTGCCGCCCGGCGAGGTGGTGGTCGGCGTGGAGTGGTCGAGTGTCAACTTCAAGGACGCGCTCGCCGCGCGCGAGGACGGCCGGGTTGCCCGCAGCTACCCCCTCGTCCCGGGGATCGACCTGGCGGGGGCCGTGGTGGCGTCCGACGACGATGCGTTCGCGGTGGGCAGCCGAGTGCTCGCCAACGGGTATGACATCGGTGTCGCCCGGCACGGCGGGTATGCGGAGCTGGCGCGGATCCCGTCGGCCTGGACCGTCCCGTTGCCGGCGGGCCTCACAGCGAGGGAGGCGATGGAGATCGGCACCGCGGGCTTCACGGCCGCCATGAGCGTCGTGGCGCTCGAGGAGCGCGGGCTGGCGCCCGACGCCGGGCCGGTCCTCGTGACGGGCGCCTCTGGCGGGGTGGGCTCGGCGGCCATCGCCATCCTGGCCGCGCGAGGGCACGAGGTCTGGGCCGCCACCGGAAAGGCCGACGAGCACGGTCGCCTGCGCGACCTCGGCGCGAGCGGATTCCTGACTCGAGACGAGGTCACCGCCCCCGGCCGACCGCTGGACCGCGAGAGGTGGGCGGGAGCGGTGGACACGGTGGGCGCCGCAACCCTGCCGTATGTGCTCCGGACCCTGCGGATCGGCGCGGCCGTCGCGTCGTCGGGGAACGCCTCCGGCGCGGAGCTGGCCACGACCGTCTTCCCGTTCATCCTCCGCGGCTGCGCGCTGCTCGGCATGGACTCCGCGAACATGGCCATCGACAGGCGCCGCGCGCTGTGGAACCGGCTTGCGTCAGACCTCCTGCCAAGGGGGATCGCCGACGGGATCACCGAGGTGGCGCTGGACACGCTGGAGCCGGCGCTCGACGCGATCCACGCCGGCCGGGCGCGGGGCCGATGGGTGGTGCGCGTCGCGGGATAGGCCGCCGCCAGCGCTCATGGGCCGGCCGTTGGGCCTCCCCCCTCAGTCGAGTTCGCCGCGCAGCTGGGCCAGCGCACGCTCGAGCGGCTCACGGCTCTGCTCGGGCGGGAACGGCGACGCGGCGATCGCAGCCTCGAGGTCGAGGGCACCAGCGAGCACCCGGCGGGCGAGTTCGGCAACCGCCGCGATATCGGCCGCCTGCCGCGCTGCGAAGGCGCGGTCGCCCAGGCCTCCATGCCCGGGGATCACCACGGTTCGCTCGGTGGTGAGGCCAAGGATCGCCTCGGCCGTCGACGCCCACTCGAGCGGGTAGCCGTCGCCGAAGTAGGGCACCGCGCCGTTCTCGAGCAGGTCGCCGACGGCGATGGCGTCGGCACCCTCGACCGTGACCACGATGTCGTTGTCGGTGTGCCCGCGGCCCAGGAACGCCAGGCGGACCGTGCGACCCGCCACCTCGACGACCGCATCGGCGAGCAGCGCTCGGTCGGGCGGGACCAGCTCCACCTCGGCCAGCTCGCGCTCGAGCTCCGGGTGGTCCCGTGCCGCCAGCTCGCGCTGGCCGCCCTCCGGAGCGAGCATGGCCGCCACGCGCTCGTGGCCCCAGATGGGTGCCGGCCGGAAGGCGCCGTTGCCGAATGCGTGGTCGTAGTGGCCGTGGGTGTTCACGACGGCCGCGACCCGGGGCGCGCCGATCTCCCGCAGGTCGTCGATGATCTCGTGCGCCTGGCGGAAGGTGCTGCGCGTGTCCACGACCAGCGCTTCGCCGCGGCCCACCACCGCCACGACGTTCTGCTCCAGGAAGCGGTACTGGCGCACGAACACGCCGTCCGCGACCTCGGTCCAGTGCTCGGCCATGCTGGCATCGTACGCACGATGCGACACCCGCCTCGCGCGGTTCCGCATCGGGGCGTACCGTCTTCATTGCGGGGGTTCGCGCCACGGAGGAAGCGATGACGACGGCGAACTCGACGGTCGAGCCGCTCGTCCCTGCCGAGGGAGAGGCCCGGCTGCCCGACGGCACCACGCTCCGGACTCTGCACTGGGCGGCAACAGGCGAGCCCTGGGCCTTGGCGCTCATCGTCCACGGTCTGGGCGAGCATGCCGGTCGGTACGAGACCGTCGCGGCCGCGCTGACCGCAGCCGGCATCGACGTGTCGGGCTTCGACCACCGCGGCTTCGGCGGCTCGTCGGGCTTCCGCGCCTATGTCGACAGGTGGAGCCAGTTCCACGACGACTTGGCGACCCGTGTCGACGCCGCGCGCGCCGAGCATCCCGGCCTCCCACTGGTCATGTACGCGCATTCGCTGGGCGGCCTGATCGCGACCGGATATCTGCTGGCGGGCCATGGCCGGCCGCTGCCCGACCTGCTCGTGCTGTCGGCGCCCGCGATCGACGCGGCGATGCCCGGCTGGAAGAAGGTGCTCGCCAGCGCGCTCAACTCGGTCGTGCCCCGGCTGAGCATGTCGAACGGCCTTGCCAAGGACGGTCTTTCGTCCGACCCCACCGTCCGCGAGCGGGCTGACGCCGATCCGCTGTGCATCAACTCGTCCACGGTGCGTTTCGCGGTCGAGGCGTTTGCTGAGCAGGACCGGATCAAGGTGCTGCTGCCCGGGCTGGGCGCGATGCCGGTGCCCACCTACGTGCTCCACGGCGACGCCGACCCGATCGTTCCGCCCCACGTCACCGAGGTGTTCGCGGGCAAGGCCAACGTGACCCGTCGGGTGTGGCCCGGGCTGCGCCACGAGTGCCACCACGAGCCGCAGCAGCAGGAGGTGCTCGCGGAGGTGGTCGCCTGGATCCGCTCGCAGGTGCCCGCGCCGGCCACGGTCTGAGCGAGGTCCGCCATCCGTTCGACGCCTGCCTCTGCGGGTGTAGACTCCGCGCACAATTCGAATACCGCCTCCGGGGAGCGCCGAGCGCGCTGAGAGTGTGGCGTCAGCCACAGACCCGCTGAACCTGATCCGGCTCGTACCGGTGTAGGAAGCAGGCCCACCACGGCAGACGCCGTCCCCGAGACCG
Organism: Candidatus Limnocylindrales bacterium; assembly: GCA_046704485.1. GTDB lineage: Bacteria > Chloroflexota > Limnocylindria > Limnocylindrales > CSP1-4 > CAIXZV01. The sequence continues at coordinate 2,142 of JBJKRU010000245.1, read as the reverse complement.
GGGGCGGCGGTCTTGTGTGTGGAGGAGTCCTGGCAATGGCGGCAGCAGCGTCCCGGTCGGCGTCGGCCACGGGGGGCCTGGGATGGCGGACCCGTGACATCGTGGTGACCGCGATCATCGGCGTCGTGTTCGGCGTGGTGTTCCAGGTGTGGAACCTGGTCTGGGGTCCCTTCGACGCGGTGTTCGTCTTCTTCCCGCCGGCGAAGAACCTGCTCTACGGTGTGTGGCTGGTTCCCGCGGTCCTGGCCCCGCTGATCGTGCGCAAGCCCGGCGCCGCCTTGTTCGCCGAGCTGGTCGCCGCCGCCCTGTCGGCGTTCATCGGCAGCCAGTTCGGACCGGATGCCATCCTGTCCGGCTTCGTCCAGGGTGGAGCAGCCGAGCTGGTGTTCCTCGCGACCCGATACCGGAACTGGTCGGTCCCGGTGCTGGTGGTCGCCTCGATCGCGTCCGCGGCGGCCGCCTGGATCCACGACTGGATCGTCTGGTTCCCGGACGTGGCCACCGACACCCAGATCTGGGTCGGCGTGTTCATGGCGGCCTCGGGCGTGGTCATCGTCGCGGGCGGATCGGTGCTGCTCGTGCGGGCGCTGCGCCCGGCCGGCGTCCTCAAGGGCTTCCCCGCTGGCTGATCCCGGTCGCGTTCGGGCGGTCGGGGCCTCGTTCCGCTACGCCGACCGTCCGGCCCCCGCGCTCTCCGACGTCGGGTTCGACCTGCCGCCGGGCGGCTGCCTGCTGATCCTCGGGCCGTCCGGGTCGGGCAAGAGCACCCTGGCGCTGGCGCTGGCCGGCCTCGTGCCCAGAGAGCTGCCCGGCGACTGGGCTGGGACCCTGGAGGTCGCCGGCCTCGATCCCGGGTCGGCGGATGGCCCGGCGCTGGCCGCACGTGTCGGCATGGTGTTCCAGGACCCCGAGGGCCAGCTGGTCATGGACCGGGTCGAGGACGACGTCGCCTTCGGGCTGGAGTGCCGGGCCTGGCCGTTGGCGGCGATGCGCGAGCGGGTCCCGGCGGCCCTGGCCGATGTCGGGCTGGAGGGGCTCGAGCGGCGGCGCACGACGCGGCTCTCTGGCGGCCAGCAGCAGCGGCTCGCCCTCGCCGGCGCGCTGGCGCCGGATCCGGGCGTGCTGGTGCTCGACGAGCCGACCGCGAACCTGGACCCGGAGGGCGCACGGGCGTTCGCGGCCCGGCTCGCCCGGCTCCGGGCGTCGCGCTCGACCACGATCGTGCTCGTCGAGCACCGGGTGGACGACGCCTGGCCGCTCGCGGACCTCGTGCTCGCTCTAGGCCCGGACGGGCGGCCGGTGGACGTCGGGAGGCCTGAGGACGTGCTCGACAGGTCGCGCGAGGCGATCGAGGCGGCCGGGACATGGCTGCCCGCCTTGACCGGCGCCGGGCATGCCAGGCTGTCCCGGTCCGTCCGCGATCCGGGGCCGGCCGCCGACCCCGCTGCGCCGCCGGTGATCAGCGCCCGCGGCGTCCGGTTCGCGTACGACGGGCCGTTGGTCGTCGACGGCGTCGACCTGGAGATCCGCGCCGGCGAGCGGGTGGCGCTGGTCGGGGCGAACGGCAGCGGCAAGTCGACGCTCGCCCGCCTGCTGACCGGCCTGTTGCGGCCGCTCGCGGGCATGATCCGGCTCGGGGGCGACGACCCGTCGCGCCTCAAGGCGCCCGAGCTCGCGCGCCGCGCCGGGTTCGTGTTCCAGGATCCGGAGGCGCAGTTCGTCGCCTCGACGGTCCGCGGCGAGGTGCTCGCCGGGCTGGGCCACGAGGACCCGTCGGTGCCGGACGCCGTGGCGACGCTGATGCAGCGTCTCGGCCTGCCGCTCGACGATTTCGGCGACCGCAGCCCCTACACGCTCTCCGGCGGCGAGCAGCGACGACTCTCGCTGGCGCCGGCGTTGGCCCGGGCGCCGCGCCTGCTGGTGCTCGACGAGCCGACGTTCGGCCAGGACCGGCGCGGCTGCGAGGCCCTCGAGGCGATCCTCGCCGAGCAGGTCTCGAGTGGGACGGCGGTGCTCGCGGCCACGCACGACGAGCGGTTCATCGCATCGTTCGCCAGCCGGATCGTGCGGCTGGATCGGGGCCGCGTCGTCGGCGATGAGGGGGCCACGTGATCGTCCGCCGTCTCGAGGTCGAGGAACGCG
>JBJKRU010000244.1:0-2682 GCA_046704485.1 Candidatus Limnocylindrales bacterium | reverse complement strand
CGTCCCGGGGGCGGCCGCCGCCGGCGGGGGGGCCCTCAACGCGCTCCAGTCGGCGCTCCACGAGGACGCGAGCCACGAGATCGACCTGCCTGCCGCGCGGGCCCTCCTCGCGGGCGGGCCGCCGGAGGTCCAGGCCTTCGTCCGCGGATACCTCCAGTCGACGCTGACCCGGATCGTCCAGGGGACGGGCGACGACGCGATCCGCGTCCGCTGGCTCGCGGGGCCGGTCGGACGTGAACTCACCGAGCTGGCTGGGCCACTCCATGCGCCGGCTGCGGGGGCGCCGGACGTGCCGGGCGCGACGACCGAGCTGAACGAGGGCGAGCGCCGCCTGCTCCAGCTGCTGACCGAGGGCCGGACCAACGCCGAGATCGCGGGCGAGCTTGGCGTCGGAGGCGAGGAGGTCGCCCATCGCCTGGCGCGCCTGCAAGCCCGGCTGGGGGCCTCCAGCCGAGCCGAGGCGACCTCGCTGGCCTTCCGCGGCCTGGCCGCGGTGGGGTCGCGCTGATGGCCGTTCGTGCGCGGGTCGACCGCCACAAGTGCGTCGGGGCGGGCAATTGCATCAGCCTCGCTCCGACTGCCTTCGATTGGCTCGCCGGCGACTACGGCAAGTCGGACGTCGTTGGCCCGGACAGCGTCGACGACGAGGTGCTGCGCGCCGCTGCCTTCGCCTGCCCCACCGCCGCGATCGTCCTCGAGGACGTCTCCGAGCTCCTGCCCTGGCAGCTGCGAGGCAAGGCGGGTCCTCCCCGCCGCGTCATGAAGACGTTCATGTTCACCGACATCGTGGGCTCCACGAACCTGGTCGAGGCGCTCGGCGACGACGCCTGGGAGGCGGTGCTCAGCTGGCACAACGGCGCGCTGCGAGAGGTGTTCGTCGCCCACGGCGGGGAGGAGATCTCGACCACCGGCGACGGCTTCTTCGTCAGCTTCGATTCGCCGGACCTCGCGGTGGCCGCGGCGATCGCCATCCAGCGGAAGCTCGCCGAGCACCGCGCCAGCCAGGGCTTCGCGCCCCCGATCCGGATCGGCCTCCACGCCACGGATGCCACCCAGGTCGGCGGCGACTTCCACGGCAAGGGCGTCCACGAGGCCGCCAGGATCGCCGCGCTCGGCGGCGCCGGCGACATCGTGGCGAGCCTGGCCACGGTCGGCGAGTCCCACCGGACGTCCAATCCCCGGAGCGCCACCCTCAAGGGGCTGTCCGGGCCCACCGAGATCGTGAACGTCGACTGGCGCTGAAGTCCGCCGCCGCGAGGTTCCCCGGCTACTCCGCCACGATCTGCCGGTCTCGCACGAGCGTGGTCGGGATGCCCTCCCGGGCCGGCCCAGCGCCGAGCCCGCCGCCACCGAGCAGACGCAGGTAGCGCACGCAGGCGAACCCGAGCGCGACGGGGATCCAGACGTTGAGGACCCGGTACGCGATCGTCACGACGATCGCGGCTGCGGGCGTCATGCCCAGCGCGACGAACACGAGCGCCATCGCGCCCTCAACCGCCCCGATCCCGTCAGGGACGATCGAGACGATGAAGAAGACGATGCTCATGCCGAAGCCGGCGGCCACGGCGGCCGGGTCGAGCGGCTGGCCGAAGGCCAGGAACAGGGCGGCCAGCCCCGCGAGGCTGACGACGTGGATGGCCATGGCGTATCCGGTCGCCACCGCGATGTCAGGGCGGTGGCGCGGGATCGAGGCGACCCCGGCCACGAGCTGGGCCGCGGTCCGCTGGCCCCAGTCGTGGGCCACGAGGGCGCCACGACCGAGCCGGAGGAGCACGCGGTTCGCCATACCCCCCAGGACCCCCAGCACGTCCGCGAGGCGGGCGGGCCACCGGGCGGCGTGCGCCACGCCCGGCAGGAGGGCGACGATGAAGGCGCCGAACAGGGCCACGCCGAACAGCGCGAACCCGACCAGCGTCGAGCGCGCGACCAGGAAGGCGGCGCCGGCAACCACGAACGGAACCGCCGTCAGCAGGTCCACGACGAGCACGACGATCATCGCCACCGCCGTCCTCGGGCCGGACTGGCCGCGGGACGTCGCGTCGTCGATGAACACCGCGGCCGCGGGCGCCGCCGTCAGCGGCAGGACGGTCTTGGCGAAGATCGACGCGAGGAGCACCGGCACGAGCCGGAGGGCGTCGCTCTTGACCTCCACGGCCGCGAGGCCGCGCTGGTAGAGGCCGCCGTAGAGCGCGAAGAAGACCACCTGGAGGCCTGCGGCCACGGCGAGCCATCGCCAGTCGGCGCCCGAGAAGTTCGCACCGAGCTCGCTGAACGTCGTGAACTGGCTCACCGCGAACACGGCGAGGGCCGCCGAGAGCAGGACGAAGAGCCAGCGGCGCCATCCCCACCCGCGTCGCGCCGCCGCAGCGGCACCGGCCGAGGGCGCAGGGCGCCCGGCACCTGCCCGACAGTCCAGCGGCTCCGGGGAGGCGCCGCCGGTCGCGCTCGTGGTGGTTGCCGGGTGCATGGGTTGATCATCGGGCAGATCGCGCGATTGCGCTTTCCTGGTGCCGGGAGGCGGCTGCCAGGGTCCCGGAGGCGGCCTCGCCGCGGGCGTCGGCCCCTTGGGCCCTTGTCCCCGGCGTGGCCCAGCGCCACCCTTCATCCATGCAGGCGAGGCTGGTCGCGTTCGGCGAGCTCGAGGTGATGGGGGCGCGGTACTCCCGTGACGTGGTGATCGAC
>JBJKRU010000243.1:0-14248 GCA_046704485.1 Candidatus Limnocylindrales bacterium | reverse complement strand
GGTCGGCGCGGAGGCACCGCTCGACACGCGGCGCATCGGGCGGCTGGAGCAGGAGCTCCGGGCCCTCGCCCTCGACAACGCGTTCGGGCGGGTCGCCGACGACGACTACATGCGGCGCAAGGCCGGGATCCTGGCGGAGCTCGCGGAGGCGCGCCGGCCCGCCGCCCGGCCGGGCGCGGTCGACGCGGCGCGCGCGCTCGCCTGGCTCGACGACCTGCGCTCGCTGTGGGAGGTCGAGGCCCCCGCGCTGCCGGGGCGCGACGCGGCCCGCCGCGACTACGAGCTGCGGCGTGCCGAGGCGACCGCGGCGGCGTTCGAGCGGCTCGAGGTGCTGGGGCCCGTCATCGTGGAGGCGAAGGTGGCCGACGACCTGCTCGCGGGGCGGGCGCTCGTCGAGGCCATCGCGCCCGAGCGGGCGGTGCTGCTCGGCGACAGGGCCGAGGTCATGGCGCAGCTCGTCGGCGGCAGGCAGCCGTGGATCAGGCGCTCGGACACGCCGGCAGCGCGCCGAAAGCGGGCGTGGCGTGCCGGGGAGGGGACAAAGAGGTCGATTGGTCGGGGCGAGAGGATTTGAACCTCCGACCTCATCGTCCCGAACGATGCGCGCTACCAAGCTGCGCCACGCCCCGACCGAAAGCCCGCGAAGGGCCCGCAGATGATACCCCATGCCCGGCGCCCGGCCGAATCGCCTGGAGACCCGTGGAGCGCCGCCCAGACAGCACTCGAGCCCACCGCCCTGTGCGATGGGCCCGACTGCTTCTCCCCGGTGCGCGGCGCGCCCGCGACCCCCGAGTGGCGGTGCTGCTCGCTGCATCCCCGCTCCGCGGCGGGGTCCCACCGTAGCGGCGTGCACGCGCTTTCGACACGGACGAATGTCGTACCGCGTCCTCGATACCCTCGAAATGGTGCGTCGGCGCACCGCCCAGCCGTGAGCCGCTAGTAGGCCTCGAGGTAGCGGTCGAGCTCCCAGCCGGTGACCTTGGTGCGGTACTCGTCCCATTCGGCCCGCTTGGCCGAGACGTAGTGGGTGAGCACGTGGTCGCCCAGCGCCTCGCCGATGACCGGGTCGCTCTCCAGCTCGTCGATGGCCTCGCCCAGGGTGCCGGGCAGCTGGCGGATCCCCTTCTCCGCGATCCGCGAGGCGTCCATCTCGAACAGCGACTCCTCGACCGGCTCAGACAGGACCAGCCCCCGCTCGACGCCGTCGAGGCCCGCCGCGATCATCGCCGCGAACGCGAGGTAGGTGTTGGACGAGGGGTCCGGGCAGCGCACCTCCGCGCGAGTGCCCTCGATGGACTTGCCGGGCGAGATCATGGGCACGCGGATGAGCGCCGAGCGGTTCGTGCGGCCCCAGGTGATGTAGGTGGGGGCCTCGTAGCCCGGGACGAGGCGCTTGTACGAGTTGACGAGGGGCGCGAGGATCGCCGACATGCCGCGGGCGTGGGCGAGGATGCCGGCCATGTACGCCTTCGCGACGTCCGAGAGGCCGTACGGCGCGGTGGGGTCCGCGAACGCGTTCCGTCCCTCCGCGATGGAGAACAGGCTCTGGTGGGTGTGCATACCCGAGCCGTTGATCCCGTGGATGGGCTTCGGCATGAACGTGGCGTACAGGCCGTGGAGCTGCGCGATCGCCTTGAGCGTGAACTTGAAGGTGATCGCGTTGTCGGCGGTCTTGAGCGCGTCGGCGTACTCGAAGTCGATCTCGTGCTGGCCCTCGGCCACCTCGTGGTGGGCGGCCTCGACGAGGATGCCGAACGCCTCGAGCGCGTCGACCATGTCCTGGCGGACTTCCTGCGCGAGGTCGGTCGAGTAGTCGAAGTAGCCGGCCTGGTCGTGCGGCAGCGGCTTGATCGAGCCGTCCTCGCCCCGGCGGAGCAGGAAGAACTCGAGCTCGGGCCCGGTGTTGACGATGTAGCCGAGCCGCTTCGCCCGTTCCACCTGGCGGCGGAGGACGTAGCGCGGGTCGCCCGCGAACGGCTCTCCGCGTGGCGTGAACACGTCGCAGATGACGCGGGCGGTGCCGCGGGGGCCGCTGCCGGGCTGCCAGGGGATCTCGTTGAACGTGGTCATGTCGGGCGCGAGGTACTGGTCGGACTCGGCGATCCGCGTGAAGCCCTCGATCGAGCTGCCGTCAAACCAGGTGCCGTGCTGGACGGCGTCCTCGAGCCGGCCGATGGGGATCGTGACCGCCTTGACCACGCCGAGGATGTCGGTGAACTGGAGCTGCACGAAGCGGATGCCGCGCTCGCGCGCTGCCGCAATCTGCGTCTGGGGACCGAGTCCGTCCGTCACCTGGCTGCCTCCGTGTGGTTGCCCGGAGTCTAGCCCGGCGCCCGGACCCACACGGGGCGGCCTCTGGTTGCGGATCGGGGCTGGCGCGGTGTCGGCCAGGCGGGCGCGGTCAGGGCCGGCGGGTCACCGGTCAGGCGGACGACGGCGGGGCCGGCGCGGTGTCGGGCACCGGGCGAGGTCAGGGCTCGTGCGGGACGGGTGGCGACGCGGCACCCCGCGCGGCGACGAGGTCATCGAGGAAGCGCCCGAACTCGCGGCCGACGTCAACGTAGCGGTCAGCCTTCACGGTGAGCGCGAGGCGGCCCTCGGCGGACAGGCGGGCCCAGATGCGCCGACGCGGCATCCAGAACGTGATCAGCAGGCCGAGGATGAGCAGCGCGAACGCCAGCCAGGCGATGTAGGCGCCCGGGTCCTTCTTCGCGATCAGCAGCGTGTACTCCGAGACGCCCGTGAACGCGACCGAGAAGTCGGTGCCGGCGGGGACGGCGGCCTCGCCCTGGGCGAGCGCCAGCGGACCGAGGCCGACGGCCTTGGTGGTCCCGTCAGCGTTGAGCGTGCCGCGGAATGGCAGGACCAGCAGGATCCCCGTGCCCGAACTGTCCTTCTGGAGCACGAGTTGGAGGGCCACGTTGCGGCCCGGCACGGCGAACTGCGCGAACGGCAGGCCGGCCACCGTGTCGGTCATCGGCACCGCGCCCGACCACAAGGGCTGGCCGGCCTTGTCGCGGACGACGAGGACCGGCGCGGGCCCGAAGCCGTTCTGATGGAACGTGTAGCCGGCCGCCTCGAGCGGGTCGTTCACGCGGATCACCTTGTCGGCGATCTGCTTGCCGTTCTGGTAGACCGCGAGGTGGGTCGTGTAGTCGGTGGCACGGCCCGTGGCGAGGCCCGGCGCCGAGAACCCGAGATTCTTGACAAGCAGCAGGCCGGGGGTGCCGATCGGCTGGACCGTGAGCGAGTCGCCGTTGGCGACGACGAGTGCCTGCTGGTCGCCGAGCGCGCTGGTGGCGGCCGCCGCGACGAGGAACAGCACCAGACCGGCGTGGGTCAGGAGCGTCGCCATCTTCGTCCAGCGGTTGCGGTCGCCGTACAGGAAGGTGACGCCGTCGGCCTCGGCCAGGCGCACGCGGTACCGATGGCGCCGAAGCGTCGTGGCCACCGTCGCGGCGTCCACGCCGTCGAGCGCCGCGCGGTCGGGCAGGCGCGGGTCGAAGAACGGCTCGGGCTGGGCCACCCGGATGTCGGCGCCGGCGCGCCAGAGCCGGGGCGTGCGGTCGATGGTGCAGGCGACGATCGAGATGATCAGGATGACGAGGCCCACGCTGAACCACGTCGACGTGAACACGTGGAACAGCTGCAGCCGCTCGAGCGCGTTGACGACGCCGACCCCCAGCACGGCGTCGTACTGCTGGTGGAGCTTGGCCATCTCGTTCGCGTAGTCGGTCGCGGAACGGAATGCGAAGCCCGGCAGCTGCTTGAGCGTCATGCCCACGACCGCGAACAGGGCGAGCACGATGATCTGGACGACCGCGAAGTCGACCGACGTCAGCAGGCCCCAGATCGCATTGCCGATGCGAGACGGCAGCCGGGGGACGGAACGGGCGGCGGGACGTCCAGCGACGAGCGTGGTGATGGGCGGGCTCCTCGCGCTGCGGTGCAGAGCGATGGCGGGGGACGCGGCACGCTCGCCGAGCGATGGTACCGCGGGGGACGCGCGTGGTCCTCGATTGGCCTAGACGGCGCGTCGGCGTCCCCGCCAGGTCGTTCCGCCGCGTGCGCCCGGCGCACCCCGGGGGGAAGCGCTCTCAGCCTAGCGGGTCCCCCACTGGTAGCTCTGCTTGAGCAGCCGCAGGTAGACGAAGGTCTCAGTCTCGCGGACGCCCTGGACCTTGCGCAGCTTGCTCGACAGGAACACGAGCAGGGCGTCGTTGTCCGCGGCGACGCACTCGACGAGGATGTCGTAGGTGCCGGCGGTGACGACGACGTAGTCGGTCTCGGGGAACGAGGCGATCTCCTCGGCGGCCTCGATCAGCCGATCGGCCTGGACCTTCAGGCCGATCATCGCCATCTGCTGGAAGCCCAGCTTGAGCGGATCGGTGACGCCCACGACCTGGATGATGCCCTCGCCGATCATCCGGCCCGTGCGCGCCCGCACGGCGGCCTCGGACACGCCGAGGTCGGAGGCCATCTGCGTGAACGGCCGACGGCCGTCCTCCTGGAGCTGCTCGATGATGCGCTTGTCGAGGTCGGAGACCTCATGCGCGCGGGCGGTGCGGCGAGCCTCGTTCATGCCGGCTCCTCGACCCAGGACGCCGACGGGGCGATGCCCCCCGGCATCGACAGCCCCGCGTGGGTGCGTTGGCGGCGGATGCTAGCACGCGGTCCGGGAATGTCCCGCGGGTTCCGCAGGGCGGGCCGTCGGGCGTGATCCCAGCCGTCGCTCCGCAGCCGTACCGCCCTCCGCAACGACCCGGGACGGCGTCTGGCGCAGGCCCTCCCGTCAGCCGCGGTCGAGGATCTCGAGGACCGGCGCGAGGCCCGCGACCGACGCCTCGGTGATGGGGTCCACGACGAGCTGGACGTGGCCGATCCCCTCGGAGGCGTAGGCGCGCAGCCCGGCGGCGATCTCCTCGGGCGAGCCCGAGAGCGGCTCGACGGCCATCCGCGGGTTGGTGTCGCCCATGACCCGGCCGGTGCCGCCCGCCATCCGGACCTGGACCGCCACCGTGCGCTCGACCTCGCCCGGGTCGCGTCCGACCGCCGCGCAGGCGTCGTCGACGAGCGCCCGGAGGCGCGGAACGCCGGCGGGCCTGTTCTCGGTGTCCGCGTACCAGGCGTTCCACGCGGCGACGTGGGGGAGGGTCGCCGCGAGCATCCGCGTGCCGATCGAGCCCACCATGAGCGGCGGGCCGCCCGGCCTGGCCGGCCTCGGCAGCAGCACCGCGTCGCGCGCCGTGAAGAACTCGCCGGCGAAGTCGACGGCGCCCTCGGCCAGCAGCGTCCGGACGATGGTGAAGGCCTCCTCGAACCGCGAGATGCGATGGTCGAACGGCGCGCCCAGCGCCGCGAACTCCGTCTCGTTCCAGCCCGCACCGAGGCCCAGCACCAGCCGCCCGCCGGAGATCTCGTCCACGGTGGCCGCCAGCTTCGCGAGCATGAACGGCTGGTGGAACGCGGTCGCCGCCACGAGCGGTCCGATCGCCACGCGCTCGGTGGCCTCGGCCAGACCCGCAAGGGCCGTCCACACCTCCCACGGTCCGCGCGTCGAGCCGTCGGCGTAGCGGTAGAGGAGATGGTCGCCGGCCCAGACCGAGTCGAAGCCGGCCTGCTCGGCCGTCCGGGCGATGGCGCGGAGCTCGGGCCAGCGGACCTCGCGCTCGACTTCTGGCAGCTGCACGCCAACCCCGAGGGGCCGGCCGGGTCGTCGGGGGATCATGAGTCAGACGGTAGCGCACGGCCGCCCGCGACGAGAGGCCGTCGGCACCAGGACGACCCCGTCCACTGCCGTCGTCCATGCGACGATGCGGTCATGCGCTACGGCATCGTGCTGACCACCGGCAATGCCCGGACCGCGGGCGACCTCGCGGCCGCCGCCGAGGAGGCCGGATGGGACGGCGTGTTCACGTTCGACGCCGTCTCGATCCGCGACCTCGAGCTCGACGACCCGTGGGTCACCCTCGCAGCGATGGCGCTCCGCACCGAGCGCGTCGTCCTGGGCGCCATGGTCTTCGCGCCGACGCGCCGGCGCCCGTGGCTGTTCGCCAAGGAGGCGTCCACCCTGGACCGGCTGTCCGGCGGGCGGCTCGTGCTGCCCGTGGGCCTGGGTGCCCTTGACGACAGGGCGTTCGGCAACGTCGGCGAGCCCGTCGCCGCCCGCGAGCGGGCGGAGCTGCTCGACGAGGCGCTCGCGATCCTCGAGCGGCTCGGGCACGGCGACGAGGTGCCGTTCAGCGGCCAGCACTACCGGTTCGGCCCGATGGCGCTCATGCCGCCGCCCGTGCAGCAGCCGAGGATCCCCGTGTGGCCCGTGGGCGCGTGGCCGCATGCGCGGTCGATGGAGCGAGCGCTCCGATGGGATGGCGTGGTGGTGCAGCTGGCGGACGGGATGCGCCCCGATCACCTGGCCGAGGTCACCGCCTGGATCGGCGCCAAGCGGGCGATGGCCGCCGCCGAGGGAGGACCCGGCGGCCCGGTGCCCGGGCGCCCGTTCGAGGTGGTCGTGGACGGCACGACGCCCGCCGGCGACCCGGCCGGGGCGGCGTCGATCACCCGCGCCCACGCCGAGGCGGGCGCGACATGGTGGATCGAGGCGGACTGGGAGCACGCGGAGCCCGCCGCCCTGCAGGCGCGGATCGCCGCGGGCCCGCCCCGCTTCTGAGTCGCTACTCCGCGAGCGCCCCCTCGTCCCCGCGCCCGCCGAACAGCGCCTGGAACCGCCCGGCCCGCAGCCAGATCGCCAGCGCGACGAGGAAGCGGAGGACGAGCGAGATCCCGTACGACGCGCACCAGATGCAGAGCGTCTTGAGGATCAGGAGCTGCACGGCCACGAAGTAGAGCTCGAAGATCACGCCGATCAGCGACAGGCCGTAGTGCAGGTCGAGCAGGGTGGGGTTGTTGGTCCGGATCCAGGCGACCGCCAGCGTGAGCAGGACCAGCGACAGCACGACCCCGTAGACCGCCACGGGGAACGGCCCGATCCACGCATAGCGGCTCGTGGCCACGATCTCGCACCCGTGGGCCGTGCCGCACACCGGCGTGCCGCCGCCCAGCTCCACCGTGGAGAGGTAGCTCGCGATGAGCAGGCCGACGACGTCGAGGCCGGCGAGGATCTGGCCCGGGTGGACGACCTTGACCCGGTGGGTCCGCACGGCCGTGACCAGCAGGGCCACGAACCAGACGAGCACGGGCAGGAGCGGTGCGAGGCTCTCGGTGGACCACAGGTAGACCGCTCCGAAGGCCATCCCGACGATCGCGCCCGTGTAGTGGAGGTCGCCGAGAAGTCCTCGGTCCGTGGCGGCCCAGCCGGCCGCGAGGAGGGCCATCGCGATCGCCAGCGCCATCCCGAGCTGCGGCAGGGGCAGCCATCCCGCCTGGCTGGTGGCGATGAGCACGACCGCCGCCAGCACGGCGACGAGGTCGAGGATGGCGAAGATCCACCCGGGGTGGATGCGGTTGGCGCGCTGGATGGTGGCGGTCATGGGCGGTCGAACCTGCGGAGCGGGTTGGCGGAAGCGTGTACCGTGAGCATAGAGCCTTCTCGGCATCCAACCATCCGCGCCGACCGGCCCGGGCTGGCGGGGCCAAGGGTCCCGGCCAAAACGCCTCCGCCAGTCGCCCCGTGCGCCACGTGGCCCCTTCGCTTCCACCCGCGGAAAGGGCAGTCTGTAGCCGCGCACTGACCGCGCCGCCGCCCCACCCCGCCCGACCAGATCCGAGGCCCCGATGAGTTCCCAGACCCTGACCCCTGAGGCCGTGGCCGCGCCGCCGCGGATCGCCCATCCGCTCGACGCCATCTTCCACCCCCGCTCGATCGCCGTCGTCGGCGCCACCGAGAAGGAGGGGTCCGTCGGGCGCACGATCCTGTGGAACCTGCTGTCCTCGCCGTTCGGCGGCACCGTCTACCCGGTCAACCCCACCCGCCCCGCCATCCTGGGCGTGAAGGCCTATCCGTCGATCGGCGCGATCGGCGAGCCGGTCGACCTCGCGGTCATCGTGACGCCGTCGAAGACCGCGCCCGGCCTCGTGGAGGAGTGCGGCCAGGCGGGCATCAAGGGCGTGATCATCATCAGCGCGGGGTTCAAGGAGGTCGGGCCCGAGGGCGTCGAACTCGAGCGCAAGGTCCTCGCGGCGGCGCGCAAGCACGGCATTCGCGTCATCGGCCCCAACTGCCTGGGCGTCATGAACCCCGTCGACCGGATGAACGCCACGTTCGCCGCGGGCATCGCCAGCCCGGGGCGTGTCGGCTTCATCAGCCAGTCGGGCGCGCTCCTCACCGCCATCCTCGACTGGGCCGAGCACGAAGACGTCGGGTTCAGCTCCATCGTCTCCCTGGGCTCCATGCTCGACGTCGGCTGGGGCGACGCCATCGACTACCTGGGCGACGACCCGAACACCGACTCGATCGTCATCTACATGGAGACCATCGGCGACGCGCGGGCCTTCCTGTCCGCCGCCCGCGAGGTCGCCCTCACCAAGCCGATCATCGTGATCAAGCCCGGCCGGACCGCGCAGGCTGCCAAGGCCGCCGCGTCGCACACGGGCTCGCTGACCGGCTCGGACGACGTGCTCGACGCCGCCTTCCGTCGCGTCGGCGTGCTGCGCGTCGAGAACATCAGCGAGCTGTTCCAGATCAGCGAGATCCTCGCCAAGCAGCCGCGGCCGCAGGGGCGCCGCCTCTCGATCGTGACCAACGCCGGCGGGCCGGGCGTGATCGCCACGGACGCGCTGATCGGCGGCGGGGGCGAGCTGAGCGAGATCACCGACGCGACGATGGAGGCGCTCAACGCCGTCCTGCCGCCGGTGTGGAGCCACAACAACCCCATCGACATCATCGGCGACGCGCCGCCCGACCGCTACGCCGAGGCGCTCGAGGTGGCGGCGGCCGACCCTGAGACCGACGGCCTGCTCGTGATCCTGACGCCGCAGGCCATGACCGACCCGACCGCGACCGCCAACGCGCTCGTGAAGCACGCCCACATCGAGGGCAAGCCGGTGCTCGCCTCGTGGATGGGCGGGGCCGAGGTAGAGGAGGGCGCCCAGATCCTGCGCGAGGCCGGCATCCCGACGTTCAGCTACCCCGACACCGCGTGCGTGATGTTCAACCACCTGTGGCGGTACTCGCAGAACCTGCGCTCGCTGTACGAGACGCCGGAGCTGCCGATCGCCCTCGAGCGCGGCCAGTCGCGCGAGGCCGCGGACAAGATCATCGCGGACGTGGCGGCCGAGGGGCGGACGCTGCTCACCGAGTACGAGAGCAAGAAGGTCCTGGCCGCCTACGGCATCCCGATCACCGACACCGAGCTCGCCTCGACGCCGGAGGAGGCGGTGAGCGCCGCCGCGTCGATCGGCTACCCGGTGGTGGCCAAGCTCCTCAGCCGCACGGTCACCCACAAGACCGACGTCGGCGGTGTGGCCCTCAACCTGCGCAACTCCGACGCGGTGCGCGAGGCGTTCGAGCGGATCCGCGACTCGGTCGCCGAGAAGGTCGGCGCCGAGCACTTCGAGGGCGTGACGATCCAGCCGATGATCAACTGGTCCGGCTACGAGCTGATCGTCGGGTCCTCGCCCGACCCCCAGTTCGGCCCGGTGCTGCTGTTCGGGATGGGCGGGCAGCTGGTCGAGGTGTTCAAGGACCGCGCCCTCGGGCTGCCGCCGCTCAACACCAACCTGGCCCGCAAGCTCATCCGCGAGACGAAGATCAGCCACGCCCTCGGGGGCGTCCGCGGGCGCAAGGCCGTCGACGAGGACGCGCTGGCGTCGCTGCTCGTGCGCTTCAGCCAGCTCGTCGCGGAGCAGCCGCGGATCGCCGAGATCGACATCAACCCGCTGCTCGCGTCACCCGAGCGGGTCATCGCGCTCGACGCGCGGGTCGTCCTGCACCCGGCTTCGATGTCGGACGCGGAGCTTCCGCGTCTCGCGATCCGCCCCTACCCGCACGAGTACGGCCGCCAGGTCACGACGGACGAGGGCGTCACGGTCACCGTTCGCCCGATCCGGCCCGAGGACGAGCCCGACGTGGCCAAGTTCCACGCCCGCCTGTCCGAGCGGACCGTCCGGGCCCGGTACGGCAAGGACCGCTCGCTGGCCGAGCGGGCCGCGCACGAGCGGCTGGCGCGGATCTGCTTCGTGGACTACGACCGCCAGTTCGCGCTCGTCGCCGAGGCGCCCGTGCTGGGAGGCGGCCGCGAAATCGCCGGCGTGGCACGCCTGTCGCGGATCCACGCCACCAATGACCGCCAGCTGACGATGGTGATCGCCGACGCGTGGCAGCGGCAGGGCATCGGCGCCGCAATGGTCCGGTGCGCGGTCCGCATCGCCAACCTCGAGGGGTTCGACCACCTCATCGCCGAGCTCTCGCCGGACAACGCCGGCATGCGCGAGCTGCTCGCCGACGAGGGCTTCTCGTTCGAGCCGCGGGGCGACGTGCTGGTGGCCACGCTGGCGACCTAGTCGGGGATCGCATCCGGCCCCTGATCCAGACCCCTGTCGTTCGAGGGTCTCAGCCGTCGAACGCGATCCTCCACGGGACGCCAGCCGCCCCGTCCGCGTCGAGCAACCGCCCGAGTGCAGCAGCCAGCTGACGCACGGGTGGCGGGGCGTCATCGTCCTCGATGGCCGCCACGAGCAGGTCGCGGTTCTCGGCCGCGAGCTCGCCCTCGAACCCGCCGTCGGCATCGGTGAAGTCCAGGCCGATCCAGTCGAGCGCGGACTCCGCGTCGTCGAGAGTGGCGAACGACATCACGAGCGTCGGCTGGGCGTCCATGGGGTCATGGTAGCCGTGACGGGGCCTCGGACGACGTAGTAGTTCCGGGATGGCCTCCTCGCCGCCGGAATCGGCAACGGCACTGCGCCTTCTGGGTGGACCTGCGTCCGCTCATCGCGTATGGGGTGCCCTGCGAGATCGTGGTCCAGGGCCGCGACGTCCAGACCGGCGAGTGGGTCAACCTCGATCCCACACCGCGACATCTGGTCTGTTGGCCCCTGTGATTCCCCTCTGACGAGGAGGACCGTAGGGTCGACCGACCGACACCGCTTCCGCCGGGCGGGCAGGCCCCGCTGGAGTGCCCCGATCCGCTCGGCGGAGCGCAGCGGGGCAGCCCTGGAAGCTCTGAGACGGAGGCTGGAGTTGTGGACGTGCCGGGTTGGCTGCCCATCGGGGCACTCTCGCTCGCCGCGATCCCCACGGTCGCAGTCGGCGTCCTGATCCTGTTCCGGTACGACTGGCGGAAGCCGTCCGACTTCGGTCTGCGGCAGGCAGGGCCTCCCCCGGCACCGATGCTGGTCGGGTTCGCCCTCGTCCTCGTGGCCGCGATCGTGCTGTGGTGGCTGGTGGCCGCGAGCCCGGCCGGCTGATCTGCCCCTCGCGAGCGCAGGGCGAGGTCAGCCGACGCGCCCCGTCCGGTTGCGGACGAAGTCCACCAGCACGTACTCGCCCAGGCGGTCCGGCTCCGTGTAGAAGGCGCGGCCGCGGTTGAGCTTGGTCAGGTAGCCGACAAAGCTGGTGAGCGCGGGCGTCCGGTCGAGCATGAACGTGTTGATCGTGATGCCGTCGCGCGTGCACCGCGTCACCTCGCGGAGGGTCATCTCGATCGTGCGCCGCGTGGGCGGGTAGGCGAACTCGACCTCGCCGTTGCGCTCCGTGTGCGCGGTCGGCTCGCCGTCCGTCACCACGATCACCTCTCGGTTGGCGGCGCGTGTGCGGCCCAGGATCCGGCGGGCGAGGAACAGCCCCTGCTGGAGGTTGGTGCCGTACTCGAACTCCGAGTAGGAGAGCTCGGGCAGCGCCTCGGGGCGGATCTCGCGGGCCGAGTACGCGAAGCCCACGACGGCCAGCCGATCGCGCGGGAACTGCGTGCGGATGAGCGTGTCGAGCGCGATGGCGACGCGCTTGGCGGCGACGTAGCAGCCGCGCAGGAGCATCGACCGGCTCATGTCCACCAGGAGGACCGTGGCCGCCGAGGTCGACTGCTCGGCGCGGTAGACCTCGAAGTCCTCGGGCCGCAGGCGGAGTGGCGCACCCGCGGCGCGGTTGGCCGGCGCGTTCTCCTCGCGCCGGAGCGCGTTGCCGAAGGTCGCCTGGAGGTCCAGCCAGAACGGGTCGCCGAACTCGAGCGGCTTGCCCACCTCCTCGCGCTCGCCGTCGCTCCCGGTACGGGCCACGCGGTGGCCGCCGAAGGCGTCGCGGCGGAGCTTCGCGAACAGCTCGTCGAGAACCTTCTGGCCGATGCGGCGCGTGGCCCGGGGCGTCAGCTCGAGCCGGCGGCCGTGCCGCTCGAGGTAGCCGGCCTCCTCGAGCTGGCGCGTGAGGTCGTCGAGCGCGTCGAGGTCGCGCTCCGCGTCCGGGCCGAGGAGGTCGCGCACCTGCTCGCGGTCGACCGCGCCGAGATCGCCGGGGCCCGCCGTGCCGTCGATCTGCTGACCGAGGGCGTCGAGCGCCTGGAGCTGGTCGAGCTGCGCCAGCGCCTGCTCGAGCCCGAGCGGGCTGTCGCCGGAGAACGGCTGCGGCTGGCCGAGGCCCTGCGGCAACACCATGTCGAGCTGCACGGCGAGCCGGGCGAGGTCCACCGCCAGCCGATCGTCTCGGAGGAGCGCGCCGACCGCGTCCTCGAGCTCGGCCCGCTGCTCGGCCGACATCGACGCCAGCAGCGACTGCATGGCGCCCATGCGCTGCGCCAGCTGCTCGACCACGTCGTCGAGCGTTCGGGCGCCCGGGAAGAACTCGCCGTGCTGGGCGAGGAAGCGGTCAACGTCCTCCTGCGGCGGCTCGTCGCCCGAGATCCGTCGGGAGAGCAGGTCGTTGAGATCGCGGACCATCGCGCGCTGGCCGGCGAGGTCCTCGGGCTTCATGCCCTTCACCGCATCGGCGAGGCCCTGCGCGTACCGGTCGAGCGTCGAGTGGCGGAGGCGCTCGACGAGGTCCTCGTACCGCTCCCGCGCGCCGGCATCGAGGAACTCGTAGTCCTGTAGGCCGCGGAGGCGGCCGCCCACGTCAGGCGGGAACTCGTCGAGGCGCTCGAGGTTCCGTGCTGCGATCCTGCGCAGCATCTGGGCGAGTTGGGGGTCGGGCGGCGCTGCAGCCCCGCTCTCCGGCGATTCGTACCCGGGCTCCGTCTCGTCGAGGCGCTGCTGCACACCGGCGCGCTCCTGGGCAACGATCTCGTCGAGCTCCTGCCGCACCTCGGCGAGGGGGTCGGCCAGCGTCCCCTGCTGGAGGATCTCCTGCCGCCGGTTGCTGAGCCGCTCCATCAGGTCGCGCAGCCCGCGCAGGTCGCGACGGCCCGGCTGGTCGGCCCTGATGCCGCGCTGCATCAGGGAGCGCAGCGCCTCCTCCAGGCTCCCGTGCTCGAGGATGTCGTCGGCCATCGCGTCGACCAAGTCGTCGGCAGTGAGGTCCGGCAGCTCCTGCGAGCCGTCCCACGCGCGGTAGCGGGCGCCGCCGGGGAGCCCGTCGAGCGACCGGGACTTGCGGTCGGCGCGGTCGTCGAGGTGGCGCGGGTCCGGGGTGAGGAAGGCCATGGCAGACGTCGCCTCGCGCGACTCAGTGGCGGTACGAGACGCCGTCCGTCCCGCGGTCCTTGTTGAGTCGTCGGTGGAGGTGGAGGCCCTCGAGCACAAGTTCCACGGCGGACGCGGCGAGCGCCGGCTCCTTGGCGCCGTCGGCCGCGTCGTACGCGCCCAGCCGCTCGACGGCCGCGCGCAGCCCCGGGATCTCGCGCGTCGCGCGGGCATAGTCGCCCGCGGGGACGCGGTCGCCGGTGCGCACCACCCGGCCGTCCTCGAACGCCTCGACGACGGACTCGAGGTCGTCCACGCGCAGGTGCCGGTTGAACGTCGCGAAGACCGCCTTGGTCACGAGCTTCTCGACGATCCGCTCCTCGGGCGTGTCCTCGCCAAGCCCCTCCACCTCGATCTTGCCGGTGGTCGAGGCGAGCACGGCGCCGAGGTCGCTGATCCGAGGCGCGGCCAGCGGCTCGTCCAGCCGGACCGCGCGCTTGATCGCCGCGGCCTCGAGGACCTCCATGTTGGCGACCGAGACGCGAACCGAGACGCCGCTGCGCTGGCTGATGTCTGGCGACCGGCGGGCAAGGTGCGTCAGCTCCGCGACCAGATCCTCCATGAACGCGGGGACCGCCACGGGCGGGACGCCGGACTGCTCGGGGAACGCGTGCTTCTCCTGGCGCATGATCGCCACCTCGTGCTCGAGCGAGCGCGGGTAGTGGGTGCGGATCTGCGAGCC
>JBJKRU010000242.1:0-22952 GCA_046704485.1 Candidatus Limnocylindrales bacterium | reverse complement strand
CGTTGGTCGGGATGTCGAGGTACTGGATGGCGTACGTCGGACCGCCGTTGATGACGTCGGTCGCGAACGTCCGCGAGACGCCGTAGGCGATGTCGGCGCAGGTGATCGGCGAGCCGTCCTGGAACGTGACGCCGTCACGCAGCGTGAACGTCCACGTCTTGGCGCCGTCGCTCGGCGTGCCGGTGTCCGTCGCCAGGTCTGGCGTCAGCTTCGAGGCGGTCGAGTTGTCGGGCGAGATCGTGTACGCCTCGAGCGACCGGTAGATCGTGGCGTCGAAGAACGCCATGTCCTCGCCGGTGTACGCGCGCTGCGGGTCGATCTGGTCGAACTGATCCGCCTGGGTCAGCAGGTAGACGGTGCCGCCCGACGTGGGGCCGGGCGTGGCGGCGGGCGCGGTGCTCGCAGATGCTGCCGGGGCGCCCGAGGCTGCCGATGCAGCCGGGGCGGACGAGGCCGACGGGGCTGGGGTCGCGGAGGACCCGCCGCACGCTCCCGCCGCGAGTGCAAGCACAACGCCGAGCGTCATGATGCGCGGCCAACGCGTGGTCGAACCACCCATAGAAACTCCTCCTCCAAGCGCGGCGCCGTTTGACCGGACGCCTTTCGACTGATCGTACACGCCAACCGCCGTCGACGTACCGCAGATGCGGCGGCGGCCGGGGTACTTGATTCCTGGGTTTGCTAGTGGACCCCCTTCGGATCAAGCGCGTCACGGAGCGAGTCGCCGAGCAGGTTGAACGACACGACCAGGACGACGAGGGCGGTGCCCGGGATGAACAGATAGGTGGGGACGACGTTGAAGTACGCCACCGACTGGGCGAGCATGGACCCGAACGTGACGTCCGGGGGGAGGACGCCGACGCCGAGGAACGACAGGGCGGCCTCCAGGCCGATGTAGTTGGGCAGCGTCAGGGTCGCGTAGACGAGGATCGGCGCCCAGAGATTGGGGAGGATCTCCGTGAACAGGATCCGCCGCCGTCCGGCGCCCATGGCCACGGACGCCTCGACGAACTCGCGCTCCCGGAGGCTCAGCACCTGGCCTCGGACGATGCGCGCGAGGTACGGCCAGCCGAACACGCTCATGACCAGGATCAGGTACAGGATTCGCGAAGCGTTGCCTTCAGGCACCCCCAATTCGGTCAGCCGCTGGGTGAGCACCCCGGACAGGGACATCACGATGAGCAGGAACGGGAACGCCAGGATCAGGTCCATGAGGCGCCCGAGGAGGTTGTCGGTGAGGCCGCGGCTGTAGCCGGCGATGATGCCGATGATCACGCCCATCACGACGGTCAGGAAGGTCGCCGCCGTCGAGATGACGAGCGAGATCCGGAGCCCGAACAGGAGCTGCGCGAAGATGTCGCGCCCGGTGCCCCACTCGACGCCGAGCGGGTGCGCCAGGGAGATCCCGCCGAACGCGGCGATCGGCTTGCCGCCGAGGTCGCTGATGGTGTCGGGGTTCAGCTTGTACGGCGAGATGTGGAAGAAGCCCGCGGCGACTGGCCCCAGGATGCCGGTCAGGTAGTAGAGGACCAGGACGACCAGACAGATCATCGCGACGCGGTCCCGGCGGAGGCGTGCCCAGATGATCTCGCGGAGGCTTCGGCCAACCATGGGCCCGGAGAATAGCAGATCGCGGGCCTTGTCAACCCCTCTCCGCGGGTCCCGCGGGCCGGCTCACGGCGTGTGGTATCCCGGCGCGCGCCAACGGTGGGTTCGTGCGCCGGGGCGCGTGGACGACAACCGACCTCAACCGGAAGCAGCGGCCCCGCCCGCCGCACGCGGGCACGCGGCAGCCGCAGCCGGGCACGCCACCGGACGCAACTCGGCCGGCACAGGGCCTGCCGCCAGGCGGCGCCCCGGGCCCGTCTGCGCTAGGCGGGGCAGGGTCGCTCGGCGCCGGTCATCCCCCGCCACCGCAGGTTCGGCTGTCGGGCGGCAGTGGCCTCGTCGAGCCGCCGCACCGGCGCCTCGTGCGGCGCCGAGGTGACCAGATCCGGGTCGGTCTCCGCCTCGTGGGCGATCTCGAGGAGCGCCTCGACGAAGCCGTCGATGGTCTCCAGCGACTCCGTCTCCGTCGGCTCGATGAGCATCCCCTCCTCGACCGTCAGCGGGAAGTAGATCGTGGGGGGGTGGTACCCCTTGTCGATCAGGCGCTTGGCGATGTCGAGGGTCCGGACGCCCGTCCGCTGCTTGATCTCCGCCGCCGACGCGACGAACTCGTGCTTGCACGGCCGCGCGAACGGGACCTGGTAGGCGCCGGCCAGGCGGGCCTTGATGTAGTTCGCGGCGAGGACGGCATCGTCGGACACCTCGCGCAGGCCCGTGCCGCCGTGGGCACGCAGGTACGCGTAGGCGCGGACGAGGACTCCGGTGCTGCCGAAGAAGCTGCGGACGCGCCCGATTGACATCGGCCGCTCCCCCGCCCGCTCGAGGCGGAAGGTGCCGTCCGGCTCGCGCAGGACGCGCGGGCCTGGAAGGAACGGCAGCAGCGCCTCGCCGACGCCCACCGGCCCGGCGCCCGGGCCGCCGCCGCCGTGCGGGGTGCTGAACGTCTTGTGCGTGTTGAAGTGCATCACGTCGAAGCCGGCCTGTCCGGGGCGGAACCGGCCGAGGATCGCGTTGAGGTTGGCCCCGTCCATGTAGGCGAGGGCCCCGGCGGCGTGCGTCGCCTCGAGGAGCTCGCCGATGCGGGCCTCGAACAGGCCGAGCGTGGACGGGTTGGTGATCATGATCGCCGCCGTCTTCGGCCCGAGCGACTCCCGGAACGCGTCGACGTCCACGCCGCCGTCGGGGGCGGACGGGATCGTGACCGTCCGGAAGCCGGCCATGGAGGCGGTCGCCGGGTTGGTGCCGTGGCTGGAGTCCGGGACGAGCACCTCGGTCCGCTCCACGTCGCCCCGGGAACGGTGGTAGGCGCGGACCATCAGAATGCCCGTCAGCTCGCCCTGGGCGCCCGCGGCCGGCTGGAGCGTCACCGCGGCCATGCCGCTGATCTCGGCCAGCATCGCCTCGAGCTCGAACAGGAGCTGGAGCGTGCCCTGGGCCGCCGCGTCGGGGGCCAGCGGATGGAGGCCCGCGAAGCCGGGCAGGCGCGCCGCCCACTCGTTGAGCTTGGGGTTGTACTTCATGGTGCACGAGCCGAGCGGGTAGAAGCCCGTGTCGACCGAGTAGTTGAGCGCGGACAGGTTCACGTAGTGGCGCACGACCTCGGGCTCGGAGAGCTCGGGCAGGGCGGCCGGGGTCGAGCGCCGCGCCGAGGGCGGGATCCGGTCGAGCGCGCCGGCCGGCGGGTGCGGGATCTTGCCGCCCCCGCGTCCCGGCCGCGACAGCTCGAAGATCGTGGGCTGGAGCTTCTCGCCGACGACGCTCACGCCGCACCTCCCGACGAATGGACGGCCGCCGGAAGCTCGGCCGCGAGGGCCGACGCGAAGCGCGCGATGTCGGCCGCCGTGGTGACCTCCGTGGCGCAGACGAGGAGGCTGTCGGCCAGCTCGGGAGCGTCCGGCAGCAGGTCCGCCACCGGAATGCCCGCCAGCACGCCGCGCTCGAGGAGCCTGGCGTGCACGCGGCGCGCGTCCGGGACGCGCACGGCGAACTCGTTGAGGTACGGCCCCGCGTGGACGCGGGGGGCACCCGCGGCCGAGAGGGCGGCCTCGAGATCCGACGCCCGTGCGGCCCCCAGGGCGGCCACGTCGCGCAGCCCGTGCGGCCCGATGGCGGCGAGGTAGATCGCCGCGGCCAGCGCGAGGAGCGCCTGATTGGTGCAGATGTTGGAGGCGGCCCGCTCGCGGCGGATGTCCTGCTCGCGCGCCCGCATCGTCATGACGAACGCCCGCCGGCCCTCGAGGTCCTTGGTGAGGCCCACGAGGCGTCCGGGGATCTGCCGCACGAGCGGCTCCCGGCAGGCGACGATCCCGAGGTACGGGCCGCCGTACTGGAGCGGGATGCCCAGTGGCTGGCCCTCGCCGCAGGCGATGTCGGCGCCCGACTCCCCGGGGGTGGCCAGGACCGCCAGCGAGACCGGCTCCACGACGTGGACGAACAGGGCGCCGGCGGCGTGCGCGAGCCCGCCAATCCGGGGCATGTCCTC
The DNA here is from genome assembly GCA_046704485.1 of Candidatus Limnocylindrales bacterium. Taxonomy (GTDB): domain Bacteria; phylum Chloroflexota; class Limnocylindria; order Limnocylindrales; family CSP1-4; genus CAIXZV01. Next base: position 18,862 of record JBJKRU010000242.1, on the reverse strand, counting down.
GATCAGGCCCAGCACGTTGGGGTTCGCCGCCACCACGCCGGCGACCGGGTCGCCGCCGCCGAGCATCTGCTCGAGGGCCGCGAGGTCGGTGGTGCCGGCAGACGGGCCGTCCGCGACCAGCGGCACCTCGTCAACCGCGAGGCCCGCCCCGTCCGCGTACGTCTCCAGCGTCCGGCGGTAGTGCGGGTGGACGGCCCTCGAGACGAGGAGCCGGCCGCGCCCGGTGGCGCGGCCGGTCATCAGGGCGGCCTCGGCCGTGGCGGCCCCGCCGTCGTAGTGCGACGCGGAAACGACGTCCAGGCCGGTGAGCTCGGCAAGCAGGCTCTGGTACTCGTAGATCGACTGGAGCGTGCCCTGGCTGACCTCGGGCTGATAGGGCGTGTAGGCCGTGTACCACTCGCCGCGGAGCAGCATCTGGTCGACGGGAGGCGGCGTCCAGTGCCGGTACGCGCCGGCGCCGAGGAAGCTGACCAGGTCGGTCATGTTCCTGGCCGCCAGCTCCGCGAGGCGCCCCGCGAGCTCGAGCTCGGGCTCGGGCGGGTCCATGCGGAGCGGCCCGGAGCGGAGCGCCTCGGGGATGTCGTCGAACAGCCGGTCCACGGAGTCGACGCCGACGGCGTCGAGCATGCGCTGCCGGTCGTCCGCGGCGTGCGGACCGTACGGCATCGTCAGCCCTCGGCCGTGAGCTGTTCGTAGGCGGCGGCATCGAGCAGCCCGTCGAGCTGCCCGAGGTCGGCGATCTTGACGCGCAGCATCCACCCCTCGCCGTACGGGTCGGTGTTGACGAGCTCGGGTTGGCCGCCGAGCCCGTCGTTGACGGCGACGACCTCGCCGGCGACCGGGGCGAACAGGTCGGACACCGCCTTCACCGACTCGACGACGCCGAACGTGGCGTGCTGGGCGAGCACGCGACCGACCGCGGGCAGCTCCACGAACACCACGTCGCCGAGCTGGTGGGCGGCGAACTCCGTGATGCCGACGACGGCCTCCCCGCCGTCGACGCGGATCCACTCGTGGTCCTTGGTGTAGTGGAGGTCTCCGGGGACCATGCACTCGCTCCTCTGCAGGGTTGGCGGCCTGCCCCGCGGCGGCGGCGCGCGAGGGCGGGCGGCGGCTGGTCGCGACCGGGGATCAGGCCGGGCGCTTGTAGAACGGCAGCGGCACGACCTCGGCTGCGACCGGGGCGCCGCGGATCTCGACTGCCAGCATCGTACCGGGTTCGGCATGGCCCGTTGGGACGTACGCCATGGCGATCGCGGCGTTCAGGGTGGGCGACATCGTGCCCGAGGTGACGACGCCGGCCTGCACGCCATCCACGAGCACGGGGTAGCCGTGGCGGGCGATGCCGCGCTCGCGGAGCGCGAGGCCGACGAGCTTGCGGACGGTGCCGTCGCGGGCCACCCTCTCGAGCGCCTGACGACCGGTGAACGGACCCGCCTTGCCCAGCTTGACCACACGGCCTAGCCCGGCCTCGTAGGGGTTGGTGGACCGGTCGAGCTCGTTGCCGTACAGGGGCATCCCGGCCTCGAGGCGAAGCGTGTCGCGGGCGCCCAAGCCCACCGGCACCAGCCCGTGCGGGCGCCCGGCGTCGAGCAGCGCGTCCCACACCTCGTGGACGCGCGCCACGTCCACGAACACCTCGAAGCCGTCCTCGCCGGTGTAGCCCGTGCGCGCGATCATCGCCGTCACGCCGGCGACCGATCCCTCCGCGATGCCATAGTAGCGGATGGCGTCGACGTCCACATCCGCGAGCGGCCCCAGGGTGTCGAGCGAGCGGGGGCCCTGGACCGCGACCAGGCCGGTCGCCAGCGAGTGGTCGTCCAAGACGGCCTTGAAGCCCTCCAGGCGGTGCGCGAGCTCGTCGGACACCGGCCCGGCGTTCGACGCGTTGGCGACCACCATGAACCTCGTCTCGTCCAGGCGGTACACGATCAGGTCGTCGATGATCCCGCCGTCCTCGGCGCAGATCATCGAGTAGTGGGCCCGGCCCACCGCGAGTGACGGCGGGTCGGTGACGAGCGCCGCCGCCAGGGCCGCGCCTGCCTGCGCCCCCTCCACGAGGAACTCGCCCATGTGCGAGAGGTCGAACAGGCCGGCCGCCGATCGGGTGGCGCGGTGCTCCTCGAGGATGCCCGAGTACTGAATGGGCATCAGCCAGCCGGCGAAGTCCACGATCTTGGCGCCCAGCGCCTCATGCCGGTCGAGCAGCGGGGAGGGCTGGGGCGCCGGCGCGTGGGTCTGGGTCATGTCTTCGGGGCCTCCTGGGTGGGGCCGGCGCCGGGGAACGGTCCGCCGACTGCAGCGGCGACGGCCCGTGCGACGAGCGCCCGCTCGGTCTCGAAGGTGAGGAGCGTCGAGGCATCGTCGAAGCGAATCCAACGCACCTCGTCGAACTCGTGGTCGTGGCGCGCCAAGTCCCCGCCAGTCGGCGCCATCAGGTAGTAGTGGACGGTCTTGTGGATCCGGGTGCGGCCCTGGACGAACGCGTAGTTGATCGAGTCGAACGGCCGGACGATCTCGACATTCAGGCCGGTCTCCTCGGTGACCTCGCGGATGGCGGTCTGCTCGCGGGTCTCGCCCGGGATCGGCGTCCCTTTCGGGAGCGTCCAGGTGACCCCGTCTCGGTCGCGCCTGCGCCGTCCGACCACGAGTTGAGGTGCGCCACCGTCGAACCGGATGACGATCCCGCCTGCTGAGGTGGCTGTCCCCTGCTTCAGCCGCGCCACGCCGAGGCCACGGAGGGGCGACGCGGGCCGGCGCCACGGTCCGTGCGGGTCCAGGACATCGACACGGACTGGCGCGGGCGCACCAGGGTGACGGCGCGTTCAGCCTCGATCACGACTGAGCGCCACGGAGCGCGGAGCTCGGTCAGCGGGCCCATCTCTGCCTGCCGGAGCACCGTGTGCCGAGAAGGCGCGGGGGTGAACCGCGGACCAGCACCGAGCCCGAGGCGCCGCTCGCGAGCCCTCGGCGTCTGGAGGACGTACCGTGCGGGCCATGCCCCATGCAGGGCGGCGAGACTGTGCTGCATGACCGCATCGTACCGCGTCAGGACCCCCTCGCAAGTGCGGTCCGGAGGAGTTCTGTCGCTTCTGGTGACAGCGCGCCCCGCCTCGCGGCGATGTCGACGTCACGGGCGAGCAGGGCCCGGTACACGGGCAGGGCGGCGGGCACCGCCGCGTTCAGCGCCTCGAGGTGCGCGGCCACCGTGCCGACGTCCCCGCGCTTGGCCGGCCCGGTCAACGCCGCATCGATCCCCAGCGCCCGCACGTTGGAGATCGTCTGCTCCACGAGCGGCAGGAAGATGCGCAGGGCGCCCCCCTCGTCGAGGCCGAGCCCGCCCGCCACCTCCCTGATCGTGTCGAGCAGCGCGTCCACGCCGCCAGCCGCCAGGACCGCGGCAGCGTGGTACGCGGCCTTGGCACCGGGGGCGAGCCGCACAGGCGAGCCGCCGATGGCCTCGGCCATGTCCGCCAGGTGCGAGGCGAGGTCGTCGTCGCCCTCGATCGCGATCGTCGCTCCCTGCAGCGAGGCCAGCGCGCGGTCCAGATCGGCGAACGCCACCAGCGGGTGGAATGCACCGGCCTGCGTGCCCGCCGCCAGCGCGGGCGCCAGGACCTCCGCGCCCAGCAGGCCGCTCGTGTGGATGATCGCCTGCCCCGCATACAGGCGCAGCGTGGCTGCGAGCGGGCCGATCACGTCGTCTGGGACGGACAGGATGATCAGCTCGACGTCGTCCACGAGCGCCGTGGCCTCCGTGAACGCACGCACGTTGGGGACGTGCTCCTTGAAGCGGTCGCGGCGCCCCGGGTCCCGCGAGGCCACCGCGCCCACGGGCCACCCGGCGCGCGAGAGTGCCACGCCGAGCGCCAGGCCCACTGGACCCGCACCGACGATCCCCACGACCGGTCGCTCCCCCGGACCGGAGTGTGCGTGCGGGTGCGTGTGGTCGGATGCGTGCTCGAGGTCGCCGTGGCGGTGCGTTCCGTCCCGCGTCGGGTCGAGGTCGATCCCGCCCGCGGCAAGCTCGTCGAATGTCGCCTCGTGCTCCGCCATCCGCTGCTCGCGCGCGCGCCGCTCCGCCGCCTGCAGTTCGTCCCAGGCCCTCATCGCCGATCTCCGCCCGCCCTGCGGCACGCGAGGTACGCTTCCACGCAACGAGTGTAGCGAGCGGCTGCGACGCGAGGTCGCTCCGCCCCGAGCCTGAGCAGCAGCGCCGGAGGTCAACACCAGCCGTGCCCATCACCAACGCCTTCGGCGCCCGCGCACCCCTCGGCGCCGGCCTCCCCGACCTCTACCGGCTGGACGCCCTCGCCCGCGCCGGGCTGCCACTCGGCGTGGATCCGGGCCGCGCCCCCATGACCCTCAAGATCCTGCTCGAGAACGCGCTCCGCCACGCCGGCGGGGGCATCGTCCGCGACGAGGACGTCGCGCTCCTCGCCGCCTGGAAGCCGGGTGCGTCGGCCGCCGACGCCGAGGTCCCGTTCATGCCCTCGCGCGTCGTCCTGCAGGACTTCACGGGTGTGCCCGCCGTCGTGGACCTTGCCGCAATGCGCGACGCGATGGCCGAGCTGGGGGGCGATCCCGCGCGCGTGAATCCACTCGTTCCTGCGGATCTGGTCATCGACCACTCCGTCCAGATCGACGCCTGGGGTGGCGCGGGCGCCTTCGCGTTCAACGTGGAGCGCGAGTACGAGCGCAACGGCGAGCGGTACCAGCTGCTGCGATGGGCGCAGTCGGCGTTCCGCGACCTGCGGGTCGTGCCACCCGGCACGGGCATCATCCACCAGGTCAACCTCGAGTACCTCGCCACGGTGGTGGCCGATCGCGCCGACGACGGTGGAAGCGTTGCGTTCCCCGACACCCTGGTCGGGACCGATTCCCACACGACCATGGTCAATGGCCTCGGCGTGCTCGGCTACGGCGTCGGCGGCATCGAGGCCGAGGCCGTCCTGCTCGGCCAGCCGATCTACCAGCAGCTGCCGCGGATCGTGGGCGTCCGCCTCTCCGGTGCGCTGCCGCCGGCCGCCACCGCCACCGACCTCGTCCTCGTGATCACCGAGATGCTGCGCAAGTTCGGGGTCGTGGGCACATTCGTCGAGTTCGCCGGCGACGGCCTCGCGGGCCTGCCGCTGGCCGACCGCGCCACGATCTCCAACATGAGCCCCGAGTTCGGCGCCACGTCCACCCTGTTCCCGATCGATGCCGAGACGCTCGCGTACCTGCGGCTGACGGGCCGGCCCGAGCAGCGCGTCAACCTCGTCGAGCGCTACGCGAAGGCCCAGGGCCTGTGGCGCGAGCCGGGCGCCGTCCCCGAGTTCGACACGCTGCTCGAGCTCGACCTCGACACGGTCGAGCCCTCGATGGCAGGCCCGCGCCGCCCGCAGGACCGCGTCGCGCTGTCGCGCGTCGGCGACAACTTCCGGACTTCCTACCCCGACACGGTGGGCGTGCCCCGGAAGACGATCGCGGCCCGGGGCGCCAGCACCGAGGTCGGGCACGGATCGGTGGTGATCGCAGCGATCACCTCCTGCACCAACACCTCCAACCCGATGGTCATGATCGGCGCCGGGCTCGTTGCCAAGAACGCCGTGGCGAAGGGCCTGAAGGTGAACCCGGCGGTCAAGACCTCGCTCGCCCCGGGCTCACGGGCCGTGACCGGGTATCTCGAGCGCGCCGGGCTCATGGAGCCGCTTGCCGATCTCGGCTTCGCGCTTGCCGGCTACGGCTGCACCACCTGCATCGGCAACTCGGGCCCGCTCGACGAGCCGGTCGCCAAGGCGGTCGAGTCCGACCAGCTCGTGGTGGCGGCGGTCCTGTCCGGCAACCGCAACTTCGAGGGCCGGGTCCACCCGCTGGTCCGGGCCGCCTATCTCGCCTCGCCGCCGCTGGTCGTCGCCTTCGCGCTCGCTGGCCGGGTGGACGTGGACTTGACCACCGAGCCGCTGGGCACGGGCTCGGATGGCCAGCCGGTGATGCTCGCCGACGTGTGGCCGTCGCAGGCACAGGTCCGCGAGGTCGTGGGCCAGACGATCGACGCGGAGCTGTTCCGCCAGACGTACGCCACGGTGTTCGAGGGGGACGAGCGCTGGCGCGCGATCGCGATCCCCGAGGGCGACCGCTACGCCTGGGACGACGCGTCGACGTACATCGCCAACCCGCCGTTCTTCCAGGGCCTGACCCGCGAGCCGGCCCCGCTCACCGACATCGTCAACGCCCGGGTGCTCGCGCTGCTCGGCGACTCGGTGACCACCGACCACATCAGCCCCGCCGGATCGATCCCCGCCTGGGCGCCTGCCGGCCAGTGGCTGCAGGCCCGCGGCGTCTCCCCGGTGAACTTCAACCAGTTCGGCGCCCGCCGCGGTCACCACGAGGTCATGATGCGGGGCACGTTCGGCAACATCCGCCTGCGCAACCGCCTCGTCGAGGGCAAGGAGGGACCGTACACCGTCCACCTCCCCGATGGCAGCGAGACGTTCATCTACGACGCCGCGATGGCCTACCAGTCCGAGGGGACACCGTGCCTTGTGATCGCTGGCAAGGAGTACGGCTCGGGCTCGTCGAGGGACTGGGCGGCCAAGGGCACCACCCTGCTGGGCATCCGGGCAGTCCTCGCCGAGAGCTACGAGCGGATCCACCGCTCCAACCTGGTCGGGATGGGGGTGCTGCCGCTCCAGTTCCTGCCTGGCGAGAGCGCGGCGTCGCTCGGGCTCACCGGCCGCGAGGCTTACTCCATCGTCGGCGTCGCGGACCTGGCGCCGCGCCAGCTGGTGACGGTCGCCGCCCGCTCCGATGCGGACGGCTCCGAGCGGACCTTCCAGGCCGTGGCCCGCCTGGACGGCCCGATCGAGGTGGAGTACCTGCGGCAGGGCGGCATCCTGCCCGCGGTGCTGCGCCGGCTCGCCGCCGACTAGGACCACCGGGACCCGCCGGACCCGCCCATCGGCGAGGGGCGGGGTGGACGTGACACGACGAAGCCCCCCGGGACCGGGGGGCTTCGCGCTGCGCGGCCCCGGAGCGACGGGGAGGAGTCCGCCGAACGGGGCTATCGATTCGTGCGACGAGGCATCGGCGGGGATTGTTACGCCGACCTCTGAGAAAACCGGGGAATGTGACGGACGGGGATTGAGATGCGAGCGCTCCCGCTGGCGAGGCTGACGGCAGATCTGCTCAGGACCACGCGGCGGAGCCGCTGCCCGCGCTGGACCAAGGGGTCAGGATCCCGGGCGATCCCGGTGCGGGCCACGCTCGCCAGGCGGCTCGACACCCGCGGCTGCGACGAGGCCCGTTGCCGGCGCGATGGGCGGCTCGGCAGCCAGCGCCCCCGGAAGAGACTGGCGTGACGCGATGCCGAGCTTGCCGTAGGCGTTGGCGAGATGGAACTCGACCGCCTTCGGCGTGACGAACAGCATCTCGGCGATCTCGCGGTTGGTCCTCCCTCCAGCCGCCAGACGCGCCACCCTGGACTCGGAGGGCGTCAACGCATCGACCCCCCTCCGCGCGTAGCGGCGCGGCCGGAAGCCTGCGGCACGGAGCTCATCCCGGCTCCGATTGAGCAGCGCAACTGCGCCAATCTGGTGGGCCAGATCCATTCCGGAGCCCAGCGCCTGCCGGGCCTCGCCCACTCGTCCCGCCCGACGGAGCGCCGCCCCGAGATCGACAAGGGTGCGCGTGCGCTCGAGGACGGCAGGCGAGTCCTCGAGCATCGCAGCAGCCTCATGAAGAAGCTCCAGGCCCTTCGGGCCGCCCTCGACGATCCCGGCCGACCGCAGAGCACAGGCCAGGGGCCATCGTGCTCCCCAATCACGCGCGACGGCAACACCGTCCCGCGCAACCTGGCGCGCCTCGTCCCGATCGCCGCGACGCGCCAGCACCTCGGCCAGCCACCCGCGCCACTCAGGGGGCCCTGGGTTTCTGAAGTGCGCCTGCACGCCGAACGCCTCGGCCGCGCGCCACGCGGCGAGCGCGGCTCTTGTATCGCCAGATGCGTCGAGCAGACGCCCCCGGCCGATCAGCAACACGATCCAGTCGGCTCGAGCGGCCCACGAATCGAGGGCGTTGTCCAGGACGCTGGCCGCGCGACGGAGGTCGTTGCGCTCCACCATCGCCATGGCCCGGATACCACAGGCTGCCGGGTAGAACGCCTCCCACCCCACCTCCGCCGCACGGATGCCGGCGTCCGCGTCGGCGATCGCGTCCGCCAGGCGTCCCCGGAAGAAGTCGGACCAGCCCCGCGCGGAGTAGTACAGCCCGACCTTGCCGAAGCGTTCTGCGGCCCGCGCCTCGTCGATCGCCCGTGTGAGCAGCTGCGAGTGCTCCACGAGCTCGTCGGTGGAGAACATCACGCCGGTGGCGAGCTCGATCGCCTGGCCCTCGTGGATGAGAGCGGACACGGGCGCCTCGCCCAGGACCCGATGCACGAGGTCCAGCATGGCCGACGCGGTGGCAGAACCGGTGATGCTGCGCTGGAAGGCGACCGCCAGGGCGAGCTCGCGCCGCGCGGTGCCCAGGACGGGTTCGGCAAGGATCCGGGCTCCCTGGCGCCCCACGGCATCGTCGCCCGTCGCGAGCCATGCGGCCGCGACGAGCCCTGCCTCGAGCCGCGCCGCCAGGTCATCGGAGACCCCGTGGTCGCCGGGCCCGTCGCGCACGCCGAGCTCGTCGACCCCCCGTCGGTACGCATCCGCGGCCTCGGCCACCTTGGCACCGCGATTGAGCTCACGCCCCAGCTCGAGGAGCAGGGCTGCGCGATCGCGCCGCCCTGGCGTGAGACCGATCGCCTCCTCGAACAGGGCGGGTGCCGCGTCCGAGCCGGATGCGGCTTCGGCTCGGGCCAGCTCGATGATGACGTGCCGCCGTTGCTCGCCGGTCGGCGGCTCCCCGAGCGCACGATGCAGCAGGCCGGCCGCGACTTCGTGCTGGCCACGATCGGCGGCTTCCTGGGCTGCTCGCCGGAGCACCTCGACGACCCCGGCGTCAGCTGCCGCATCCGTCTCCAGGAGGTGTGCGGCAACTGTCCCGACCGCAGCACCCTCTGCGTTGAGGAGCTGGGCGGCGTCCCGGTGGGCGTGACGCCTGGCCGGTCCCGGGATGGACTCGTAGACGGTGCGCCATACGAGCGGGTGGACGAACCTGAGCGACCCGCCGGAATCTAGAATCGCTCCCCGCACCAGCGCTCGCACGTCGTCGATCGCAGCGGCCTCCGAGATGCCGGCGAGGCGGGCGGCTCGCGACAGCGTTGCCGCCTCCCCGAGCACCGCGACTGCTTCAGCCGTGCGTCGAGCGCGTTCGTCCAGGCGGGACAGTCGCGCGTCCACGAATCGGGCGACCCGTTCCGGCACGAGCAGCTCCGGGTCCAGCCGCTGGCCCTGCCGTTCCTCTCGTTCGCGCCACAGCTCCCAGACCAGCTCCGTTGCCAGAAACGGGTTGCCCCGGCTCGCCTCCCAGCACGCGCGACGGAGCGAGGCACCCGCCTCCTGCCGGCCGGAGGCGGCGATGAGCGCTCCGACCGCCGCTTCGGACAGGGGCCGCGGCTCGAGGTGCACTGCCTCGCGATCGCCCAGCAGCCGGCGCCCGACGTTCTCCTCCGACGCACCTTCCGCCGTCCTGAACGCTAGCAGCACGGCGAGCGGCAACTCGCGGACCCGGCGGGTGAGGTAGTGGATGAAGCGGAGCGAGGCAGCGTCGGCCCACTGCGCGTCGTCGACGGCCAACAGCAAAGGCGTGTGCTCGAGCGCATTCAGCGTGAGCCAGTACAGGCCGTGAACCGTGGCGAACGGGTCTCCGGCCGGGCTGGAGGGCGCGGGCCCCAATCCGAACAACGGCGCGGTGATGGCCGCAGGCCCGTCGAGAAGGCCGTCGAGCCGCCCGCCTCGCCCGTGCACGAGGTGCTCGAGCAGCGCGACGGCCACGCCGAATGGGGACTGCCTCTCAAGCTCGCTCCCGAAGGCGACCTCCGGCCGAAGGTCCGTCTGGCGCGCCTCTTCGACCGCCAGGCGCAGCAGGGACGACTTGCCGATGCCTGCTTCGCCCTCGATCAGCACGAGCCGTCCGTTGCCCGCTCGCGCAGACTCAATCACACTGCGAAGGGCTCGGGTTTCGGAGCGGCGCTCCAAGATCGGGAGCTTGGGCCCAGCGCGATCAGCCGTAACCATCGGGCCCCGCGATTGTAACGACCAGCCGCGATTTGAGTTGGTCCGACCGCCGAGAATCGACAGGCTCGGACCCCAAAGACTGGGGGGCGCCCCCCAGTGCAGTGGGCAGCGACGTGCCGTACGGTCGGTGAGGTCTGGAAGGACCACGGCGTCCCGCCTACGGCCATTCGCGGTGGCGCGGTGCTCACGGCCGGAGGTGGGGTGGATGAGCGGCGAGCGCGACGCGTACGACGTGCTGCAGGTGAGTGCCGTGGCGGAGCAGGACGTGATCGTGGCGGCCTATCGGGCGCTCGCCCGCAAGTACCACCCGGACGGCAGCACCCCCTCGCTCCCGCGCATGACCGAGATCAACGCCGCCTACAACGAGATCCGCACGCCGGATCGCCGCGCCCGCTACGACGGGAGGATGCGCGGGCTCGTGGCCGTGGGTCCGGGTGCCCCAGACGCGACGGCTCGCGACAACCCGCTCGGCCGGTGGGCCGGCCCGCTTGCACGACGCATGAGCGCCCGGGAGCCGGATTCCGCGGTGATCGACTTCGGTCGCTACGAAGGCTGGCGCGTCGCGGACCTCGCCCGGCACGATCCGGACTACCTGCGTTGGCTGAGCCGCCACTCGGCTGGCATCCGGTACCGGGACGAGATCGCCCGATGCCTCCCCGGTGACACAACGGTGGGACGGCGGGCGGGAGCGATCTACTGACGGGTCCCGTGCGTCCCCGGCCGACGGCTGCCGTGGCGCGGCCTCACGACCGAGGCGTGGCGGCGACGGTCAACAGCGGGGTTCCGCATAAGGAGATCTCCGCCGCGATCGGCCGTTTCGCGGGCTCCGGTGCATCCAGGGACCACCGCGTCGCAAATGCAGGACCTAGAGCACTCATCCCGCGGGCGCCAGGTGGCTACCGTCCAAGGGAGCCCAAGATGGTCCGGGCCGCCCAAGGCCCCCGAGTGGAGGAGGTTCATGCTTCAGCTTGCGTCTCTGCGGCATTCGCGGAAGACCGCGTTCGCCGTCCTGGGATTTGCGCTCGTGCTGGCGACCGCAGGTATCGCCGTGGCGGCACCGTCGTCGCTGACGTTCACCCCCCAGAAGGCAGACCAGATCACCAACATCGACGTCCTGCGCCAGCAGATCAAGAACTACTACAACACGCCCACCGCCGCGAGCGGCTCGGCGGCGACGGCCGGCTGGACGCTTCCCCTGAACCTCGACAGCAACTACGCTCGCGAGACGGAGAAGGTCGCATCCCAGGCCGAGCAGTGGCTGAAGGCCCGTGCGCACAAGTCAGCACATGCTTATCCGGTTGCTTCAGCGGCACACAAGATGTAGTGAGGTCAGTCCTCGCCATTGGCGGAAGAGAGACGCTGCGAGATCCGGCGTGACATCTCTCGCTGGCCGATGACCCGGTGGAGGTCGAAGCCGCCGTTGAACTGGGGCGGGCCGCCCCACCAAAGAGGCTCGCCGCTCGGGTTGGCCTCGTAGCGGATGAGCGCGCGCCCGTCCTCGATGGCGAAGCGCAGGTTGACCCAGGAGCATCCCGTCGCCGTCCAATGGGCGGTCATCGCGTCAATCCCGCCCCACGTGCCGCGCTCGACGAGGTCGAGGAAGTCCTCGTCGGGGACGACGGGCGTCTCCGGCGTTAGTTCGAGCGAGTAGCCTTCGCGCGCGGCGTCCGCGACGCAGAGCGCGGCCAGTTCACGGGCGCTTCGGGGTCTCGGATTGCCTGGGGTCATCTGTCGCTCTCCGGCTGTGGCTCGCTGGTTGGGATAGTGGCGGTCGCGGCCGGCTGGTCAAGAGCCGGTTGCGCCGGCAGCGGCGGGTTCGGGAACCGCACGGAGGTGAGGCCGGTCGCGCGACCCCGCCGACGGGCGACGCGCTCCGGCGTCAGGGGCGAGAGGATCTGGTCGCCGGTCGTCGGCGGCTGGACGGCCCCGAGGCCCAGCAGGGTGGCGAACCCGGCCATCGGGTAGTAGCGCCGGTTGAACCGGAACACGAACTCGTCGAGGTAGGCGTCGAGATGATCCGCGCCGACGCCGTGGTGCGTCCCGCGCAGCCAGGTCTTCAAGTTCGAGGTGACCCGGTCCACGCCGGGGACCGCGCTCGGGCTGCCGCCCGCACGCCTCTGCGCGGCCTGTGAGACCGATTCGTGGCCGTAGACCTCCGGCTCGATGCCCGAGTAGCCCTGCCAGGCGTCGCTGACGATGAGCGACCCAGGCTCGACATTGCGCTTGATGAAGTCGTAGAGGGTCTCGCTGCCGTCGTCGCGGATGATCTCCAGCCGGAGCCGCCCGAGCGACTTCTCGCGGCGCTCGACCGCGACCACGACCTCGATGGCCTTGCGGCCCTTGCGCTGCCGCCCGCCCTTCAGCCCCGCCTGCTTGCCGCCGATCCAGGTCTCGTCCACCTCGACGGTGCCCGACAGCCGGCTCCGGTCGGGGTTGACCATCGCCCGGCGCAACTTGTGGAGCAGGAGCCACGCCGTCTCGAAGCGGGTGAGGCCCAGTTGCCCCTGGAGTTGGAGGGCCGAGATGCCCGGCTTGAGCGAGGTCATGAGGTAGGCCGCCGTGAACCACGCCGTGAGCGGCAACTTGCTCCTGTGGAGCACCGTCCCCGCCGTGGCGCTCGTCTGCTTCCGGCAGCCCCGGCAGTGCCACGTGCGCCGGGCCTCCATCAGCAGGGCGTCGGCGCTCCCGCACGACGGGCACCGGAAGCCGCGGGGCCAGCGCGTCTCGACGAGGTAGCGGAAGCAGGCCGCGTCGTCGGGGAACCGGCGGTAGAAGTCCGCGAGGCTCTTGGGGTAGTCACCGGCCTTGTGCGCGCCCATGCGACGACACTACATGTGGTGGCCTGCTGAAGCAACCGGATAAGCACAAGTCAGCAAAGCCGGCGATCGTCTTCGACGTCGACGACACCACGCTCACGACCTGGAACTACGAGCTGTTCAGCAACTGGGACTACAACCCAGACACGAATGCTGTATTCGTCGGGCTGACCGGCACGACGTTCACCGGCAACCTCTTCCCGGCGACCCCGGGGATGGTCGCGCTCGCCCAGGCAGCACACAACCTCGGCTACGCGATCTTCTGGATCACGGGTCGGGGCGATTCGCAGCACCAGGCGACCATCGCCAACCTGGTCAATGACATTGCCGCCGGGTATTCCACCGACATCACGACGGTTGACCACACCCTGACCGGTCTCACGAAGGACATGCCGGAGATCGACGCCGGCTACCCGATGCCGACCGCGATCGACACCGGGCACGGCGGCTTCACTGACGGGCTGTTCACGAAGCCGAAAGTCGGGTCCTACCCGGCCTACCTCAACAAGCCCGAGTTCTGCGCGTCCGCGATCACGGACGGCAAGTCGTGCGGCACGATCCCGTACAAGGCCGGCACCCGCGCGTACATCGAGTCGCAGGGCTACGACATCGTGGCCGACTTCGGCGACCAGTACAGCGACCTGAACGGCGGCTACACCGACCGGACGTTCAAGATGCCGAACCCGAACTACTACCTGCCGTAGCGACAGCCGGTTCTCCAGGGCCGCCGGCCGAGCATGGTCGGCGGCCCTGCCATGTCGGCCGACCATCCGGGCAGCGGCTGCCCGCCGCGCGCACGAAGACCTCGCGGATGCAGAACGCCGCGGGCTCGTGACGGCACGACCCGCGGCGCTGGACGCAGACGATGGTGGGCGATACTGGACTCGAACCAGTGACCTCACGGATGTGAACCGTGCGCTCTAACCGACTGAGCTAATCGCCCGTGTCCCCCGAGGGGACTCGCATTCTAGCGTGGATGCGCCGAGGCGCGAGCACTCGCGTCAGGACGCGGCGCGACCCCCAATCAGGCGCGGAGACCGGGCCAGCGAGCCGCGATCGCCGCAGGTTCCACGCCGCCGACCTCAACCACCTTGACCCGGCTGGTCTCCCCCGCGACCAGGCGCACCGCGCCACGGGGCACGCCCAGCTCCTCCGCGAGGAGCCGCAACAGGGACCGGTTTGCCGCCCCGTCAACAGGCGGCGCGGCGACACGCACGCGGAGCGCCCCGTCGGCGACCCCGTCCACACGGTCCGAGCCGCCGCGCGGCGTCAGACGGACCGGAATGCGGACCGCCCGCCCTCCCGCCATCAGAGGAGGAGCTTCCACAAGAAGCCGAGGAACACCAGGGCCAGCACGGCCGCCGCATCGAACGCGCCGGTGCTCGGCAGTCGGCGGCGGACCGGGGCGAGCAGCGGCTCGGTCAGGTCGATCGAGAGCTTCGAGGACCGCCAGCGGTGGCGGGGATCGGCGAAGGTCAGCAGGATGCGGGCGAGGACGAGCGCCCAGAGCAGCAGGACGAAGACCCCGGCGAAGACCTGGGCGAAGGGCATCTCCCCGCCTAGCCCGCGATGTGGGCAGCCTGTGGCCGCTCCCCGAACAGCGCCCGGCCGACGCGCACGATCGTGGCGCCCTCCTCGACGGCCACGGCGAAATCGTCGGACATGCCCATCGAGAGCGCGGCGCCGAGTCGCGGCTCCTGGGCGCGCAGCCTCGCGGCCAGCGCGCGCAGCGCGCGGAACGTGGGCCGGGCCTCCTCGCTCGCCGGGACGAGCCGGCCGATCGTCATCAGGCCGTCGAGGCGCAGGTTCGCGAGGCCGGCCAGCACCGGCAGCAAGGCCTCGACCGGCGCCTCGTCGAACCCCGACTTGGCCGGGTCCCCCGCCACATTGACCTGGAGGAGCACGGGCAGCGGGCTCCCCGGCCGCAGCTCGCCCGCCAGCCGGTCGAGGCGCTGCGCGAGCTCGATCGAACCCACGCTCTCGACGACATCGAACAGCTCGACCGCTCGGCGTGCCTTGTTCGCCTGGAGCGGCCCGACCAGGTGCCACCGGGCACCGGGCACGTCGGGGATCTTCGCCGCGGCCTCCTGGACCCGGTTCTCGCCGAGCACGTTCAGCCCGGCCGCCACCGCGGCGCGCACGCGTTCGGCCGCCACGGTCTTCGACACCGCGACCAGCGTGACCTCGGCGGGATCGCGGGCCCCGCGCGCGGCAGCCGCGGCGATCTGCCCCAGGACGCGCTCGCGGGCACGGCGGAACGCCTCGACCTCCGCGGAATCGAGGGGCTCAGAAGGTTCCCCGCTCGACGTGGCCTAGCGCCCCTTGCGCAGGAAGCTCGGGATCTCGAGGTCGTCGGCGTCGTACGAGGGGGCGCGGCGCAGCGGCTCCTGGGCCGCGCGCTCCGGGCGTTCCTGGCGCTCCGGGCGAGCCGGCACGGCAACCCCCTCATCGCGGCCGCGAGACTCGCTCTCGGTGGCCGTGCGCTGCCGCTCGAGCTCCTCGAGGAAGTCGCGGGCGGGAATGGGCGCGCCTGTCGTGGCCGACGAGCCCGCCGAGCGCAAGCTCGAGGCGGACCCGTGGCGCTCGGCCGCGGCGGCGCGGCTGGACTCCGAGCGGCGCCGTCCGTCGAAGCCCGTGGCGATGACGGTGATCATCACCTCGTCGCCGAGGCGCTCGTTGAAGCTGGTGCCGAAGATGATGTTCGCCTCGGGATCGGCGGCGGCGCGGATCTCCTCGGCGGCCTCGGTGACCTCCCACAGGGTCAGGTTCGACGAGCCGGTGATGTTGAACAGGATCCCCTGGGCGCCGGCGATGTTGATCTCCAGCAGCGGGCTGGCGACGGCCTGGCGGGCGGCTTCGAGCGCGCGGTTGTCGCCCGTCGCTCGGCCGATGCCCATCAGCGCCGAGCCCGCGTCCTTCATGATCGTGCGGACGTCGGCGAAGTCGAGGTTGATCAGGCCGGGCACCGTGATGATGTCGCTGATGCCGGCCACGCCCTGGCGGAGCACGTCGTCCACGATCCGGAACGCGTCCACGATCGAGGTGTTCTTCTGGACGACGTCGCGGAGGCGGTCGTTGGGGATCGTGATCAGCGTGTCGACCTTGGCCTTGAGCTCCTCGGCCGCCTTCTCGGCGACGAGCTTGCGCCGGGCGCCCTCGAAGCTGAACGGCTTGGTCACGACGCCGATGGTCAGCGCGCCCTGCTCCTTGGCGATCTCCGCCACGATCGGCGCGGCGCCCGAGCCGGTCCCGCCGCCGAGGCCCGCGGTGATGAACACCATGTCCGAGTCGGCGATCGCGTCGGCGATCTTGTCCTTGTCCTCCTCGGCGGCCCGCTGGCCGATCGAGGCGTCGCCGCCGGCGCCGAGGCCGCGCGTGATCTTGTCGCCGATCCGGATCTTGTGGGGTGCGTCCGACTGGAGCAGCGCCTGCGCGTCCGTGTTGCAGGCGATGAACTCGACGCCCATCATCTCGGCCCGGATCATGCGGTTGACGGCGTTGCTGCCGCCGCCGCCCACGCCGACGACGCGGATGAGCGCGAAGTTCTCGGAATCGGATCGCAGCGGCATCAGAGCACTCCCGGGCTGTTCGGCGGAGCTTGCGTCGGATCGTATCGGTTCGGGCCCACCCCTGTGGCAACGGGCCAGACGACTCGGGCCGCGACGGGCGCATGCGGGCGTCTGCGGAGTATACGCGCGCAGCCATGGTTGCGGACACGGCCGTCGGTCGCAGGCGCGGCGGTCCGGAGGTGGCGCCGCGAGACCCCCGGTGCGCTCCCGCACCGGGGGCGTCAGCCGGCCAGGAAGCTCAGCCGCACCCGCCGGGCCTCGTTGTCGCCGTTGGGGTCGAGCAGCGCGATGGACTGCCAGGTCCCGAGCGCGAGCCGGCCGTCCACGACCGGCACCGTCACCGACGGGCCTGCGAAAAGCGGCAGGATGTGGTCCGCGCCGTGGCCCACGGCCCCGTGGTGGTGGACGTACCGGTCGTCGCGCGGCAGCAGCCGGTCGAGCGCCGCCATGCCGTCGGCCTCGCTCCCGGACCCGAGCTCGAGGATCACGACGCCGGCCGTGGCATGCGGCACGAACACCGAGAGCAGCCCGTCACCGCCGTTCGACGCCTCGGACGCGAACCGTTCGCAGGCTGGCGTCAGGTCGGTGAACCCGCGCGTCCGCCCGGTCCGGACCTCGAGCTCCAACGAGCGCATCGCGTCCGCCGGAGCCTACGGGAAGATGTTGCGGATGCCGTCCCGGAGGCGGCCGAGCAGCCCGCCGCCGTCCTGCGACGAGTCGTACTGGAGGGGCTCGCCGGCTGCGACCTGGTTGGCGCCCCAGCGGAGGAGCCCGACGGCCGTCGCGTACGAGGGGTCGGAGATGGTGTCGGTCAGTCCACCCATCCCCGTCGGCCCGGAGACGCGCACCTGCATCTGCAGGACCTCGCGGCCCAGCTCTGCGGCGCCCGCGAGCTGCGAGCCGCCGCCGGTGACGATCAGGCCGGCCGGGAGCATCCCCTGTCCGGCCCGCTTCATCTCCTCCTTCAGCAGCTCGTAGGTCTCGCGCATGCGGGCCTCGATGATCTGCGCCAGCTCGAGCCGGCTGACCGTGCGCGTGCCGTCGTCGCCGGGGTCGTTGACCGGGATCTCCTCGTCCACGACGTTGCGCAGGTCGCACGTGCCGTGGCCGAGCTTGAGCGCCTCGGCGACGGGGAGGTGGGTCCGCAGCCCGATGGCGATGTCGTTCGTGACGTTGTTGCCGCCGACGGGCAGCACCGCGGTGTGGAACGGAGAGCCCTCGGAGTACATCGTGAGGTTGATCGTGCCAGCCCCGATGTCGGCCACGGCCACGCCGTGCTCCTTCTCGGCCTCGATGAGCACGGCCTCGGCCGACGCCAGGCCGTTGACGACCAGCTCGTCGATCTTCACGCCCGCCAGCTGCACGCACTTGGTGAGGTTCTGGATGGCGGTCGCCGACGCGGAGACGATGTGGGCCTCCACCTCGAGCCGGAGGGCGCTCATGCCCAGCGGGTCCTTGACCCCCTCCTGCCCGTCCACGGTGAACCCACGGCGCTCGACGTGGAGCACGTCGCGGTTGGACGGGATCGAGACCGCGCGCGCGACCTCGATCGCGCGCTCGATGTCGGCGCGCGTCACCTCGCGGTGGTGCGCGGTGACGGCCACCTGGCCCGTGGAGTTGAGGCTCTCGACGTGCGGCCCGCCCACGCCCACGAACGCCCGGTCGATCTTCCAGCCCGACAGGCGCTCGGCGCGCTCGACCGCGTCCGCGATGCTTCGGACCGTCTGGTCGATGTTGACGATGGCGCCCTTCTTGAGGCCGGTGGCGGGCACGGTGCCGTGGCCCATGATCGTCAGGCGACCGTCGCGGCTGACCTCGCCGATGAGCGCCACGACCTTCGACGTGCCGACGTCGATGCCGACCAGGACCGCTTCCCGTTCCACGTGCCTCTGCTACCCCTCGCTGGTTGGGGGCCCGGACCGCCGGGACCGATGCTAGATGAAGTGCCGCCGGATCAGCGCGACGTTGTTGAAGATGCGGAACCCGAAGTTGATGAGGGCGACCAGGTACAGGTCGAGGTTGAGGCGGTCGCCGATGAACACCAGGAGCACCGCCACGATGGCGTTGACCAGGAAGCCGCTGATGAAGATGCGATTGTCATAGACCCCGTCGAGCTCTGCCCGGACCGCTCCCAGCACCGAGTCGAGCGCCGCGAGGATGGCCACGGCCAGATAGCGCGACAGTTCGACGCTGACGTTCACATTGAGGAAGAGGCCGGCCAGGATCCCGATCAGCAAACCCACGAGGGGCAGGAGCACGGCCGCTGGCCTCCGTCCTTGGGAACGTCCTCACTACGCTACCAGACGACCGCACGACCGGGTTG
>JBJKRU010000241.1:0-4105 GCA_046704485.1 Candidatus Limnocylindrales bacterium | reverse complement strand
CGACAATGTGGCGCGCCTGGCGGCCGGTGTTCCCGGCTCGCGTTCGCTGGTTCCCGCAGGCGCTCGCCGCGGACGCCCGAGCGGGGCAGGGGACCGCCACGCGCTGAGAAGCGGCGGACCCGCGGACGCCTAGCCCTCGCCCGTGATGGCGCGGGCGAGCTCCGGCGTGCCCAGCAGGTCCGGCAGCGGGCGGATCGGCGCCGGGTCTGCGCCGTCGACCGCGGGGTACAGCTCGAGCTCGTAGAACCCCACGTCCCACCACTGCCCGCTCTTCCAGCCCACACCCTCGAACGTGCCCGCCGGCTGGAAGCCGAGCGCCAGGTGGAGCCCGACCGACCCGGGGTTGGGCGGTGTGACGCCCGCCACCACGAGACGGAAGCCCTGGAGCCGGAGGACGCGCAGGACGGCCTCCATCGTGGCGCGGCCCAGCCCCGAGCGGTGGAGCGAGCGGTCCACGTACACGGTCGACTCGCAGGTCCAGTCGTAGGCGGCGCGGTCGCGGAACCGTCCCGCGTACGCGTAGGCCCGCACGACGCCGTCCACCTCCGCGACGATGTACGGCCCGCGCTCGAGCACCTTGGCGATCCGCTCGGCCATGACCTCGCCCGTGGGCGGGACCTGCTCGAACGAGATCGCGGTCTCGACGACGTACGGCGCGTAGATGGCGGCGACAGCGTCGCCGTCGGCGGGCGTGGCGAGTCGCAGGCGGTGCGGGATGGTCATGGCAGGAACGCTACCGCAAGGACTGGCATCGAGGGGACGGCGAGTCGCGAGGGTCCGGGGCGCGAGGCAGGCGGGATCACCGGCACGTCGTGCGGTTTTGCCATACTCCGCGCATGGCCCCGCACTCCGACCCCACTCCTGTCCCCGCCCGCGGGGACGGACCCGCGCTGCTCCGCGCGATCGCAGCCCGGCTGCCGGCACTCCGGCTGCTGTCCGAGGAGGTGGATCGCGAGTCCTACCGCCGCGACGAGACGGCCTACCTGCCCACCGGCCTGCCGCTGGCCGTGGCGCTGCCGGACACGACCGAGCAGGTGGCACAGCTGGTCCGCCTGTGCGGCCAGTTCGGGGTGCCGATCGTGCCGCGGGGCGCGGGGACCGGACTCTCAGGCGGCGCGGCCGGCATCGAGGGGGCGCTGACCATCGCCTTCACGCGGATGAACCGCGTGCTCGAGATCGACCACGAGAACCTCGTCGTGGTGACGCAGCCGGGCGTGGTGAACGCGGACCTCAAGAAGGCCGTGGCCGCCGAGGGTCTCTTCTACGCGCCCGACCCCGCCTCCTACGAGACCTGCACGATCGGCGGCAACCTCGGCACCAACGCCGGCGGCCTGTGCTGCGTCAAGTACGGCGTGACGCGCGACGCCGTGCTGGGCCTCGAGGTGGTCATGGCCGACGGCACGGTGTTGCGCCTGGGCGGCCGCAATGTGAAGGACGTGGCCGGCTACGGCCTGATCCCGCTGCTGGTGGGCAGCCAGGGGACGCTGGCCCTGGTCACCGAGGCCACCCTCCGCCTCCGCGCCGCCCCGCCGCCCCGGGCCACGCTGCTCGCCTTCTTCCCGTCGCTCGAGGCGTCGGGCAAGGCCGTGGCGGGCATCACCCGGGCCGGGATCGTGCCGGTCACCCTCGAGCTGATGGACCAGGTCACGATCCGCGCGGTGGACGACGTGCACCGACTGGGCCTCGACCGCGACGCGGCGGCGATGCTGCTCGTGGAGTCGGACCTGCCCGGCGACGCGGCCGTGGGCGAGGTCGACGCCGCCGAGGCCGCATGCAGGGCCGCCGGCGCCGGGCTGATGGTCCGCGCCCACGACGCCACCGAGGCCGAATGGCTGCGCGAGGGGCGACGCCTGGCGTTCCGCGCCCTCGAGGGGCAGGGCGTGGCGCGGATGGAGGACGTGGGCGTGCCGCGCAGCCGCGTGCCGGAGCTGCTGCGCGCCGTCGAGGACATCGCCGCGCGCCACAAGATCGTCGTCGGCACCTTCGGGCATGCTGGTGACGGCAACCTCCACCCGACGTTCGTGCTCGGTCGCGATGAGCCCGAGCATGCCGCCGCAGCCCGGCTCCAGGCGGCACGGGCCGACCTGTTCGAGGCGACGTTGGGGCTCGGCGGGACGGTCACGGGCGAGCACGGCATCGGCGCTGTCCGGCGCGACTGGCTCGTCCGCCAGCGTGGCGAGCCGGCCGTCGAGGCGATGCGCGCGATCAAGCGGGCCCTCGACCCGCAGGGCATCCTGAACCCCGGTCGCGTCCTGGCCTGAGCCCGCGCGCGGCGTCAACCGCCGCTCGGCCCGCCATTCCCGGGCCATCCGCTCCGTGACCGATGGCCCGGTCCCTGCGGCACGGGTCAACGCGAGGGGCCCGGCCCGGATCTCGGTCCCGACGGCCCTCCCGACGCGCGCCCCGCTCCGCGGACGATCCGCTCACAGCGAGGAGTCGTCCAGTGGTGAACCGCCCGCGTGTGCTCGTGGCGTTCTCCAGCCGCTCCGGATCCACAGCCGGCACCGCGGAGGAGATCGCGGGCATCCTGCGCGCCCAGGGCTTCGTGGTGGACTGTCGAACCCAGGACGAGGTCGCCGACCTGGCGCCCTATCGGGCCGTGATCCTGGGCAGCGGCATGTTCGTCGCCAGCCGCGCCTCCGATGGCGGCGGCTTCATCGAGCGCCATGCTGAGGCCCTGCGCGGGCTCGACCTGTGGCTCTTCTGCTCGGGGCCGATCGGCGGCCGACCCGTCGCACCCGGCGAGGAGAGCCACGTCGCGGCCGTGGCACGGGCTGTCGGCGCCCGGGGTGTCGCGACCTTCGGCGCGGTGGAGGCGGGTGACGGGCAGGATCCGCTTCCCTCGCCGGTGCCCGCCGACCGGCGCAAGGTCCGTGCGTGGGCTGCCGAGATCGCCGCCGACCTGGGGATGGCTCCCGGGCCCGCCCCGCGTGGACGCGCCCGCTGCAACCGGGTGGCAGCCGCCCGCTGATCGGCGCGTGCGAACGCGCCTCCGCGCTCCGCGGCGGCTGCTCCGACCGCCCCTGGGACGAAGAGGTCATGGGTCGCCTGTGACCATCCGCCGACTGGCACGCTCGGCTCCGATCTGTGAGGATGCAGTCGATAGCTCTGAACGGCCCCGTGCTCGAACCTGGATGCGCGGCAGGTCACCCCCGATGCCGGAGCCTCCGATGCGCAAGATCAGCCTCGCCACTGCGATCGCCCTGCTCGTCTTTCCCACGAGCTCCATGGGCGTCGTGCAAGCCTCCGCCGGACCGGGCGCGACGCCCGCCGCGGGTTGGACGGCGAGCGCGTCGGCCAGCCCCAAGGTCGTGATCATCGTGGGCGCCACCGAGGGCACGACGTCGAGCTACCGCGCGTACGCCGACGCCGAGTATGCGACGGCGCTCAAGTACACCCCGAACGTCGTGAGGATCTACAGCCCGAACGCCACCTGGGCCGCTGTCCAGGCGGCGGTCAAGGACGCGGCCGTGGTGATCTACCACGGGCACGGCAACGGATGGCCGAGCCCGTACCCCTACGACCCGTACTTCAAGACGAGGGACGGGTTCGGGCTGAACAAGGTCGCCGGCCAGGGCGACTCGAACCGCGTCTACTACGGCGAGCCCTACATCAAGACGCTCAGCTTCGCGCCCGGCGCGCTCGTCCTGCTGCACAACCTGTGCTACGCATCGGGCGATTCGGAGCCCGGGTATCCACAGCCCACGCAGGCGGTCGCCGAGGAGCGGGCCGACAACTACGCCTCGGCGTTCCTCGCGGCCGGAGCCTCGGCCGTCATCGCGGACGGGCACATGGGGGCCGGGGCATACCTCGACGCCCTGTTCACGCAGCACGAGTCGCTGTACGACCTCTGGCGCTCAATGCCCGACTTCCACAACAACTCGATCGAGTTCCCCTCGACTCGAACCCCCACGGCCGCAGGCGTCCTCGATCCCGAGCAGCCGACGAGCAACTACTACCGCTCGATCGTCGGCAACCTGAGCGCCACCACCGATGACGTGCTGTCGGCCAGGAGCACCCCGCTCACCAGCGGCCCGGTGACGCGCCTCGCCGGCGGCGACCGCTACGCCACCGCGGCGGCGGTCAGCGCCGCGGTGTTCGCCCC
>JBJKRU010000240.1:0-14259 GCA_046704485.1 Candidatus Limnocylindrales bacterium | reverse complement strand
GCTCGACGCAGGCGATCTCGATGCGCTCGACGGCCTCAGCGTGGTCCATCGCCGCCTCCCGGACCCGACCCGGTTCGGGCCTCGTCCTCCTCGAGCGCGACACGCAGCCGTGCCAGAGCACGGCGGGTGCGCGTCTTCACCGTGCCCAGCGGCCAGCCGAGCCGGGCCGCGATCTCGGACTGGGTGAGCCCCTGCTGGTAGGCGAGGAGGACCGCAGACCGCTCGTCGTCCGGCATCGCCGCGAGGGCGGCGGCGATGACATCCCGGGTGGCGGCCGCCTCCGCCTCGCGCACGGGGTCGGGGTCGCGCGTCGCGCCGCCGTAGACAGCGAGCTCGGGCCCGAGGCGCTCGATCGCGGCCGCTGCGCTGTCCCCATCCCCGGCCCCACCGGGCAGGGCCACGAGCTGGACGCGCCGACCGGCCGCGCGGAGCCGGTCCACCGCTCGGTTGTGGGCGATGGAGCGGAGCCAGGTTCCCAGCGAGGCAACGCCGGGGTTGAAGGAGCCCGCGCGGTTCCAGAGGGCAAGGAACGTCTCCTGCACGACCTCTTCCGCTACTCCCCTATCACCTGTAAGGCGGTACGCAGTGGCGTGGACGCCTGTCGCGTGCCGGTCATAGAGCACCCCGAGGGCCTCCTCGGACCCGGCGGCCACGGCGCGGACGAGAGCGCCCTCGTCCTCGTCAACGACGGGCCGGTCCGCCATCTGTTCTACGAATCGGCGGGCAGACCGGTTTCGGGCGAATCGTCCTCCGGCCGCCCCAAGGGCAGCGGGCGCCGCTCGAAGCCGGTGCTGAACACCACGTCGGTCTGGGTGGAGAACACATTTGGGATGACCTGCACCCGGCGGATCACGTCGCCCAGGTGCTCCATGTCCCGGGCGCGGATCTTGAGGATGTAGTCCGCCGCGCCCGCCACGTGGTGGCACTCCTCGACCTCGGGGACCTCCTCGAACCTGGGCATCAGGTCCACCGTGATCGTCCCGGGCGCCTGCGTCACCCATGTGAACGCGAGCACCCCCAAACCGACGGCGCGCGGGTCCACGTTCGCCGAGTAGCCGACGATGACCCGCCTCGCCTCGAGCTTCTTGACGCGTTCGTGCGCCGATGGACCGGCCATCCCGAGATCCGTCCCCAGGTCGGCGTAGGAGCGGCGGCCGTCCGCCTGCAGGATCATCAGCAGGCGGGCATCGGTCTGGCTGACAGGTTCGTTCTTTGCCACAGAGCACCTATTCGTTAGGCCAATCCGATTGGAATTCCTACGATTCTTAGGCTAGAATGGCGCTACCGTCACAAATCGGGTGTCCTCTCGACACCCGTCACGCAAGGAAGGTGCACGATGATCCTCGTTGGCTCGTTCGCACTCCTCGCGCTGTTCTCGATCGTCGCAATCGTGCTGAGCGGCGAGGACGCGCGGGAGTACCGCGATCCCCGCGAGAACCCCCTGCTTTGGGACACGCTCCTCCACCACTAGGCGCACGCACAGCCTAGCGCACCCTGCGCCCCGGCCTCGGCCGGGGCGCTCCGATTCACGACCGGTGGCGCAGGGCCAGCGCTATGCTTGGCCGCCATCCGGTCGCCGCAACGGAGCCTCTCGTGGACCTGACGCGCCCGCTTCGCCCTGTCCCGGCCCCCAGCGTTCGGCCGTGGGCGGGATCCCGGTTGGGCGACGGCGTCGGCGAGATCTGGCTGGCGGGTCCGGCGTCGCTGGTGGCCGAAGGGGCCGGCTCGCCCCGCACACTCGACGAGCTGGCCGGCGAGGAAGGCGAGGCGCTCGTGGGCTCGGCCGGCATGGCCATGCTCGGCCCTCGGTTCCCGCTGCTCGCCAAGCTCATCGACGCGGCCGACTGGCTGTCCCTGCAGGTCCACCCGGATGACGACCTCGCGCGACGACTGCGCGGCGCGGAGGCCGTCGGCAAGGAAGAGGCGTGGGTGGTGCTGGAGGCCGCCGCCGGCACGCGCCTGGTGGTCGGGCCCGCAGGTGCGCTGGACGCGGCCGCGGTGATGTCGCTGGTCGAGACCGGGACGATGGGCCTGGAGGCGTGCACCCTCCGTGCTGCAACGCCGGGCGATGTCTTCAGCGTCCGCGCGGGGACCATCCACGCCATCGGCCCGGGCGCCTTCGTCTACGAGCTCGAGCAGCCGTCGGACCTCACCTTCCGCATCAGCGACTGGGGGCGCCCCCCCGTGCCAGGACGCCACCTCCACCTGGCGGAGGCCAGCCAGGCGGTGGACCCCTCGCTCCATGCCGAGATCGCCGGATCGGGGTGGCAGCTGGCTGGCGGCGCGCTCAACGGGCGGCGCATCCGGCTCGAGCTCATCTCCGCGACCAGGCCCGTCGTGCGACGGCCCCGGGGGCGGTCGCCGGAGCTGGTGACCGCTGTCGGGGGCCCGGTGACGCTCGTGAGCGGAACCTCTGAGCACCACCTGGCGCCCCTTGAGACGGCCGTCCTCCCGGCAGCCATGGCTGCCTGCGAGGTCGTCCCCGGCGACGGGGCACTCGCGGTGGTCGGGTCACTCCCCGACTGACCCGGAGGCTCCGCACGGGACCGGTGGGCGGCTGGGCCGACGCCGGGTGGCTACCAGGTCCCCGCGGCGCGGCGGCGCAACTCCGCCAGCCGGCCGGCAGGCAGATGCGCCTCGAGGCAGGTGACGCCGTCGCGACCCACGGTCGCGTCGTGGCGCGTCCCGGCGGGCAGGTCGAGCCGGTCACCGAGCGCGAGGTCCACCACTCGGCCTGAGGCGGGCAGGCCGAAGCGGATGCTGCCATCGACGCACACGATGACCTTGTCGTAGCTGTGCTCGTGAGACGAGTATCGGTCCCCGGGCCCGTTGCCCCACGCGCCGGCGTCGAGGCCCTCTGCCAGCAGGCGCGCCTCGAGCTCCGATCGCGTCATCAGCGTCCTCCTCAACCGCCGTCGCCCGAGCCACGCGCGAGCCCGCACAATCTACACTCGCTCGATGGACCAGCCGATGCCGCTCCGCTACCTCTCGGCCTCGGACGTGATCGCCGCGATGCCCTCGCTGCCCGAGCGCCTCGCCCTCGCGGAGGCGACCCTGCGCGGCCTCGCCGGGCCCGCCGAGCTGCCAGCCAAGATCGTCGTCCACCCCCGCCCCGACGGCTCCTTCGGCCATGCGATGCCGGCCTACCTGCCGGGCGAGTCGGCCGACGGCGCGTCCGACAAGCTGGGGATGAAGTGGGTGCTCGGATTCGGTGGCAATGCGGCGCTCGGCCTGCCCGCGATCAGCGCGCTGCTGCTGCTCAACGACCCTCGCACCGGGTTCGCCACCGCGATCCTCGACGCCGCGCCCATCACGGCCCAGCGCACGGCGGCGGACTCGGGCGTGGCGCTCCGCGCGTGGGCCGCGCCCGGCGATCCGGGTCGGCCTCGAGTCGCGCTCATCGGCGCGGGCGTCCAGGGGCACAGCCACCTGCCGATGCTGGCGCACGTGCTGCCAGGGGCCGAGGTGGCGCTGTTCGACCGCGACGCGGCGCGCGCCGAGGCGCTGGCACAGATCGGGCGCGCGCTGCCGGCGGTAGCCAGGGTCACGGTCTCCTCCTCGGCCCGAGCCGCCGTCGAGGGTGCCGACGTCGTGGTCACGGCCGCCTCGTTCGCCCCGCCGCCCGAGCGCCAGGTCATGACCAACGACTGGCTGGTGCCGCACGGGCTCGGGGTGCCGGTGGACTACGCGACGATGTGCGCGGCCGAGGTGGCCCGTGACGCCGCCCTGTTCGCCACCGACCACACCGGGCAGTTCCTGGCGAACCGCGATGCTGGCCAGTTCGACGGCTACCCGGAGCCGCACGCGATGATGGGCGCCCTGCTCGCTTCGGGTGCGCCGCGGCCGGCAGGCCGCGTGGTCGCGACCCATCTGGGCACGGGTCTCGCGGACGTCGTGTTCGGGTCGGCGATCCTGGCCGAGGCCGAGCGGCGCGGGCTCGGGACGCTCCTCCAGCGCTGAACACGGGCCTGCGGCGGCGCGGGACGACCGCGCATGGCGCGGTCGCGTGTAGCAGACTGGCTGACACCCTGGAGGGCGAGGAGCGGAGGAGCGTTCGTGGGTCGGAAGACGAAGCGTGGCCTGCTGGGCATCGGGGCGGCCCTGCTGGTCGTGGTGGCGCTCGTGGTCGGCAGCGTTGGCTGGGTGACCGCAGCCGGGCAGCCCACGACGTCGGGCACCCTCACGGTGTCCGGCCTGCACGGTCGGGTGGAGGTGGACCGCGATCTCTACGGCATCACCCAGATCACCGCATCCGACACCCACGACCTGTTCTTCGCCCAGGGCTGGGTGCACGCGTCTGAACGCCTGTGGCAGATGGAGGTCTGGCGCATGGCCGGCGCCGGGCGTCTGGCCGAGATCCTGGGCAAGGCCGCACTCAAGCAGGACGAGTTCATCCGCACGCTCAACTGGCGGGGGGCCGCCGAGCGCGACTACGAGGTCCTGTCCGACAAGGCGAAGGCCGTCCTGCAGGCCTACTGCGACGGGATCAACGCGTACATCGACGGCCACTCGTCGCCGCTGGGCGCCGCCTTCGAGCTGGTCGCCCTGCAGTTCGGCCTCGGCGATGCCCTCCACGGCTACCGGCCCGAGCCATGGGGGCCCATCGACGTCCTGACGTTCGCCAAGGTGCAGGCCTGGAGCCTGGGCGGGAACATGGACACCGAGATCTTCCGGATGCTCGAGGACCAGCGCCTCGGCGATCCCAAGCTGACCGACGAGCTGTTCCCCCCGTACCCGGCCGGTCGGCCCGTGATCGCATCGCCGCAGCAGACGGGCCTCGGCACCTCGTCGTCCACGGCCCCGGCACCGGAGGCATCCACGTCGTCCCCGTTGTCCGCGTCCGCGTCGGCCAACTCGCCGGCGCTCGTCACAGCGGCCTCCGCGCCCGCCTGGGCGGACCTCGCCCAGACCGCGGACGGGATCGGCGCGACGCTGGGCATGACGTCGGCCCGGAGCATGGCGGACTCGGCCGGCATCGGCTCGAACAACTGGGTCGTGGACGGCAGCTACACGCAGAGCGGCATGCCGATGCTCGCGAATGATCCGCACCTCGGCTTCAACATGCCGTCGATCTGGTACGTCAACGGCCTCCACTGCGCCAAGGTCACCGCCGCCTGCCCCTACGACGTGGTCGGCGTCACGTTCCCCGGCACGCCCGGCGTGATCGCGGGGCACAACGCCCGGATCAGCTGGGGCGTGACCAACGTGAACCCCGACGTCGAAGACCTGGTGATGGAGAAGACGGACCCGTCCGACCCGACCAAGTACATGACCCCCGCGGGTCCGGTTCCATTCACGCTGCGCACGGAGTACATCAAGGTCGCGGGCGGCCAGGACGTGACGCTCACGATCCGCGAGACGAGCCACGGCCCGATCATCAACGACGCGGATGCACGCCTTGCGGGGAACCCCACACTGTTCGCCCTCCGGTGGACGGCCACCGCGTTGCCGGACCGCGTCCTCGAGGCGTTCCTCGACATCGACACCGCCGGCAACTGGACGCAGTTCCGCGACGCGCTGCGGCTCTTCGGGGCGCCGTCGCAGAACTTCGTCTACGCCGACGTCGAGGGCAACATCGGATACCAGATGCCGGGCGCCATCCCGGTCCGCACCGACCCCAACGACCACGGCCTGCGGCCCGTCCCCGGCTGGGACGGCCAGCACGAGTGGGTCTCGTACATCCCGTTCGACCAGCTGCCCTCCGTGTACGACCCGCCGTCGGGCCGCATCGTCACCGCCAACAACCCCGTGGACGCGGGCTCCCTGTTCATCGGCGAGGAGTACGACCGCGGCGACCGGGCCGCCCGGATCACGCAGCTGCTCGACGCTGCGAAAGGCACCGTGACGGAGCAGACGTTCAGCGCGATCCAGGGCGACACGATGCTGCTGCGCGGTCC
Source organism: Candidatus Limnocylindrales bacterium (assembly GCA_046704485.1). Classification (GTDB taxonomy): domain Bacteria; phylum Chloroflexota; class Limnocylindria; order Limnocylindrales; family CSP1-4; genus CAIXZV01. The sequence continues at coordinate 8,362 of JBJKRU010000240.1, read as the reverse complement.
CCGGATGCAGGCGGCGCTGCGCGAAATGGGTCCGCACCCCAATACGGCCGATGGGCAGGCCGTCCTCGACCAGATCCTCGCCTGGGACGGCACATGCCCCACCGCGTCGACTGGCTGCACGTCGTTCAACGTGTTCGAGCTGGCGGTGGAGCGGGCGATCTTCGACGACGACCTCGGGCCGTGGGCGGCGGACTACGTGGGCTCCCAGTGGGCCAGCGACCTGACCGCCACCCTGATCGGGACGCCCGCCGGTCGAGCGTCGGCGTGGTGGGGCGACCGCAAGTCCGGGGTCTCCGCGGACGCCGCCGCCGTGACCGCCCAGGCACTCGACACCGCGGGGGCCTGGCTCCGCCGCGACCTGGGCGACCCCGCGACCTGGACATGGGGTCGGATCCACAAGATCGCGTTCCGCGAGGCGACGTTCGGCAGCGCGGGGATCGGCCCGCTCGACTGGTACTTCGACACCTCTCCCGTGCCGGTCAACGGCGCGGCTGGCGCGGTCGACAACACGTACTACCAGTGGTCGGTCGCCTACCCGGACCCGGTCGACGGCTCGGCGCCCAAGGCCAAGACCCTCGCGGCCATCTTCGCGGTCACCAACGGCCCGTCGATGCGCGCGATCTACGACATGGGCAACCTCGACGCCTCGAGGATCATCACCACCACGGGCCAGAGCGGCGTCCCGTTCAGCTCGCACAACACCGACTTCATCGCCAAGTGGCTGGCCAACCAGACCGTGCCCCTGCCCTTCTCGGCGGACGCGGTGGCGAAGGCCCCGGCCGCGAGGATGGTGCTCCAGCCCGGCCCGTGACCTCGATCAGCGCAAGCACACCCGCCGCCCCCGACCGCAGCCTCGTGACCGGGTCGCTTGCGGCCGTCGTTGCCGCCTGCCTGTTCGGCACGCTCGGCCCGCTCACGCGGCTCGCTGGTGACGCCGGCCTGCCAGGAACCGGCATGACCGCATGGCGGGCGCTGCTCGGGGTGGCCTTCCTCGCCATGGCGATCCCGGCGACCGGGGGCACAGGCGCGTTCGTCGCCGCGATGCGCGGCCTCGACCGACGCGGCAGAGGGACGCTGGCGATCGCCGCGACTGCCGGGCTCGTCCTCAACGCGGCGCTGTTCACGGCCTTCGGGCTCGCACCGGTCGCGCTCGTCCTCATGATGTTCTACACGTATCCGGCCGGGGTGGCGGTCGTGGACGTGCTGCTGGGCCACGAGCGGCTGACGCGCTGGCGAGCGGCCGCGCTGGCCCTGTCGACGGGCGGAGCCGTGCTCGTGCTCACGGGCAGCTCCCCCACGCCAGGCGAGACGCCCAACATCGTCGCGGGGGTCTTGCTCGGGCTGCTGGCGGCCGCGTCCTCGGTGGTCTTCATCGCCGTCAGCCGATCCGGCTACCGATCGGTGCCCACGGCAGGCGCCTCGCTGGTCGTCATGTCGGTGACCGTGGTCGGGGCCGTGGCGATTGCGCTCGCCGCCGGGCAGGGCGACGGCCTCCTCGTGCCGTTCAACACGCCTGCCGTCTGGCCGCTGATCCTGCTGGCCGGCGTCGCCGCCGCGGGCGTCTCGTCCTCCCTGTTCCTCGCGGCGATCCGGCGGATCGGCGGCACGCGGGCGGGGATCCTCATGCTGTTCGAGCCGGTCACCGGCGTGATCCTCGCCGCGCTCGTCCTCGGGGAGTCCCTGACGGCCGCCCAGGCCGCCGGCACGGTGCTGGTGCTGGCGGGCGCGCTGGTGCTCCAGCGGAGCTCGGAGCCGCAGCTCGAGCCGCTCGTGGAGACGGCGGCCGGGCCCGTGGTCTGAGGCCGCGGCGAGGCGGGCGGCGGGTCGAGGCCGGCTCCATGGGTCAGGACCGAGCCGTGGCGCGCCGAGGGCCGGGCACGCCCCCGACCCGTGGTCTATGGTAGGAGCCCGTGGCCCGGCGCCGGCCGGGCAGGCGCATCGTGAGCGGAGGCCGTCGCCGATGGTCAGGGTCGAGGGGCTGGAGGACCGGGTCGCGGTCGTGACTGGCGGCGGGCGCGGCATCGGGCTCGCGATCTGTATGCTCCTGGCGCAGAACGGTGCGCGCGTCGCAGCCCTGGACCTCACGCCGCCCGAGGCGCCCACGATCCTCGGGCTCGAGACCGACGTCTCGGACGAGGCGGCCGTGAACGCCGCCTTCGACGAGGTGGAGGCGAAGCTGGGCCAGGCGACGATCCTCGTGCTCAACGCGGGCATCCTGCCGCTCGTCCCGCTTGAGGAGACCTCCACTGAACTCTGGGAGCGCACCCTCGCGATCAACCTGACGGGCGCCTTCCTCGTTGCCCGGCGTGCGCTGCCGGGGATGAGGGCGCTCGGGTACGGCCGGGTGGTCGGCCTGGGCGCCGCGGCCGGCAAGTCGGGCGGAGCACGATCTGCGGCCTATGCAGCGTCCAAGGCCGGGCTGATGACGCTCGTGAAGTCGATCGCCGCGGAGTACGCGCGTGACGGCGTCACCGCCAACATCGTCGCGCCCGCCCTGATCGACACGCAGCTGCTCGGGGCGACGCGCGAGGTGGCGGGACGCGTTCCCGTGGGCCGCCTCGGAACCGCCGAGGAGGTCGCCGCGGCGGTGGTATTCCTGCTGTCGGGCGAGGCGGGCTACATCACGGGCGAGACGCTCGACATCAACGGCGGCACTCTGATCGACTGAGGCCGGGCCGGGCGTCGAATCCGGCAGGCCGTGGAGGCGGGAGGCAGCCTGGTGGTCCCGCTCGGCGACGACACCGCCTCGGTGGCCGCGCGCGCAGCGCTGTTCCTGCTGGTCATGGCGCTGGCGTTCATTGCCGCGCGAGCAACGTTGAGCACGCTCCTCAGCAAACGCTGGGGCGCCGCGGCCCGACGTCTCCTCGGCCACCATCCGCCGCCGCCATGGGAGACGGGCGAGTGGGCCTGCGGCAACTGCCGCTCGGTCAACCGGCCCACGAGCGATGTGTGCGAGCAATGCCGCTCTCCACGTCGGCAGACGCAGCTGGCCTTCGCCGGCATCGCCACCGAGCCCGACATCCTTCCCCACCGGATCCCGGCCGGCCCGGGCGCCGTGGTAACGCTGGAGCACAACGAGTCCGCCCACCACGACGGCCTCAACGGGCACTGGCGGCTTCGGGTGAGCGGCGTGATCGCGGGGTCGGCGGCGAGGCGCGACGGGGCGCTCGCGCTGCTGCGCGCCGTCACGGGCGCCGAGGTCATCCTGTTCGACGCCTCCGGCACCGGCTACGCGGCGTACGCGCTCCCCTCGCTCATCGCCGCCTTCGAGAAGCCGAGGCTGCCGATCAGCGTGCCGTGCCCCGAGAAGTCCGGACAGCCGCGCCGCGCCTAGTCCTCGTTCAACTCGAGCGGGCCGTCGGGCACCTCGATCAGGATCCGCCCGCCCTCCTCGACGATCGGGTAAACGGCGAGCGGCAGCTCGGCCGGCGGGTCGAGCGGCGTCCCCTCGTCGAGGTCGAACCGCGAGAGGTGCAAAGGGCAGGTGAGCGTGCCCCGCGTGAGGAACCCGCGGTCGAGCTCGAAGTACTCGTGCGAGCAGGTGCCCTGGAGCGCGTGGAGCACACCGCCAGAGCGCACCACGAGCACAGGGCTGGCGCCCCCGTCGACCCAGACCATCTGCAGCTCGCCCTCCGCCACCGCCTCGGCGGCGAGGAGGTCAATGCGCCGCGTCACCAGCGGCTGCCGAAGCGAGGGCGCCGCCGGGCCGACTCGGCCGTCACGCGGCCGAGGCACTGCCGGGCCGACTCGGCCGTCACGCGGCCGAGGCGCTGCCGGCCGGCCCGAAGCCTGCCGCCCACTTCGCCTCGAGCGCCTCGCGCAGGCGGTCGCGCGCCTCCTCGAGCGGGACGCGCGCGACCACCGGCTCGAGGAAGCCGAGCACGATGAACTTGCGCGCCTCGACCGGGTCGATCCCCCGGCTCTCGAGGTAGAACAGCTGTGACTCGTCGATCGGCCCCACCGAGGACGAGTGCGCGGCTCGGCGGCAGTCGGGCTGGTCGATCTCGAGCGACGGGATCGCGACCGCGCGCGCCGTCCTGGACAGGTTCATCCCGAACTCGCCCAGGAAGCTGTCGGTGCCGACCGCACTCTTGTCGATCGTGATGAGGCCCTTCATGTAGCTGCGCGCCTTGTCGAGCAGCACGCCCTTGGACAGCAGCTCGCCGGTGGTGTCGCGGCCGGCGTGGTGCGTGTACGAGGTGAGGTCGTGGAGCTGCTCTCCCGCCCCGAACACGATCTCGGCCTGCTCGACGACGCTCCGGTCGCCCACCAGCACGTTGTCCACCCGCGAGCGGATGAGCCGGCCGCCGAGCTGGGCGAGCGCCCAACGCAGGTCGGCCCCCTCGCCGAGGCGTGCGGTGCGCTGCTGGAACACCACCTGGTCGGGGCCGGTCTCCTGGAGGCTGGCGAGTGCGAGGCGAGCGTGCGCGCCGAGGTGGATCTCGGTGGTCAGCGAGAGCAGCGCCTGCCTGCCGGGCTCGACGCCGCCAGAGGCGACGAGCTCCTCCACGACCGACGCCTCGGCACCGTCCTCGAGCACGATGAGGGTGCGGCCGACGAGCGTGCGCGGAGCGCCGACGGCCCAGCGCAGGACCACCGGCCGCTCAACCTGGACGCCGGCAGGCACGTGGAGCACTGCGCCCTGGGACCAGGCGGCCCGGCTGAGCCACGACAGCTTGTCCTCGGAGGAGAGCACGGGATCGTCAGCGAGCAGCGTGCGGGCGAGGTCGGGGTCGCGCTCGACCAGCTGGCCCAGCGTCATCAGCCGGACGCCGGCCTTCGCGGCCGCCGCGTCGATCCTCCCGGCGCCCACACCGTCCTCGGCCAGCTCGAGCAGGCCGGCCGTCGCGTCATCGCCACCACCTGCCGTCTCGACCGGGGCCGCGGCCGCGTCGGCCGTTGACGCGTACGGCGTCGCGCTCTCGAGCGAGGCCGCCCGCAGGTCCACGTACGGCGTGTAGAGGCGGTTCGCCTCGACTGGCATCGCCTCGAAGCGCCCGAGCGCCGCTGCCCGGTCCTCGCGGAGCCATTCGGGTTCACCGCGGTCCGAGCCGATGGCCGCGACCAGCGCGGCATCCACGAAGCTGAACGGAAGATCGTCGGGGGCGCGACGGGGGGCGCGCGCCGGGCGCGCCTGCGTTGACGTGTCGGGCGCCTCCGTCATCCGAGCGATCCCTCCATCTCCAGCTTGACGAGCCGGTTGAACTCGATGGCGTACTCCATCGGGAGCTCCTTGGTGAACACCTCGAGGAACCCCTGGATGATGAGGTTCTGCGCCTCGTTCTCGGTGAGGCCGCGGCTCATGAGGTAGAACACCTGCTCGGCCGAGATCTTCCCCACCGTGGCCTCGTGGGTCATGGTGGTGTCGTCCTCGCCGATGTCGATGTACGGGTACGTGTCGGACCGCGACTCGTCGTCGAGCATCAGCGCGTCGCAGCGGACGCTGGCCGACACGCCGGTCGCCCCCGGGGCAACCCTGAGCTGGCCGCGGTAGGTCGCGCGCCCGCCGTCCTTGGACACCGACTTGGAGACGATCCGCGAGGTGGTGTTGGACGCGAGGTGGATCGCCTTGGCGCCAGTGTCCTGGTGCTGGCCCCTGCCAGCGACCGCCACCGAGATCACCTCGGCCCTGGCGCCCTCGCCGCGGAGGTAGATCGCGGGGTACTTCATCGTGAGCCGCGAGCCGGTGTTCGCATCGACCCACTCGACGGTCGACCGCTCGTGGGCGTGGGCGCGCTTGGTCACCAGGTTGTAGACGTCGTTCGACCAGTTCTGGATGGTCGTGTAGCGGACCTTGCTGCCGGGCAGCGCCACCACCTCCACCACGGCTGCGTGCAGGGAGTCGGTGGCGTAGATCGGCGCGGTGCAGCCCTCGATGTAGTGGACCTTGGCGCCCTCGTCCACCACGATCAGGGTCCGCTCGAACTGGCCCGTGTTCTCGCCGTTGATCCGGAAGTAGGCCTGGAGCGGGAGCGGGACCTCGACGCCCTTGGGCACGTAGACGAACGAGCCGCCGGACCAGACAGCGCTGTTGAGGGCCGCGAACTTGTTGTCCTCGGGCGGGACGACCGTGCCGAAATGGGCCCGGAAGATGTCCGGGTACTCCTTGAGCGCCTGGTCGGTGCCCATGAACACGACGCCGATCTTGGCCAGCTCCTCGCGCACCGAGTGGTACACGACCTCCGAGTCGTACTGGGCGCCGACGCCGGCGAGGAACTTGCGCTCGGCCTCCGGGATGCCCAGCTTCTCGAACGTCTGCTTGATCTGCTCCGGAACGTCGTCCCAGGACTTCTCCTCGCGCTCGGACGGCTTGCGGTAGTAGACGATCTTGTCGAAGTCGATGTCCGAGAGGCGCCCGCCCCAGGTCGGCATCTTGCGCTTCACGAAGTGGTCGTAGGCGCGGAGGCGGAACTGGAGCATCCACTCCGGTTCAGCCTTGAAGCGGCTGATCTCCTCGACCGTCTCGCGGGTCAGGCCGCGCTTGGTCTCGGCGAGGTAGACGATGTCGTCGTGGAAGGCGTACTGGTCGCGTTCGTCGCGGACCAGGTCGCGTGTCGAGCTCATGGCTGCTCCGGTTCTGGCGGCGGGCGCCGCTTCGAGCGATTGTGCGGGGTGCGGCGGATCGGCGGTAGGGGGACCGCCCGCGTGCGCAGTGGGGGGACGCGACCCGCGGGCTAATCCCGAGCAGAATTATCGGAATTAGCGGGCGATACGTCAACGTCATCGTCAGTGTCCGGCCGACGATCATCGTGCGCTCCTCTCGCTGGGCGGGTGCTCGCCGGGCCGCGGATCGCCAGCGACTCGAGGGCCCCGGGGTCTCCCGCGGTCGACGAGGCAGAGTAGGGCGATGCCGATTCGCCGGTCGGCGTCCCGTTGGGACCCACCGGCGACTTGACCGGGAGGCGCTCCTCGGCCAAAGTCCCCCTCGTGATCGACGCGCGTGTGTTCCTGCGGTGCATCTACGGCGACCTGCCGGGCGAGCCGGGCACGGCCCGGACGTACCTGTTCGAGGTCTCCTCGACCGGCCGGGTCCCGCGCGAGGTCGGCCTCGACCGGGACGGCCAACCCACCCTGATCACGCGGCCCGGGGACCACCCCGTCACCGACTACCCGGTCCCGCCGGGCTCGCCGTCGTTCAACGACACGTTCGCTGACGCCGAGGCGGTCACGCGCGACGAGTTCGAGTCTGCCTACGCCCTGGCTGACTCGGTCCTGGACTGAGACCGCCCCGTCAGAAGGGCGTCGAGCACCACGGCACGTCGGGCGTCCGGAACAGCAAGTCCGCCTGGGCGAGCGCCCCCTCCCGGTGCTCGTCGCAGCCGGTCGCCCTGACCGCGTCTCGCAGTCGCGCCCCGCCGAGGTAGGCGGCGCCCAGCGCGGCGATCGGCAGCGTCAGGTCGGCGTCGGCGCCGGTCGGCGTGCACCTCGCCCCGTCGGGGCCAGCCTCGAGGCGCAGGCGGCGCGTCCCGCCCCAGGCCGCGTCGTCCACGACCTCGAGCACGAGGGACCCCGTGCGCTCGTAGGCCCGGGCCTCGAGCGCGCGCGGCAGGTCGAAGATCCCGACCCAGACCCGGTCCCGCAGCCGCTCGACGTCCACTGCCCGCGCGTTCGAGAGCAGCCACGGCAGCGGCTCCTCGACCGGCCGGTTCGGCGCCCTGACCACGGCGACCAGGTCCACTGAGAGCAGTAGGCGCCACAGGTCCTCGTACGCGGCGTCGCTGATCGCGTGGAGGTCCCTGACCTCGATCTCGCCGGAAGGCCCGCGCCCCCACTTGGGCTCGGTCTTGTAGCGGGCATAGCCGTCGACCGTGCCCGCGTCGTCGCGGTGCAGGGCGATGAAGCCCGTCCAGCGGGTTCCCTCAAATGCGTCCGACTCCAGCCCGATGTCGATGTCCCAGGTGATGTCGTCGCGCCCGATCTCGCCCGCGACCCGATGGCGCGCGATCTCGTACACCGCGCGCGCCGCGTCGCGGGTCGTCTCGTTGAGCGGCGCGAGCTCGATGGAGCCGGTCGCCTCGCCCAGGACGCTCGTCTCCCTCGGGTGGATCGCGAGCCACGCCGAGCGAGTGGCCGGTGCGTAGCCGAAGCGCCCGTAGATCGGGTACTCGGACGCCATGAGCACCGCGAGCGGCTCGCCCTCGTCGATGATCGACTGGTGGGCCGTCTCCGCCATCCGTGTCAGGACGCCGCGGCGCCGGTGCGTCGGCAGCACAGTCACCGCGGACACGGCGGCGGCCGGCAGGACAGCACCGCCCGGCAGGGTCAGCTCGGTGGCAGCGGACAGGAATGTGCCGCACGCCAGGGGTCCGTCCCAGGCGATCCACGAGCGCTCGCCCGGCCAGTGCGGCCTCCGCCAGCGCCT
>JBJKRU010000239.1:0-2643 GCA_046704485.1 Candidatus Limnocylindrales bacterium | reverse complement strand
TGTACCTCGACGCCCTCTCCTTCCTCGAAGACGAGCGCGACGCGTTCCGCGCCTACGAGGCCCTGCTGGACCTGTCCGACGAGCAGCTCGACCGGCCCGTGGAGGCTGCCGGCGGCTGGTCCGGCCGCGACCTGATGGGCCACATCGTCCTGTGGCAGGAGGCCGCGCTGGCGGCTGCCAAGGAGCTCGCCGTGAGCGAGACCAGCCGCAGCATCGAGCGGATCGAGGCCGAGTGGGCGGCGGGCGGCGACCAGATGAACGAGGCCGGCCTCGACCGCTTCCGGGCGCTGCCCATGGACGAGGTGCGGGTGGCCTTCCGCTCGACCGCCGGAGAGCTCCGCGGCTACCTCACGGTGGTCCCCGAGGAGCGCTGGATCAAGCACTCCTCGCACCAGGAGTACTTCTTCGGCGAGACCACCGAGCACTACGAGGGCCACGCCACGGAGCTTCGAGCGATCCTCGACGCCGCCCGGTGAGCGGCGCGGGCCGGGGCCCGGGCCCGCGCGGATCCGAGGCTGCCGACGACGACGCCCCGCTCGACGAGGCGGAGGCGGCGGCTGGCGCCGCGGCCGCCGACGAGGCACTCGACGAGACGCTGGACGAGCGCCTCGGGCTCGTGATCGAGGACCTCGCCGGCGTCACCCAACGGCGTGACGGCGACGTCGTGCTGCTCGCCGTGCGCGGCCGCGTGTTCGCCGTTGTCGGCGCGGACTTCCTCGAGGTGGCGCTCGACGCGCCGGTCGCCTCTGCGGCGCTGCGCACGCCGGACACGCGAAGCTCGCCTCGAGGCGCGGGGTGGATCGCGTTCAGCCCCGCGCACGCCGACCGGTTCGCGCTCGACCGCGCCGAGGCGTGGCTCCGGCTCGGCCACCGGCGCGCCGCCCGGTAGCGGATCGCTGTCGCGAATCGAAACGGCCCCGGTCGGGCGACCGGGGCCGTGGAAGTGCGGGGTCTGGCGTCAGTTCGCCGGGGCGGCGAGGGTCGTCAGCCCGAACAGCTGCTCCAGCTGCTCGGCCGAGCGGTAGCCCGGAGCGCCCTTGGCCTGCTGGCCGGGGGTGAACAGCGCGATGAGCGGGATGCTCATGATGCCGAACGCCTGCGAGATGCCCGGGTTGGCGTCCACGTCCACCTTGACGACGTCGACGACGCCGTCGTACTTGGTCGCGAGCTTCTCGATCTCGGGGGCGACCATCTTGCACGGCCCGCACCACGCTGCCCAGAAGTCCACGAGGACGGGCTTGTCGTTGTTGATGACCAGCTGCTCGAACGTGGCGTCGGTCGCGTGCTTGATCTCCGCCATGCGGCGGCTCCTTTCTTCCCGCTGGGCGGGACGAGGCCCGTCAGCGGGCGATGGACATGAGGAGCTGACACGCCTCGAGGACCCGCGGGTCCGAGAGGCGGTAGTAGACGGTGTTCCCGTCGCGGCGAGCCGTGACGAGCCCTGCTGAGCGCAGCACCGCGAGGTGCTGGCTCATGTTCGGCACCTGGCACGAGACCCGGATTGCCAGGTCGCCCACGGAAACCTCGCCCGAGGCGAGGGATTCGAGGACGCAGAGGCGCTTGGGGTCGCCGAGGGCGCGGGCAACGGCCGCAGAGCGGGCGCGCTCCTCCTCGGTGATCAGGGTGTCGAGCATGGGGGAAGTGTCTCACCAATTGCGCAAGAACGCAAGTAGCTCCGCGGCGAACTCTGGCGACGGCGCGACGAGGCTGGGAGACGCCATGCGGCGGGTGTCGCGGAGCTGGGACGACGCCCGGGCGCCCGGCGCCGCATACTCGGACCGTGAGCGACTCGCCGGTGAACCTCGCCGCCATCCGCGCCACCCGACGCCTGCTCGAGGGCCGGATCCACCGCACGCAGGTGCTCTCGTCGGCGACTGCGGCGAGGGTTGCGGGCGCGGCGTGCGGCATCCGCCTCGCCGATGGCCAGCTGTACCTGAAGGCAGAGCACCTGCAGAAGACCGGGTCGTTCAAGCCGCGGGCCGCCCTGGCCAGGATCTCGTCGCTGACCGATGAGGAGCGCCAGCGGGGCGCCATCACGATCTCGGCGGGCAATGCTGGCCAGGCGTATGCGTGGGCCGCGCGCGAGGCCGGCGTGCCCATGACGGTGGTGATGCCCGAGGGCGCCGTGGAATCGAAGGTGGCCGCCTGCCTCGGCTATGGCGCCGAGGTGGCCCTCCACGGCAAGCATGTGGGCGAGTCGCTCGAGCACCTGCAGCGTCTGCGCGAGGAGCGGGGCCTGACGCTGGTCCACCCGTACGACGATCCGGAGGTTCTGCTGGGCAACGGCTCGTGCGGCCTGGAGATCCTCGAGGACCTTCCCGACGTGGACGTCGTCGTGGTGGGGGTGGGCGGCGGCGGCTTGCTGGGCGGCGTGACGGTCGCCCTGCGCGAGAGCCGACCGAGGGTGCGCGTCTACGGCGTGGAGCCGGAGGGCTCGGATGCCTTGCGCCGGGCTCTGGCAGCAGGGGCCCCAGTGCCCCTCACGCCGAAGAGCGTCGCTGACGGCCTCAACGCGCCGTCGGCCGGGCTGCTGGCCACGTCGATCGCAAAGCGGTACCTCGAGGATGATGTTGTCATCCCCGACGACGTGATCCTGGCCGGCCTCCGCTTCGCGGTGGACCGGCTCAAGCAGGTGCTCGAGCC
>JBJKRU010000238.1:0-11047 GCA_046704485.1 Candidatus Limnocylindrales bacterium | reverse complement strand
CCAGGGGGCGCGTCCGCGGCCGCCCTGGCGCGGACGCGCCCGGAGGACACTCGCGCCGCCGGCGCCGCGACAGGTGCCCCGGTCTCCCCCGGGGCACCTGTCATGTCCGGCCCGTCTCCGAGAGCGGCAGCCAGGGGATCCCGTCCAGGAGGTCGCCCCAGAACCTGATCTCGCGACCGGCGGCTGGGCGGTCCAGCGGATTGAGGCTCCGACCGCCCGCCGCGCCGCTCCCCTCGTCACTCGCCCGATTGGCGTCGGCCGGGTCGGCCAGTCCCAGCTCGCGCAGCAATCCGTGCCGCAGGTCGGGGGCGATCGTCGCCGCGTCGGCTCCGTGGACGGCGACAACCACCGGGTCGTTGGTCGGTGCTTCGGCCAGCAGGTAGTGCTGCCCGGCGAACGGGATGAGGCGGGGCGCGCCAGCAGCCAGACCGCGCACGACGCGCTCGCGCTCGCGGGCGTCTGGCGGCCGATCGCCCCAGGACGGGTGCCACCGGCCCAGCGCCACCCCCCGGAGAAGCCCCGCCAGGGGCCGCTCGAAGGCCGCGATGATCGGCGTCGTGGGGCCGGTCCAGTCGGTGAACAGTCGACGCTCCACCCGGACCAGCCGCCCGGCGCGCGCCTGCGTGGCTGCCATCGCCGGGTCCGGCGTGTGGAGCGTCGTCAGGAAGCGCCGGTACTCGGCCGGCATGGTCACCTCGAACATCGACTCGACGATCTCGAGGTCTGACGCCGAGAGCGGACCGCGCCAGCGTGTCCCGCGTTGCCAGGCGACCTCGCCCAGCCCTGCCGCGGCGTCGCGCAGCGACGGGTCCGCCCAGCGAGCCTCGGTCGTTGCGCGCAGCCAGTCGAGGAACGCTTCGTCCAGCATCGTCTCGTTCCCGGGGCCAGCCGTCGAGGGGGACGCGACGGGGGGCCGCACGAGAAGCGTAGCCCGACGCCGGAAACGCCGCCGGTCAGGCCTCGAGCGCCGGGGCGATGGCCGACGCGGGGCCGGCGTCGGTCATCGGCCGCGCCCCTGGCTCGGCCAGCCAGCAGGCGGCCTCCTGGCCGCCCCCCACATCGAACAGGGGCGGCTCAGCCGTCCGGCAGCGGTCGAAGGCCACCGGGCAGCGCGGGTGGAACCGGCAGCCGGCGGGCACGTGCGCAGCGTCTGGCGTCTCGCCGACCAGGATCGTCCGCCCGTCGGCCGTGTCGTCCTCGGGCGGGTCGGTGGACGGGCTCACCGACACGAGGGCCTTCGTGTACGGGTTGCGCGGCGAGCGGATGACGGCCTCCGCGGGCCCAACCTCCATGATCTTGCCCAGGTACATGACCGCGATCCGGTCTGCGAGCACCCAGGCGAGCGACAGGTCGTGCGTGATGAACAGGTAGGTCAGGCCGCGTTCACGGCGCAGGTCGAGCATCAGCCGCAGCAGCTCGGTGCGGATCGAGACGTCGAGCATGGACACCGGCTCGTCGGCCACGATGATCTCGGGGTTCATCGCCAGGGCACCGGCGATCACCACCCGCTGGCGCTGGCCGCCCGAGTGCTCGTGCGGGTAGCGAGCGGCGAAGTCCCCAGCCGGGCGGAGGCCGGCTGCGTCGAGCGACTCGAGCACCCGCCGGCGGCGATCCTCGCCCGCCGTCCCGATCTTCTGGACCTCGAGCGGCTCGGCGACGAACTCGCCGACCGTGTGCTTGGGGTTGAGCGTCTCGTAGGGGTCCTGGAAGATCAGCTGGACGCGGCGGCGGTACGGGCGCAGGCGTCCCGTGCCCCACAGGTCGCTGACGTCCTGCCCATCCACCAGTACCCGGCCCGCGGTCTGCCGCGTCAGCTTGACGACCACCCGCCCGGTCGTGGTCTTGCCGGAGCCGGACTCCCCCACCAGGGCGAGGATCTCTCCCCGGCGGATCGTGAGGTCGATGCCGTCCACCGCCCGCACCACGCCCATCTTCCGGCGCAGGAGTACGTCCGTCAGGCTGCCCCGGATCGGGAAGTGGACCTCGAGCCCCTCGAGCCTGATCAGGACGTCGCTCATCCCGGGCCTCCGGGGCCCAGCAGCGAGGCCGGTGCGCCCGAGCGCGGCAGCGCGGTCGCGGTGACCAGGCCGCCACCGGTCCCCGCAGCGGCAGCGCCCGACGCGATCACGCCCTCGGCGCTGGGCGGGAAGAGGTGGCAGGCGACGCGAACGCCGTCGGCGAACCGCACCTCGGTCGGCACCTCCTGGCTGCACACGGCCATCGCCTGCGCGCAGCGGGGCGCGAATCGGCAGCCGGGCGGCGGGGTCCGCAGATCGGGCGGCGAGCCGGGGATCGTGTCGAGCGTGCGCCGGTCGGCGCGGATGTTGGGGAACGAGGACAGGAGCTTGGCGGTGTATGGGTGCCGGGGCGCAGTGAACAGGCGCCGGACGGGGCCCTCCTCGGCCACCCGCCCCGCGTACATCACCATGACCCGGTCGCAGGTCTCGGCGATCACCGAAAGGTCATGGGTGATGAGCATCAGCGAGAGTCCGAGTTCGCGGCGCAGCCGCTCCAGGAGCGCCAGGATCTGCGCCTGGACCATCACGTCGAGCGCTGTGGTCGGCTCGTCGCCGATGACGAGCGCGGGATCGCAGGCGAGCGCCATCGCGATCATCGCCCGCTGCCGCATCCCGCCGGACAGCTCGTGGGGGTAGGCCGAGGTGCGCTTCTCGGGGATCCCGACGAGGTCCAGCAGCTCGGCTGCCCGCCGCCGCGCCGACGCTCGGGGCTGGCCGAGGCGGATCTCGATCGGCTCGGCGATCTGGTCGCCGACCCGCTTGACGGGGTTCAGCGCGTTCATCGCCCCCTGGAACACCATGCTGATCTCGCGCCAGCGGTATCTCGCCAGCTGGCGCTCGTTCTTGGGCACGAGGTCGATCCCGAACAGCTTCACGCTGCCGCTGCTGATCCTCCCGTTGGCCGGCAACAGGCGAACCAGCGACAGGGCTGTCGTGGTCTTGCCGCAGCCGGACTCGCCAGCCAGCCCCATCGCCTCGCCGTCCTCGAGCCGGAAGGACACGCCGTCGACGGCCTTGACGCTCGGACCGCCGGGCATCCGGAACCGCACCGACAGGTCCTCCACCTCCAGCAGCGGCGCTCCCGGCACCGCCTGCTTGGGCATGGGCCACTGGCGGCGAGCGCGGAGGGTGGCGGCGTCATCAACCGTCATCGCCGGACCGCAGACTTCGGGTTGAGCAGGTCGTCGAGGGCATTGCCGACCAGGGTGAACGCCACCACGACCAGGACCACCGAGACCGCGGGCGCGGCGATGTACCACCAGGCGAGCAGGCCGGGGGCGCCCGCGGACTGAGCCGCCGACAGGATCTCGCCCCACGAGGGCGCGAACGGGTCGCCGAGGCCGATGAACGAGAGCGAGGTCTCGGTGAACACGGCGTAGGCGAAGGTCAGCACCGACTGGGCGACGATCAGGTTCACCACGTTGGGCAGGATGTGCTTGCGCATGATCCGGCCCGGCCCGGTGCCGATGACCCGCGCCCGGTCCACGAACATGCGCTCCTTGAGGGACAGCACCTGCGAGCGGATGATCCGGGCGGTGGTGGCCCAGCTCGTGACACCGATGACCACCACGATGACCAGCAGCGTCGCCCGGATCCCGAACAGCTCGGCCTGCGCCCCGATGATGTCGAGCAGGATGGGCGCGAGCGCGATCGCGAGCACGAAGTTGGGCAGGACCAGGAACACGTCGGTGAGCCACATCAGGAGCGCGTCGGCCTTCCCGCCGAGATAGCCCGAGAGGATCCCGATGCCCGCCCCCAGCGCGATCGTGATCAGCGTGGCCAGGAAGCCGATCGTCATCGAGATCCGGGCGCCGTGGACCGTGAGGTTGAGGATGTCGCGGCCGAGCTCGTCGGTGCCCAGCAGGTGGGCCATGGACGGCGGCTCGAGCGAGGTGCCGGTCGCGGTGACGGCCGTCTCGAGCGGCCCGACGAACAGCTGCGGCGCGAGGGCGAGGATCCCGAAGACGAGGAGGATGGCCAGCCCCACCACACCGTCCGTCCGGCCGGTGAACCGGACGGCGAAGTCGCGGGCGGACGACAGCCGCCGCCTGCGGCGCGGGCGGGACATCGCGGACGCCGCGGTCACACTCGCACCCGCGGATCGAGGAACCCGTACACCAGGTCTGCCACCAGGTTGGCGATCACGACCGTGATCGACAGCAGCAGGAAGATGCCCTGCAGCACCGGGTAGTCACGAGCCTGCAGCGCGTCCACGGTGAGCGTGCCGATGCCCGGCCAGTTGAACACCACCTCGGCGGTGATGGCGCCCGCCACCACGTAGCCGAGGTCGATCGCGATGATGGTGACCATCGGCAGGAGGGCGTTGGGGAAGGCGTGCGTGCGCAGGACCCGGCCCTCGGTCAAGCCCTTCGCCCGCGCCGTGGTGATGTAGTCCTCTGCCCGCGTCTCCATGATCGCGGAGCGCATGAGGATGGCGTAGGCGCCGATCAGGCCCAGGGTGACGGTCGTGAGGGGCAGGATCAGGTGGTGAGCGAAGTCGAGCACCTGGTCCAGCCCGGAAGCGTAGGTGGCCCCGGCGTCGAACATGCCCGAGGTGGGGAACCAGCCGAGCCCGGCCGCGAACACGATGATCAGCGGCATGCCGATCACGAAGTACGGCATCGAGTACAGGACCAGGCTGATGCCCCCGCCGACGCGGTCCACCGCCGAGCCGCGTCTCCACCCGGCGTAGGCGCCGATGGCCAGGCCGATGATGATCGCCAGCAGCTCCCCCAGGCCGATCAGGATCATGGTCGGCCAGAACCGGTCGCCGATGACCTCCGTCACCGGCGCTCCGCGGAACTGGTACGAGAGGCCGAAGTCGCCGGTGACGGTGGCGTTGATGTACGCCACGAGCTGGTCGGGGATCAGCGGCTTGTCGAGGCCCCAGCGCGCCGCCAGCTGGTCGATCGCCGCCTTGGTCACCCCGGGATGGTGCGACGCGATCCGCGCCGGGGAGCCGGGCATGGCCCGGAACAGCAGGAAGTTGAGCAGGACGATGACGACGATCGTGAGGAACGCGCGCGCGAGCTTCTGGAGCAGGTAGCGGCCGCTCACCGCGTTCGGCCCCGATCGTCAGGGGCAGGGCGATGTCCGGGGAGGGCCGCCAGGCCCTCCCCGGGATGGTCGCGAGTCTCCGCGGTCCCGATGCGGCTCACTCGTCCTCGGCTTGGGGGCCGCGCCGGCGCGCGAGCACCAGCACCGCAACCACGATGACGACGACGATGAGCAGGCCGATCAGCGCCAGGGGAAGGCCGCTCGAGCTCGAGGCGCTGCTCGGGGCCGCGCTCGGCGCGGGCGTGGCGGGCGGCGGTGTGGCGACAGACGCGGCCGACGACGAACTCGGCTCCGCCGAAGCCGGGGCTGCCGGCGTCGGGCTCGGCTGAGCGGCTGCGTTGGTGAGCTTGGTGTAGTCGAGCGTGGAGTACGTGAAGAACGGCGTCCCGTTCGACGGCTGGTTGGTCCAGCCCGCGAACGTGTCCGTCCGGTACGCGGCCAGGTTCGAGTCGTAGTAGAGGACGTCGTACGGAGCCTGGTCGTAGATCAGGTTCTGCATCTGGGCAAGGATGGCGTGCCGCGCATCGTTCGAGGTCGCGGCCGTCTCCTGGTCGTACAGCTTGTCGTAGGCGGGGTTGCAGTACTGGCTGTCGGACGTGTTGCCGATGGCGTCACAGCGGAAGATCTGGAGCAGCGCGTTGGGGTCCGGGTTGCCGCTCCAGCCCCACAGCTCGATGTCGTACTTCGCTCCGTTGGACGGCAGGATCAGGTCGGAGAGCGTGGCGCTGTCGAGCACTTGCGTGACGACCTTGATCCCCAGCTGCCCGTACCAGGACTGGATGAACTGCGCCGCCTTCGGGTAGTTGGAATCCGAGTCGGGCATGTCGAGCCGGAGCACGATCGGCTTGCCCTGCTTGTCCAGCCGGTTGCCGTTGGAGTCGGTCGTGTACCCGGCCGCCTCCAGCTTCTGGATGGCCAGCTGGATGTCGAAGTGGCGCGGGTTGTCCGGCGTGACGTGCCACATCCCCAGGGCGGGCGGGATGACGGTGTCGCCAGCCTGGCCGAACCCGCCCAGGACCTTGTCGATCAGCGTCTGCTTGTCAACGGCGTAGCCGAGTGCGTCTCGGAACGCTGGGTCGAGCAGCGCCTGGGTCGAAGGGCCATCGCCGGCCTTGAGCGGTTTGGTGCCGCCCGTGCCGTAGGTGTTGAACGCCAGCTGGGTCCAGCCGTTCGCCGTGCCGACGACCGTCTGGTAGCCGGGCTGGTTCTGGAGCGACTTGAGCTGGTCGGCGTTGGGGTCACGTGCGTAGTCGATCTCGCCGGCCTTGAGCGCCTGGACCATCGTGTCGTCAGTCTTGAAGAACTGCATCACGATCTGGTCCTCATAGCCCTGCTGGCCCCAGTAGTAGGGGTTGCGGGTGAAGCTCACGTACTGGCTCTGCTTCCAGGCGGTCGCGGTGTACGGGCCGGTCCCGACCAGCGGCGGCGTGAACTTCTCGTCGGCGATCGTCTTGTACGTGTCCTTGCCGTAGATGTGCTTGGGCAGGATCGGCACGTACGTCTGGAGGATGCGGTCGGACGGGTCCTTCGAGTACGCGATCATCGTCTGGGGATCGGGGCACTCGACCTTGGTGATGCCGGCGTCCGACACGTTCGGGTCGATATAGCCCAGGCCGACGCTGTCGCCCGCGGCGATGGCGTCGAGGTCGAGCTGGAACGAGAAGCAGGCGTCCGCCGACGTCGCCGGCTGGCCGTCCGACCACTTCATGCCGTCACGGATGTGGAACGTCCAGGAGGTGCCGTCCGCGGACCGCTGCCACGAGTCCGCGAAGCCGGGCACGGGCTCGAGGTTCGGCCCGAAGTCGACCAGCAGGTTGTAGGTCAGCTGGAAGACCTCGTAGCCCGACACGAGGGCCGTCTGGTACGGGTTCGTCGAGTCGAGGTCCTGGGTCGTGCCGACGCGCAGGACCACGGGGTCGGCGGCTGCTACGGGAGCCGCCGCCGCGGGGAGCAGGACGGTCGCCCCGAACATGAGCGCTGCAAGAGCTTTCGCCCCCCGGGCACGTGCGGACGTGGGCATCCGGTCTCCTCCTACCTGCTGCCTCGAGCGGCTCGCGCAGACTGTTGCATAGCCTGCCTGAGCAGATAGGTGCCGTGTGGCACGAACCGACACGCGAGACACGGATTCAGGAATCGGCAGGCGCCCTCAGGTGCGTGGCGACACCGTAGGTCTCACCGGTCTCGATATCACGGCGCGGGACAACCACCAGCCGGAGCGGCCCAGACGGGGTGGCGACGCGCCTGGCGAGCGGTCGCCCCTCGCGCAGGACGCGGTCCATCAGCTCGAATCCGGCGCGATCGAACCCGGTCATCGCCTCGCGCGCCGGCAGCCCCGCGACGCCATCGCCGAACAGCGCCAGGAACGGCGGATTCGCCCAGCGGATGACGTGGGCCGGGCCGTCGTGGAAGGCGGCCGCATGGCCGGCGGGCGTGCCCGGCAGGCCGGGATCGCCGTGGCCCGCGTCCGGCCGCGACGCAGTCACGCCGGACGGGCCTCGAGCGCATAGTGCTGGACGGCCGCGATGGTCATGAGGTCGTGGATCTCGCCACGGGCGATCTCCGCCAGCACCTCGTCGAGCGTGGCCCAGCGCGTCTCCAAGTCCTCCGTGTCGTCGGGCGACGCCTCGCCAGCACGCAGCCCGGTGGCGAGGAACATCTCACCCACCTCGTCGGTGACCGAGTTGGACGTGGAGAAGCGGAAGAGGCGGCGCCAGGCGGCGGCCTCATAGCCGGTCTCCTCGCGCAGCTCGCGCCGGGCGCCCTGCTCCAGGGTCTCCCCGTTGCCGACGCCGCCCTCCGGGATCTCCCAGCTGTACTCGTCGAGGGTGTACCGGTGCTGGCCCACGAGCAGGAGCCGGCCGTCGTCGCCCACCGCCACCACGCCCACGGCACGGCTCGCGAAATGCACTACGCCGTAGATGCCCGGGCCGCCGTCGGGACGGTCGACCTCGTCGTGCCACACCTCCAGCCAGGGGTTCTCGTAGACGGTGCGGCGGCTGCGTCTCCGCCAGGGCCCTACGGGGACTGGGGGCGCGCCGTCGTCACGGGGGGTCGTGCTCACGCGGGTGTTGTAACCGGCGGACGGGGGCGATGGCAAGCGGCGCACACGCCCCACCCGCCAGCCCGTCATTCATGCGGCGAGCCGGGCGGATTGGCACTGGCAGGAGACGAGCCAGAACAGCAAGCTGCCGCGCTGAAAGGGGGGTCATCGCCATGGGGGACGTGTCTCAGGGCGGCATCGACGGACGGCCGGGACGACGACGGCGCCGATGGCTGGCGGCGGTCGCTGCCGCCCTTGCGGTGGTCCTGGCGCTCGCCTACGCGGGCGTGAGCTACGCGGTCTTCGACGGCCTTTCGTCGGCGAAGGGCGGCTGCTGGGAGAGCGCGGCAGCCAACACTCCGGACCACTTCGCCGTGGACGCGAAGTGGGGACCGGCATTGGCGGACCCGTACCTCATGCCGACGCCACAGGACGTGGTCTTCCACTCGCGCGATGCGAGTGCTGCGGGCGTCAACCTCGCAGCCTGGTGGGTGCCCGCTGACGACGTCGACGCCGCCAGCGCCCCGGCCGTTATGGTCGTGCACGGGATCCTGTCGTGCCGACGCGAAGCGTCGGTCCTGCTGGCCGCCGGGATGCTCCACCAGCACGGCTACTCCATGTTCGTCATGGACATGCGCAACCACGGCGACTCTGCCTTCAGCGCCGACCGGCGGATCGCCGGCGGCAGCGTCGAGTACCTCGATGTCCTCGGCGGCTGGGACTGGGTCCGCAGCCAGGGCGTGCCGGCGGACCGGATCGGGATCGTGGGCTTCTCATTCGGCTCGGGGGTCGTGCTGGCCGCTGGCGGCGAGGAGCCGGCGGTGCGCGCTGTGTGGGCCGATTCGTCGTTCACCACCATGAGCCGGGGGATCACGCTGTTCCTCCACGACCAGCTCATGCAGCAGGGCTCGCCCCTGGCGGCCGTCTCGGACACGCTCGTGCCAGGCGCCATGCTGTGGGGCAGGGTCCACGGGATCGACTTCCTCCGGTTCGACCCCGTCACGGAAGTCGCCAAGTACCAGGGCCGCCACCTCGCGTTCGCGCACGGGGCCGACGACGCTGTGCTCCCGGCGTCGATGGCCACCGAGATCCACGATGCCGCACTGGCCGCGGGCGCCCACGTGGCCGATGTGTTCGTGGTGCCGGGCGCGGGGCACACCGAGGCGGACTACGCGGACCCGGCAGGGTATGAGGCGCGCCTGGTGGGGTTCTTCGGCGAAGCGCTGGGCGCGCCCTCGAGCTGACAGGCCCACGCCCAGGCGGGCCGCAGCCCCCCGGCACTCCCGCGGGTGCACCCCGCACTCCAGCGGGCCGCCTCGCGGCCCCATGGTCCGGTGCAGCGACGAGTGGGCCGTCCGGTGTTCCGGACGCCCGCTGGCGTGGCGTGCGACTCTCATTCGGGCCGCGGTAGGGCCCGAGCAGCCGCTGGAGCGCCGATCGGGAGACGAGCCGGCCCGAGAGCGCCGCCCCCTGGCGCGGCGGACTGGCTCGGGTGCGTCAGAACAGGACGAACCGCTGCCACCGGCCAAGAGGAATGGCCACGATCACCCTGGCGTGTCAGGCGGGCCGGGCGGGTGCGCCCCCCGCGTGCGTCCGTAGACTCGACGGGTGAGCCAGCCGCCTCCTGACAAGGTCGACCCCGCAACCAACGACCACGAGGTCCGCTGGGATGTCCGCATCCCCGTCCGGGACGGACTGGAGATGGCCGCGAACCTCTGGCTGCCCAAGCCGCGTGCGAGCCACCCCGGCGAGACGTTCCCGGCCATCCTCGAGATGATCCCGTACGGCAAGGACAGCTGGCGCCGCAACGCCGACACGGGGCGTGGGGAATGGCTCGCTGCTCGCGGCTTCGCGCTCTGCCGCCTCGACGTCCGCGGTACGGGCGGCTCGCCTGGGATCGCGCAGGACGAGTACCTGCCCGACCAGACGCGCGACGGCTACGACGCCGTCGAGTGGCTGGCGGCCCAGCCGTGGTGCAACGGCAACGTCGGGATGTGGGGGATCAGCTGGGGCGGCTTCACCTCGATCCAGGTCGCGATGCTCAGGCCGCCGCACCTCCGCGCGATCCTGCCCATGTACGCGACAGACGACCGGTACCGCGACGACGTCCATGTGCGCGGCGGCTGCATCACGGCCAGTGAGAAGAGCCAGTACGCGGTCAGCCAGCTGGGCATGAACGCGATGCCGCCGCTCCCGGCCGTCCGGGAGGAGGGCTGGCGCGACGGTCCGTGGCGCGACCATTGGCGCCACCGCCTCGAGCACACCCCGCCGTGGCTGCTGGCATGGATGCGCGAGCAGGCCGACAGCCCCTACTGGCGGCACGGCTCGCTGGCGCCCGACTACCAGGCGCTCGACTGCGCGGTGTTCGCGGTGGCGGGCTGGAACGACGGCTACGTGGACCCGGCGTTCCGAATGCAGGAGCACTGCTCGAACGTGCCCATCCGCACGCTGGTGGGCAACTGGGTGCACTCGTATCCGGACGACGCCTATCCGGGTCCCAACGTGAACTGGCTCCACGAGGCGGTCCGGTTCTTCGGGACCCACCTGCGCGGCGACCAGGCCGGCTGGGACGACGAGCCGGCGATCACCTGGTTCGAGCACTCGTGGGCCACGCCCACGCCATTCCCGGCGGCATGGCCGGGCCGGTGGCGCGCGGCGAGCGCGTTCCCGGTCCCCGGCGTGGTGCCGTGGACCCTCCGGCTGGGCGACCGGAGGCTGACCGCGGCCGGGGCCGACCCCGACGCGGGCGCCGGCGTCGACTTGCTGCCCCACCGGGCGACCACGGGCACGAGCGGGCCGCTCGCGTGGGGCGCCGGTCGGGCAGGATTGCTGGCCGCGCGTCTGCTGCCAGCCCTGGTCGATGAGATGGGCGTCGAACGGCCAGGCCTGCGGCAGCGAAAGCTCCTCGTTCCACCAGATGTGGCCGTAGGGG
>JBJKRU010000237.1:0-3915 GCA_046704485.1 Candidatus Limnocylindrales bacterium | reverse complement strand
GGCCGCCGATGGGGGGGGGGGGCCCCCCCCCGACGTTTTCGGCCGGGGACGGAGCGGCCCGGGCCAGACGTCGGGCGGGGGCCGCGCCATGTCCGCGCCGGCATATCAGGCGCGCTCGGTCCCGGCCAGCGACCTCGGCATCCAGTAGCCGGTGCCGCGCTCGGTGCGCAGGTAGCGCGGGTCGCCCGGGTCCTCCTCGAGCTTGGCGCGGAGGCGGTGCACATACGCCTTGAGGTAGTCGGTGTCGCCCTCGTAGTCGGGCCCCCAGACCCGCGCGAGCAGGACGCCGCTCTCCACGATCCGCCCCGCGTTGCGGGCGAGGAGCTCGAGCAGGCGGTACTCGGTGCTCGTCAGCCGCACCGCCGCGCCCCCCAGCAGGACCTGGTGGGACGCCCAGTCGATCCGCAGGTCGCCGACGGCGAACGGAGCCTCGTCCGCGGCCGCGTGCCCGCCCGCGCGTCGGAGCACCGAGCGGATGCGGGCGAGCAGCTCCAGGCGCCCGAAGGGCTTGACGACGTAGTCGTCGGCGCCGAGCTGGAGGCCGCGGACCTTGTCGAGCTCGTCGTCCCGGACGGTGAGGATCACGACGGGCACATCGCTGAACAGGCGGATCCGCCGGAGCACCTCGAAGCCGTCGACATCGGGCATCTGGAGGTCGAGCAGGACGGCATCTGGATGCGCGGTCTCGAGCAGGCCGAGCCCGTCCTCGCCGTTCGCCGCGGTCAGGACCTCCCAGCCGGGCTCCTGGAGCGTGATGGTGAGGCTGTCGGCGAGCCGGACGTCCGGCTCGTCGTCAATCACCAGGATCCGGGTCGCCGCCCGCTCCATCGGGCCCCTCCTCCACAGCCGGCAGGGTGAAGCAGAACCGGCTGCCGCCGCCGGCCCGCGGCTCGTGCCACAGCCGCCCCCCGTGCAGGGCGACCAGCTCCCTCGAGACGTACAGCCCGAGCCCGAGGCCCGCCTGCCCGGCGCCGGAGGGGGACGCGGAGTAGAAGCGCTCGAAGATCCGCTCGCGCTCGTCGTCCGGCACCCCTGGCCCGTCGTCCTCGACGCAGACCCTCACGTTCTCGCCGTCGCGAGCCAGGCTGGCCCGCACGCGGCCGCCGGCCCGCCCGAACTTGTAGGCGTTGTGCAGGAGGCTCGACACCACCTGGTCGAGCCTCCTCCGGTCGGCGTCGACCCGCGGCAGGTTCGCCTCCACCTCGACGGTGGCCTCCTGTTGCCGGCTGTCGAACAGCGGCTGCATCGAGCGCACGATCCGCCCTGCGCGGCCGGCGGGGTCAATCGGCTGCCGGTGGAGGGCGATGGCGCCGGCCTCGACCCGGGCCCCGTCGAGGAGGTCGCCGATCAGCGACTCGAGCCGCTGCAGGTTCTGGTCGACGAGCCCGACGACCCGAGACTGCTCGTCGCCGGGCAGGCGCGCCCAGTCGGCGACCGACGGCATGAGCGTGCGCAGGACGGTGAGCGGGGTCCGCAGCTCGTGGGCGACGGCCGAGAAGAACGACTGGCGGGCCTCCTCGAACCGGCGCAGGCGCGCGAGCTGCGCGTGCTCCTCGGCGAGGAGCCGCGCGTTGCGGAGTGAGAGCTCAGCCTCGCGGGCCAGGGCGCGGAAGGCGAGCCACTCTCCGTCGTCGAGCGGCGGGCCCGGACGCCCGATGACGAGCGCCCCGGGCTCCCCGTCCGCGGGAGCCTGGAGGCGGATCCCGGTCACGACCTGGGTCGCCGGGTCCGGCCAGCCGGGCGGCAGCGGGGTGCCGAGCGCCGGGCCGGTCGCGAACGTCTCCTCGGCGGCGATCCGCCAGCCCCACGCCGCTGGCGCGAGCTCGGCGGGAGCCGCGGACGGCTCGCCCAGCGAGGCGGTCAGCCTCCAGCAGCCCAGGACCGGCTCGCACAGGAACACCATGCCCACGTCCGCCGCCAACAGCCGCTGCGCACCCCGGAGCAGCGCGCCGAGAGCCCGCTGGAGGTCGTCGTGCGGCTGGTTGAGGTCGAAGAACAGGTCGTTGAGCAGCCCGAGCTGGGCGGCGTGGCGCTCGGCGAGGGCCCGGTGCCGCTCCTCGAGCCGGACCTGGGCGGTGAACGCCGCCGCCAGCGACCCGACGATGAGCAGCACGAAGAGCTTGCCGACCGCCATGTAGGCGTCGACGGCCGTCAGCCCCCCGAGCAGGGGGATGATCGAAGCCCCGAGGTGGGCCGCGCCCGCGGTGAGAACCCACGCGCCGGCGGCCCGGCCGTCGAACGCCACGGCGAGCTCCACCGCGAGCAGGAGGAACAGCGGGAAGAACGGGCTGTGGGCGCCGCCCGCGAGCAGCGTCGCCGCCGTGGCCTGGCCCGCGTCGATCGCGAGCAGTGCGACCGGCCGTCCGCGGGCGAACGGCCGCCGCGCCGCCACGCCCGCCGACACGACGAGGTTGAGCACCAGCGCCATGCCGAACAGCCCGGGCAGGCCCGCGACCGGCGCGTTCTCGAACAGGGCGAGCAGCAGGGCCGTCGCGAGCGCGGCCCAGCGGAGGCCGAGCAGGAAGCGGTCCGACCGGGGGAGCGACTGGTCCACGTCCCGCGGTTGGCGGCCGGGGCCGAGGACGGCCGGCGCCCCGGCCGCAGGCGCCGGGTCGCGCCCATTCGCCATCGCGGGAACTCCCTCCCGCCACGCCGTCAACGCTGCCAGGCCTCGCCCGTGCGCAGCGCCTGCAGGGATCCCGCCGTCACGAGGAGCCAGAACGCCACGAGCAGGAGGAACAGCAGCGCTGCGAACCCCTCGAGCACGCCCGAGCTCCAGGCGCGCGCGAGCCCGAGGGTGCTCGCGGCGTAGGCGCCGAGCGGGAACGTAAACGCCCACCAGCCGATCCCGAAGGGGAGCCCGCCGCGCCGCAGGTAGCCGGCGAGCAGCAGCGCGGCAGCCGCCAGCCACCACAGGCCGAACCCCCAGAGCGCTGTCGCGGCGAGGGTGGACAGGATGCCGACCGCGGCCGCCCCTGACCCCCAGAGGGGCGCACCGGCCTGCGCGAGCCGGAGCAGCACGAGCGACCCGACCCCGACCGGCCCGAGGCCGATCCACAGCGACGGCGCGAGCGGCGCCGCCGGCAGCGGGTGGAAGACGAGCCGGTCGTAGAGGAGGGACGCCACGAGCAGGAACAGCAGGAGGCCCATGCCGAAGAAGGCGTAGCCGACGGCGAGCAGCGTGGCGGCGTCGGGCGCGGCGACGTGCGGCAGCAGGGGCAACAGCGCGAGCGGCACGATGATGTTGACGACCGGCGGGATGAACCAGGCCCCGTTCGCCGTGTGCGGCCCGACCTGGTGCTCCACGAACAGCAGGTACGCGAAGACGACGCTGATCGCGAAGGCGAGGACGATGCCGAGCGCCCCCAACACGGTGATGACCGCCGTGACCGCGTCGGGCGCGCCCAGCGACGGTCCGACCGTCGCCAGCCCGACCACGAGGACGAGGATCCCGCCCGGGAACGTGCCGTAGAGGGCCCCCGCGAACGGGCTGCGGAGGTCGGACATCGCGGCCGCGGGGTGGCGCACCCAGCGCGCCACGTACGGCACGCCGAGGGCCACGGCGAGCGCGGCGCCGAGCGCCACCATCGCCACCCCCAGGGCGTGGGCGGCGTCGCGCAGCGCCTCCGAGTTCCCCGGGTTCTGGTAGGCGATGATCCCGATGACCGCGGTGCCCATGACGGCGCCGAACCAGCCGGGGTGGAACCCGCGCAGCCGCCCGAGCGGCATGGCCACGGCGGGGGCGGACGTTGTCGCGACGGCCACGGAGACCTCCTGTATCGTCGAAGTGGCGGGTCCGCTCACAGCAGGTCGAGCGCCATCTTGGCGGCGATGACCCACAGCAGGACCCCGATGAAGCGCTTGAGCTGGGGGCTGGTCAGGCGGGTGCGCATCACGTAGGCGCCGACCCCCGAG
>JBJKRU010000236.1:0-5315 GCA_046704485.1 Candidatus Limnocylindrales bacterium | reverse complement strand
TGATGTTCTCGGCGTTGCGGACCGTGATCTGGTTCTCGTACGCGGCGGGGATCAGGACGTCGCACTCGGTCTCGAGCAGTTCGGCGTTGCTGATGTCCTCGGCACCCGGGAAGCCCTGGACGGTCCCGTGCTCCTTCTTCCAGGCGAGGACCCGGTCCGGGTCGAGGCCGGCCGTGTTGCGGATGCCGCCGGTCGAGTCGGACACGGCGACGATGGTGCTGCCTTCCTTGCGCATGAGCTGCGCGGCGATGGCGCCCGCGTTGCCGTAGCCCTGGACCGCGACCTTGGCCGTCTTGAGGTCCATGCCGAGGTGCTCGGCCGCCCTCACGACGGTGTAGACGCAGCCTCGCGCCGTCGCCTCGTTGCGGCCCTCAGAGCCGCCGAGGCTGATGGGCTTGCCGGTGACCACGCCCGGGACCGTGTAGCCCACGTGCATGGAGTACGTGTCCATGAACCAGGCCATGATCTGCGGGGTGGTGTTGACGTCCGGGGCCGGGATGTCGCGCTCCGGGCCGATGAGCACGCTGATCTCGGTGAAGAACCGGCGGGAGAGTCCCTCGAGCTCCTTGGTGGAGAGCTTCTTCGGGTCGACAACCACGCCGCCCTTGCCGCCGCCGTAGGGGATGCCCACGACCGCGCACTTCCAGGTCATCCACATCGCGAGGGCCTTGACCTCGTCGAGCGTGACGTCCTGGTGGTACCTGATGCCGCCCTTGGCGGGTCCGCGGCCCAGGTTGTGCTGGACACGGTAGCCGGTGAACACCTGGACGCTGCCGTCATCCATGTGGACCGGGAAGTGCACTGTGAGCTCGCGGCGCGGCTCGCGCAGGACGCGGCGAAGGCCGGCATCGAGGTTGAGCATTTCTGCCGCCAAGTCGAACTGGCGCTGGGCGACCTGCCAGGCGTTGATAGGCGCCGCAACGTTCTCCGTCGTCATAAACGGATGGTCCTCGTGGTGGAGCGGTGGACGCCGCCCCGGTGCGATTGAGTCGTCTTCCGGACGACCCCACGGGGGCGCGCGGCTGGCAGGCGGGATTGCCGTGCCGGAGTCGTCGCGCGCCGCCTCTTGCGGGTTCAAGTATAGCCGCGGAACGGGGTCGACCCCCTGCCGGTCGTCACCCTGTCGCAACCAATCCGTCACTTGGGCGTCCCCGGACGCGGGGGGCGTGAGGGATGGCCGAACCGGTGGCCCCGGACCGCCACAGGGCCGTATGAGCGCGCCAGCTAGCGCTTCAGGAGCACCGTGGCCCCGACGCAGCCCGGGCCGATGTGCGGGCCCACGGACGGCCCGACCATCATGGTCTGGATGCGAGAGGCGTCCAGGCCGCTTCGCTGCTGGAACTGCTCGCGGAACGCGTCCACGTCGGCCGGCGGCGTGTGCAGGATCGTGGCCCGCTCGAGGGGCCGCTCGGTGAGCAGCGCCAGCGTCCGCTCCCGAGCCTTGGTGCCGGTGCGGACTTGGTCAACCTTCTGCACCTCGCCGTCGACGACCGTGATGATGGGCTTGATCGAGAGCAGGGTGCCGACCGCGGCGCTGGCCCCGCTGATCCGGCCGCCACGCTTGAGGTACTCGAGCGTGTCGAGCGCGACGTACAGGTCCACGTCGGACTTGCGCTCCTCGACGACGCGCGCGATCTCCTGGGCGGAGACGCCCTCCTCGGCCAGCTCCGCGGCCACTTGGGCGAGCATGCCGAAGCCCATCGACGCGCTCCTCGAATCGACGACGTGGATCTCGCGCCCCTCAAGCATGCCTGCGCCGATCACCGCCGACTTGTGCGTGCCCGAGAGGTCGGCCGAGATGGTGATGCACACGATGCTGTCGGCGCCGCGCTCGAACGCACCCTCGAACGCCGCCTTGAACTCGCCCGGCGATGCCGCGGCCGTGGTGGGGATCGGGGCATCGGGCGGGAGGGCCATGAACCGCTTCCAGAACTGGTCTGTCGTGAGCTCGAGCAGGGCCCTGAACCGCTCCTCGCCGAAACTGACCTCGAGCGGGACGATGATGATCCCCTGCTTCGCGGCGACCTCGGGCAGCATGTCGCTGGCGGAGTCGATGACGATCGCGACGCGCGACACGGCGGGCACCTCCTTCCCGATCGGCTGCGCCGAGCCTGACGCGGCCCACCCCCTCTTGGGCGCCAAGGATAGGGATCGGCGACGGCGGATGTCGGGCCGAATCGGCGCAGGCGGTGGCCAGCGCGTGGCCATAATGGGTCAGGGTGCTGGTGGCGCCGACCGGCTACGCTGTCGGCCATGACGCTCGCCTCGCTGGCCGGGCCCGCCCTGTCGCTCGCCGGCCGTGCCCTGCGCGGCGGCCGCAGCATCGCCGCGGGCCGGAGGCCAGTCGACGCCGTCGTGCTCGGCACCCTCACGCTCCGGATGGCGACCGGCGTGACCGGGACGATGCTGACCTACTACCTGGGCCGTTTCCCCCAGCACGGCGGGATCCATGTGCAGCCGTGGCATGTGGGCGTGCTCGGCGCGCTCTTCTACGCTTCGGAGCTCGTCGGATCGCCTGCGTTCGGCGTCCTGTCGGACCGGGTGGGACACCGCCGGATCATGCAGCTCGGGCCGGCGTTCGGGACCGTCGCCGTGCTGATCACGGCCGTCACTGTCAGCCTGCCCGTCATCGCCATGACGCGGCTCCTCGAGGGAGGGTCGACTGCAGCATCGGTGCCCTCGATCCTCGGATTCGTCGCCTTCGCCACGGCCGCGGACGAGGTGGCCCGCGGCCGTGCGGTGGCGCGGTTCGAGGCGGCGACATTGGCCGGGCTGCTCCTCGGGATGGTGCTCGCCGGGCCCCTCTTCCAGCTGTTCGGGCCGCGTGGGTTCTTCCTCAACGCCCTGCTGTACCTCATTTCGTTCGCGATCTTCCACTTCGGGGTCCACCGGGACGCGGAGCCCGAGCCCGCTGCCGCAGCCCACGTGCCGGGCGAGGGCCTACGGCGCTACGGGCGCATCGCTCGCAGCCGACAGGTGTGGCTGCTCGCCCCCACATGGATCGCCGTCAACGCCACGCTTGGCCTGTACACGAGCCAGACGCTGTTCCAGCTGGTCAGGCCGCCCGACCCGCGGTTCGCCGGCCAGCTGCTGATGGGCGGGTTCTCGCCGATCGCGGTCAGCGTCGGGCTGGGCATCGGGGGCCTGCTGTTCCTGGCGGGCCTCCTGTACTGGGGCGGACGGTTCAAGAACCTGAGCCGCACCTCGATCATCCTCCGGGGGATCGGCGGCGGATTCGCGCTGCTGGCAGTGGGGGTCGCCATCAACCACGCGGCCGCCGCCCCGCTCGCGGTGACCATGCTGCTGGTGGCGATCGGCGGAGCGGGGCTGTTCGTCCTCTCGGGCGCGACGCCGGCCGCGCTCGGGCTGCTTGCGGACGTGACCGAGTCATTCCCGGACGATCGCGGCGCGATCATGGGCCTCTACTCGGTGTTCCTCGGCCTCGGCCAGATCACCGGAAGTCTGATCGGGGGTGTGGCCGCCCAGATGGCCGGCCTGGACGGGATCTTCATCGCGTCGCTGGTGCTCCTGGGTGTCGCGCTGCTGCCGCTCAGCCACCTCCGCCGCTACGAGCACGAGGTGGGACGCCCGGTGGTGGTGATGCCGACAACCAAGGCGACGGGCGATGCCTGAGACACCGGGGACCGAGCCGGCGCTGGGTCCCGCCCGGCTGGCACGCGGGGCACGCGGCGCCGTCGTGGCGCCCCACCACCTTGCCACGCAGGCCGGGCTTGCGGTGCTGGCCGCGGGAGGGCACGCGGTGGACGCGGCGATCGCCGCCAACGCGGTGCTGGGCGTGGTCATGCCCAACGGGTGCGGGATCGGCGGCGATGCGTTCTGGCTGGTGTGGGACGAGGTGGCGGGCGAGCAGGTTGCGCTCAACGGGTCCGGCCGGGCACCTTCCGGCATCTCCGCGGAGCAGCTCCGCAACGACGGCCTGGACCGGGTGCCCCTCCGCGGGCCGCTGGCCATCACCGTGCCGGGGGTCGTTCGCTCGTGGGCGGACGCCCACCGGCGCTGGGGCCGGCTCTCGCGGAGTGTCGTGCTGGCGCACGCGATCGAGCAGGCCAGCGCCGGGTTCCCCGCTTGGGACGGCCTGATCCGCGCGGTGGAGGTCCTGTGGCCCGAGATCCGGCACGAGCCGTGGTCCGCGGGGTTCGAGCGGGTCTGGAGGCCGACGGGCCGGCCGTGGCGGCCGGGCGAGATCGTGCGCCTGCCAGCCCTCGCCGCGACGCTTCGCACCCTGGCGGACGAGGGCTTCGACACCTACTACGACGGCGGGCTGGCGCCGCAGATCGCCCGGGGTCTCGCCGCTGTCGGCGGGGCCCACACCGTCGAGGACCTGCGGGGCCACACCTCGGACTGGGGAGCGCCGCTGTCCGTGACGTACCGCGGCGCCAGGGTGACAACCCACCCGCCCAACTCGTCGGGCCTGGTGGCCCTCCTCCTCCTGCGCGTGCTCGAGCGCTTCGCCCCGCCGGACGGTGCCTCGTTCGGAGGCCGCGGCTGGACGTCTGCGGCCTGGCTCCACGTGATGCTCGAGGCCGCCAAGCTGGCCTACCGGGACCGCGACCAGTTCCTGACCGACCCGGCCGCCAGCGAGGTGCCCGTCGAGGCGCTGCTCTCCGACCACCATGCCGGCGCGCTCGCCGGGCGGATCGACCTTCGCGCGGCCGACCAGAGGCCCGACCCGGTGCGGAGGCTCGTGGGCGGAACGGTCTACCTGGCCGCCGTGGACGCGCAGGGCAACGCCGTCAGCCTCATCCAGTCGAACGCCTCAGGGTTCGGGTCGGGCGTGGTGGACGCCACGACGGGTGTGCACTTCCAGAACCGGGGTGCGTCGTTCTCGCTCCAGCCCGGGCACCAGAACCTGCTCCGACCGGGGCGACGGACCGCCCACTCGCTGCTGCCCGGGATGCTGTTCCGCGGGGGCGAGCGCAGTCCGTGGGTGGTGGCCGGGTCGATGGGCGGCGACATCCAGCCCCAGATCCACCTCCAACTGGTGTCAGCGCTGGTGGACGGCCACACCGACCTCGCGACGGCCGTGGCGGCGCCACGCGTGACGGTGGAACCCGACGGCTGGCTCGCTCCGCCCCTCGAGGTTGACGCCGACGGCGACCTCGCGGCCGGTGTGGCAGACGAGCTCCAAGCCCTCGGGCACCGGGTCTCCCGCGTCCCGTACGACGGCGTGCTGGGCCACGAGCACGGCATCGAGCTGGTGGACGGCGGACCGGCGGCCGGCGGCTCCCTGGCGGCGATCGCCGACCCGCGGAGCGCGGGCCTGGCCGCCGTCCGCTAGGCGGTCACGGCGCCGC
>JBJKRU010000235.1:0-3744 GCA_046704485.1 Candidatus Limnocylindrales bacterium | reverse complement strand
GCAGGGCGAGCGGGCGGCGCATGGTCACATCGTCGCGCGATCGCCCGCGCTCCGCCAGCCCGACGGGGCTGGTCGGTCGACAGGGCGTCCGTACGCCTTCCACCTCCTCGCAACGTGGAACCCGAGGCCCTCGTAGAGCTTGACGGCGCCCGTCGGGTTCGAGCCGTCCACCCCGAGCCACGCCTCGTCCAGTCCCTGCTGGCGCAGCACGCGGAACGACGCGCTGCACAGCGCCTTGGCAACGCCCCGCCCGCGCCACGGCCGACGGACGGACACGCGGTCCAGCCAGCCGCGACGGATGCCCAGCTGCGCGTTCTCGTGGGTGAACACCGTGTTCACCACCACGCCCGCCACCTGGTCGCCGTCCCAGGCCACGCACCACAGTGCCGGGGTCATGTCCGGCCCGTAGCACATCTCGCGGAAGTCCTCCTCGGTCGCCGGGCGGTGGCCCCAGTGATCGAGGAAGGCCTCCTCGTTGGCGTCGAAGACGGCGCGGTAGTCGGCCGCCACGACCGGCCGGAGCTCCAGGCCGGGCGGCAGCGGATGGTCGGGCAGGACGCCAGTGAGTGGTCGGCGCATCTCATAGCCGAACCGGATCGGGACGAAGCCCTCTCCGGCGAGCATCGCGATGAGCCCGGTCTCGGTGTCCAGGGCGTAGCCCCGGAGCTCCCGCGGGTTGGATCGCCCGTCGGCTGCCATCAGCGCGCCCACCTGGTCGCGGGTGCGGCGCAGGAGCGCAGTCCCGATCCCGCGGCGCCGGTGCGCCGGGCGCACAGCGCCGGTGAGCTCGCCGACGAACACGCCATCGCGCTCCACCATGCGGCCGACGCCGTACCCGACCGGTGCCCCCGAGACCTCGGCGATCACCGTGTCGCGCCGCATCACGAGCATCGCCCACTCCGACGCGAGGCTGGCCGCCGTGCGCACCTCGTCGGCGCCGTCCGCCCGGCGTGCGTCGTTGACGATCTCGGCGATTGCGGGCCAGTCCTCGTCCGTTGCCGGGCGGAGCGCCAGGCCGTCGGGGGTTGCCTCGTGGCTCATGACAGCTCCCTCTGTGCGTCCATTCGTGGTCGGCTGGCGCCGTGGGCCGCCGACGGGCGGCAGGTCACGCCTCGCGCCCGTACTTGCGGGCCATGTGCTCACGGGCCGCCATCCCGATGGCCTTCCACCTTCGGCGTTCGGCCTCGCGCAGCAGTCGGTCGGTCTGCCGGGCGGCGTGAGCCGCCTCGCGCTCGAGTTTGCGGTGTGATGCCATCCGCTCAGGGGACAGCTGACCGGTGGCGATCGCGGCCTGGACGGCGCAGCCCGGCTCGCCGTCGTGGCGGCAGTCGGCAAACCGGCAGTCGGCGGCAAGGTCGGCGACGTCGGCGAACGCGGGTGCAAGGCCGTCGTCGGCTCCGGCGACGCCAAGCGACCGGATCCCCGGCGTGTCGATGAGCAGGCCGCCGCCGGGAAGTCGGTGCAGCTCGCGGTGGGTCGTGGTGTGGCGTCCGCGCGCGTCAGATGACCGGACGGCCCCGGTCCGCGCCCGCTCCTCGCCCAGCAGCGCGTTGAGCAGCGTTGACTTGCCGGCGCCCGACGAGCCCAGCACGACGGCCGTCCTGCCCGGCCGCAGGTGGTCTCGCGCGAGTTCGACGACCCCAGCACCCTCACGAGCCGAGATCAGCCGCACGTCGACCCCCGGCGCGACGGCTTCGGCCGAGGCCTGCGCTCCGCGCGGGTCCCTGGCGGCGTCGGCCTTGTTGAGCACGATGACCGGCGTGACGCCGCCGCTCCACGCGACCGCGAGGTAGCGCTCCAGCCGACGCAGGTTGAAGTCGCCGTCGAGGCCGGCGACGACCAGCGCCACGTCCACGTTGGCGGCAAGCACCTGCTCCGAGGCGGCGGTGCCGTCGGCGGCCCGGCGGAACGCGGTGCGACGGGGCAGGACGGCGGAGATGAGGGCCGGCCCGGCGACGTCGGCATCGGCGTCCGCCGCCACCCAGTCGCCCACGGCGGGAAGGTCGGTGGCGCGAGCGGCCTCGTGCCGCAGTCGTCCGGCAAGGACGGCGTCCCGGTCACGGTCCTCGAGGGCGAGGATCCAGGCCCCACGATGGGCGGCGACCACCCGGGCTGGCTGCCGCCGTCCGTCGGCGAACGGGCTGAAGTCCGACGCCCAGCCCCCGTCCCAACCGAGGCCGGCTGGGACGGGGAGGGGAAGGGAGGCAAGCGTGGGATCGAGGGGGCTCTCCATCGTCAGCCCACCCGCTTGAGCTTGCCGGTCCGCTTGGCGTACCGCTCCGCACGCCCGAACGCCCAGAGGCCAATCGGGATGAGGACGATCCCCATCGCGATCAGCGGCAGGACGTCGGTCCAGAGCGCCGTGACCGACGTCCCGTCGAGGAGGCCCGCCCGCACGCCGGCCAGGACGTACGTCGCCGGCGAGAGGTGCGAGACCGCCTGCATCCAGCCCGGCAGCACGCTGACCGGGTAGTAGACCCCCGACACGAGCAGCAGGCAGGACTGGAGCACGAAGGTCATCTGCGCGCCACGCTCCACGTAGAGGAGCGGCAGGATCGCCGCCATCATCCCGATGCCGACGAAGCTGAACGAGCCGAGGAGGACGAAGGCCGCGGCAGTGACCAGGTTCATCGACTCGGGGCGCAGCTGCGGGAAGAACACCAGGAGCACGATCAGCATGGCCGCGGTGTGGACGAGGCCGTAGGCCATCGCGTACAGACATGAGCCCAGCAGCTGAGTCCAGCGTCGGACCGGGGCCATGAACGTGTACTCGAGCGTGCCCTCCCAGCGCTCCACCGCGATCGTCTCGGCGATCCAGCTGAAAACCACGGACAGGTAGTTCCAGAAGACTGCGCCGATGATGAGGGTGAGGAGCAGGCGGTCGTCGCCCGCCGCGGCGCCGATCAGGCTGATCGACAGCGCCCCCGCGACGGAGTAGACGAGGAACGCCACCTCCCACCCCCAGTACCGGCGGGTGAGGAAGAAGTTGCGTTCGACGAAGGCGTACGACGCCTTCAGCTCGGACGTGATGATGGCCAACAGAGGGTTCCTTTCGGGATGGGGCGTGCCGGGCCGGGAGGGCCCGGCACGGCACGCGGGCGCGACGGGACGGTCATCTCGTCACGCGGAGGCCGAGGGATCGAGGAGCGCGTCGCTCACCGCTTCGCCGGCCACCCTGTGGCCGAACCGGATGATCGATTCGCCCACCCGGTGGCGGATGGGGCGCTTCGCGGCCTCGGCCTCGCGAGCATGCTCGGCCTCGGCTCGGTAGCGGTGTTGGCGCTCCTTGATCATGGCGTGTCGGTAGTCGATCGTGGACATCACGGGTTGTCCTTTCGGAAGGGGGCGGTCTGATGCCGGCGGGGATGGATGTCTGGCTGCGTCGTCATCGCGAACCTCCTTTCGCACTTCAGTCGTCGGTGTCGCCGTCCTCCTCGACGTCGTCGTCGAGGGAGCGGCCGGTGAACGTCATGAACACGGCCTCGAGCGTCTCCGGCTCCCCGTGCCGGTCGGCGACGAGGCGCTTGAGCTCGGGCGAGGTGCCCTCGGCGACCACACGGCCCCCGTTGAGGAGCGTGATCCGGTCGCAGAGGCGCTCCGCCTCGGCGAGGTCATGCGTCGTGAGGACGATCGTCGCGTCGTGCACCGCATTCACCTCCTCGATGAACGCCTGGACCTCGAGCTTGCTGCGCGGGTCGAGGCCGGTGGTCGGCTCGTCGAGCAGCAGCAGGGCCGGACTCGTCA
>JBJKRU010000234.1:0-2930 GCA_046704485.1 Candidatus Limnocylindrales bacterium | reverse complement strand
GCTCGCGGCCGCGGAACGCGGGTCGGCGCTCGGTGCGGGGACCGGGACGCTGGTGGCGGGGCTGGCCTCGGGGGCGGCGCTGTGGCTGTCACTCCTGGTCGGCATCGTTGCGGTTCGCGACGGCGGTCTCGACGGCGTGGCCCTGGCGGTCGTCGCCCTCACGCCCATCGCCGTCCACGAGATGGTGACGCCGCTCGCCCCTGCTGCGCGGCTGCTGCCCGGCCTGGCAGCGTCGGCGGGGCGGGTGGCCGGGCTCGTGGCCCGGCCGGATCCCGTCCACGAGCCGTCGACCCCGGCGTCCGTGCCAGCAGGCCCGCTCGGCCTGCGCGCTCGGCACCTGCGCGTCCGGTACCCGGGCGAATCCGACGACGCCCTCGGCCCGCTGGACCTCGACGTGCCGCCCGGCTCGAGCGTGGTGCTCACCGGGCCGAGTGGCGCTGGCAAGTCCACCCTGGCGGCGGCCTGCCTGCGGTTCCTCGAGCCGTCGGGCGGGACGCTCGCCCTCATCGACAGGCACCGAACGCCGCACGACCTGGCCTCGCTCCCGGGCGACGACGTCCGCCGGGCCATCGGTCTGTGCGAGCAGGACCCCCACGTGTTCGACGGCACGCTGGGCGACAACCTGCGGCTGGCGAGACCCCGCGCCACCGCAGCCGAGCTCGACACGGCTCTGGCCGCGGCGGGGCTGCTCCGCTTCGTCCGCGCCCTCCCCACCGGTCTCGACACGCGGGTGGGCGAGCACGGCGCGCGGCTCTCGGGAGGGCAGCGCCAGCGGCTGGCGCTCGCCCGGGCCCTGCTCGCCGACGTCCGGGTGCTGATCCTCGACGAGCCGACCGAGCACCTCGACGAGCCGACGGCGCGCGCCTTCGTGGCCGACCTGCCGGCCGCGGCGGCGGGGCGGACGGTCGTGGTCCTCACCCACCGCCCGGAGCTGTTCACGGGCGATGCCTGGACCCGGGGTCCGGAACTGGCTTCGCCCGGGACGTAGACTCGCGCGATGGATGACGGCGCCCTGTGCTTCCGATCTGCGGCCGAGATCGCCCGGCTGGTCCGCGCCGGGGACGCGAGCGCCTCTGAAGTCGTCCGGTCGTGCCTCGCGCGGATCGAGGAGGTCAATCCAGCGATCAACGCGGTCGTGGCGCTGGCCCCAGATGCGGTTGAGCTCGCCCGCGCCGCCGACGAGGCGTTCGTCCATGGCCGCCCGCTGGGTCCGCTCCACGGCGTCCCCTTCACGATCAAGGACTCGCTCGACACCGCGGGCGTCGCGACCACTGCTGGCACGGTTGGCTGGCGTGGCCGAGTGCCGCACCGTGACGCGACGGTGGTGGGGCGGCTGCGAGCCGCGGGCGCCATCCTGCTGGGCAAGACGAACACACCCGAGTTCACCTGGTCGGACGAGACTGACAACGACGTCTACGGACGGACCTCGAACCCGTACGATCTCGAGCGCACCCCCGGCGGGAGCAGCGGCGGGCCCGGCGCCATCGTGGCCGCGGGCGGCTCGCCGTTCGACATCGGCAGCGACACGGGCGATTCGATCCGCCAGCCGGCACACGTGTGCGGGATCGCAGGCATCAAGCCCACCGCGGGCCGCGTGCCGCGCACCGGCCACTGGCCCGACTACCGCGGGATCCTCGGCCCGCTCACCCAACTCGGGCCGATGGCGCGCCGCGTGGACGATCTCGCGCTGATCCTGCCACTGATCGCGGGACCCGACGGCGAGGACCCGCAGGTGCCGCCTGTCCCGATGCCCGACCTCGCCCGCGGCGACGTGAAGGGCCTGCGAGTGGTCGCGTTCACCGACAACGGGTTGCGGACCCCCACGCGGGCCACGGTGGCGGCGGTCGAGGCGGCGATCGACGCCCTGTCCGAAGACGGGGCCACGATCGTCCGCGAGGTGCCGCCGGGCCTGGGCGAGGCGTGGCAGACCTGGGACGCGCTGGTCCGCGCCGACGGCTGGGCATGGCTTGCCCGGCTGATCTCCGAGGCCGGCACCCCGGGGATGGGCTCCTACCAGACGCGCGGATGGCTGTCGCCCGCGTCGGCGCTGTCGGGCCCGGAACTGACCGCGCTCGTGGAGCGGGCGGACGCCATCCGGGCGGCGTTCCGACGGTGGCTCGCCGAGGCGGCCGCGGACGTGCTCGTGTGCCCCGTCATGCCGCAGGCAGCGATCCGCCACGGCGAGAGCAACGCCGCGTGGTTCGGCGACTCCTACAGCGACGTCCACAACCTGACCGGACTGCCGGCCGTGGTGGTCCGGGGCGGGACGACCGAGGACGGCCTGCCGATCGGCGTCCAGCTGCTGGCGCCGCACTGGCGCGAGGACCTTGCCCTGGCTGCGGCGCGAGTCGTGGAGGCGGCCTCCGGCGGCTGGCGTCGGCCTCCGCTCTGAGCGGCACGGCCCGACTCGCAGGGTCCCCGTCGTCGGCCGGCACTGCCTCACCTGGTGATCGTGGGCCACCAGACTGCGCCCCTGAGCTGGCCACTTGGGACCGGGCGAAGGCAATCGTGGCCAGGTGCACGGTCAGGGTCGGCGAAGCTTTCGGATCCCATCTCGCGTCAGGACGCGAACAGCGCTCCGAGCGCCTCAACCGAGATCGGCGCGTCGTCAGCGCGGAGGCCCGCCAACCGCGCCGCCCGGCCGAACAGGCCAGCCGGCGTCGCGCCCGCGTCGAGCATGTCGCGCACCGCGGTGTCGCGTCCTGCCTTCGAGAGCTTCTGGCCGGAGACACGCCGCACCAGCGGGTGGTGGAGGAACCGCGGCGGGACGTCGCGCCCGAGGAGCCGCGCCAAGCGCAGCTGGACCGGGGTGGCGTCGAGGAGGTCCCGGCCGCGGATCACCAGGTCCACACCGTTGGCCATGTCGTCCACCACCACGCAGAAGGCGTAGGTCCAGTTGCCGACCCGATCGCGCACGAGCGGGTCGGCGC
>JBJKRU010000233.1:0-22636 GCA_046704485.1 Candidatus Limnocylindrales bacterium | reverse complement strand
GAACGCGCTCTTGCGAGCCCGCTGGGCCGTGCCAGCCCGCTGCTCAAGCTGGCCATCGCGCTCGGCTGGCTGGTGGCCCTGGCGTTCTCCTACGACGTCCGCCCCGCCGCCGTCGTGGCCGGGGCCGCGGTCGCCGCCGGCCTGACGGTCGGCCGACTGTCACCGAGGCGGCTCGCTGCGGGCGTGGCACCACTGTGGGGGGTCGCCCTGGGCATCGGCCTGACCAACATGCTGTTCTCAGCCGCCAACACCGATCCGTCCAACATGGTGGCGGCCGTCGTCGGCCCGCTGCGCCTCACGACGGCGGGGATGATCGGCGGGATCGGCGTCGCCGCTCGCGTGGTTGCCGTCGTGGCCGTGGGAGCGGTGTTCGGCCAGACGACCGAGCCGACGCGCCTCGTGGACTCGCTCGTGCAGCAGGCCCGCGTGCCCGAGCGGTTCGCGTACGGCGCCCTCGCCGCGTACCAGGCGATCCCGCGACTCGCCGGGCAGCTTGGGACGCTGCGCGAGGCCCGGCGCACCCGTGGACTCCGGTCCGGCTGGCACCCGCGAATGCTGGTGGGCCTGCTGGTGCTCGCGATCCGCCACGGCGACCGGCTGGCGCTGGCCATGGACGCGCGCGGGTTCGGGTCCGGCCCGCGCAGCCGGTACCGCGAGGTCCGCTGGACCGCGGTTGACGCCGCGATGGCCGCAGGGGCGATCGCCGTCGGCGCGCTGGCCGTGCTCGCCGCGCGCTGACGCGCGGACGGGCCGCGGAGTGCGGGCCCGGTGCCCTGCGCTGCCTAGGCTTGCGGCGGCTGGGGCGGCTGCGGCTGCTGCGGGTACGTCGGCTGCTGCGGGTACGTCGGCTGCTGAGGCGCGAACGGGTCAGGCCCCAGCACGGCGGCCGTGCGCTGGTAGTCCTCGACGGTGATCTCGCCGCGCGCGAGCCGCTCGCGCAGGATGTAGTGCGGGGTCGGCCGCATCGGGGCGGGCGGGACCGCGCCGGGCTGCACCGGGTAGACGGGCGGAGCGCCGGTGTACGGCGGCTGCCACGGCTGCGAGGGGTTGTGCCGGCTGCCGCGCAGGGCGATGCCGATGAGCCAGGCGACGCCGACGACCAGCACGACGATGCAGATGAGGCCGACCAGCCACCAGAGGCCTGAGAAGCCGACGGGAGAGAAGCGGTAGTACATGAGATCCTCGCAGTGCGGCGATTCCGGGCCAGCCTGAGTGGTTCAGCTGCCCCCAGCCTAACGCGGCCGCCCTGAGACGAGCATGAAAGTCGCCTTGGGACCGGCTGGCGGCCGAGGCCCGTGACGTCCGCTGCAACGCCAGGCCCGCGGCTGCGGCGGCGTGCGATCATCCGCGGACCAGCCGGCCGGGTGGAGCGCAAGGCCGGCCCGGGCGACGAGCGACCCAGCGACGAGGTGGCAGCGGTGGCCGACCGCAAGACGATCGTGTTCTTCCCCGAGGGCGCCTACGGCCCCACGAACAACTGCGCGGGCATCGGCGCCGTCCTGCGCGAGCGCGGCCACCGCGTGGTGTTCATCGTGGAGGAGTCGTTCGCCGGCAATCTCGAGGCGAAGGGCTTCGAGGAGAGGCTCATGCGCCTCGGCCCCCCGCCCGCCGAGCCCGAGGTCCCGGGCCAGTTCTGGATCGACTTCATCCGCGACACGGCCCCGGTGTTCCGCAAGCCGACGATCGAGCAGTTGGGCGACTTCATCGCGCCCACGTTCCAGGCCCTCATCGACGGGGCCACGTACGTCCAGCCGCGGCTGGCGGAGATCATCGACGAGCTGGCGCCCCACGCCATCGTGGAGGACAACGTCGTCTCCTTCCCCGCCATCATGTCCACCCGCCACCCGTGGATCCGGATCGTGTCCTGCAATCCCGCCGAGCTCAAGGACCCGATGGTCGCGCCGTTCTCGTCGGGCTATCCGGTGGACGACCAGCGGGAATGGCCGGCGTTCCTCGAGGAGGTGCGCCGCACGCACGGCGACATGTGGCGCGGCTTCGACGCATTCTGCCGCGACAACGGGGCCGGGGGGCTGGCGTGGGGACCCAACGGCCCGGACTTCATGCACGAGTCGCCGTACCTCAACCTGTACTCCTACCCGCGCGAGGCGGACTACCGGCGCTCGGAGCCGCTGGCGCCGACGTGGCACCAGCTGGACTCGACGGTGCGAGCGGTGGACACCGCCTGGTCGCTGCCGGATCACCTTGCCGACCGGCCGGGTGCCCTGATCTACCTCTCGCTCGGCTCGCTGGGCTCCGCCGACGTGGCGCTGATGCAGCGGCTGGTCGACGAGCTGGGCCGGTCGAGCCACAGGGTGATCGTGTCGAAGGGCCCGCTCGCCGATCAGATCACCCTCCACGACAACATGACCGGCGAGGGTTTCCTGCCGCAGCCGGCGATCCTGCCGCTTGTCGACCTGGTGATCACCCACGGCGGCAACAACACCGTGGTCGAGTCGTTCCACCACGGCAAGCCGATGGTGGTGCTGCCGCTGTTCTGGGACCAGGTGGACAATGCCCAGCGGGTCGACGAGATGGGCTTCGGCCGGCGCCTCTCGACGTACGGGTTCGCCGATGGCGAGCTGCTCGCCGCGGTCGACTCGCTGCTGGCCGATTCCGCGCTGCGGTCGCGCATGGCGGCGATCGCTCGCCGCATGCAGTCCACCGCAGGGACGGTCCGCGCCGCCGACCTGATCGAGCGAGTCGCCCTGACGGCCCAGCCGGTCGTCCGCTGAGCGGGGGGCGGGCCAACGCCGCGGAGGAGATCGGCCCTTGCCTCTTGTGGGTCCGGCCCCGGCTCGAAGCGGCCCCGGCACCCGCCTCGAAAGGACCAGCAGTCCAGACTCAGCGCGAGGTGGTGTCCGATTCTGGAGCGGTGGTCCATGACGCCGCGGCCAAGGGGCCCGTCGGCGGGTCCCGGCGGCGCCTCGCTGGACTGCCGCGCCACGACACGACAGGCGGGACCCTTCCGTCCAGACTGGCAGTCCATTGGGACCTGCTGACAACCGCGGTCCGCTTCGCCCTGCCGCGAGCCCGGCGCGACCCCCCGCTGCCGGACCGGCAGTCGGAGCCCCGGGCGCGTCCGGGCGTCGGCGTGGACCGTGAGCCCAGAATCGTCAGCCGTCTGCCAGTCGGACATGCGCGTCTCGTCCGGCTGGACGGATGGAGCCGGATGCGGCCCATCCATGTCGGAAGGCTGGACCACGAGTCCAGTCGAGGATCGGCCGGTCCGGGCCACCGGCGGCCGTCCGAGAGGGCAGGAACGCTACATTCCTTCGCGGAGCAGCCGCCAGATGACTCGCGGTCCCGGCCGCTGCCCGTAGAGGAGCACGCCGACCGTGTAGATCCGCGCCGCCACCCAGATCGCGCACAGGATCGTGGCCACTAGGAGCGCGATCGAGAGGGCGAGCTCCCACGGCTGGGCCACGCCCGTCGCCACCCGTCCCAGCATCATGAACGGGCTCAGGAACGGCACCTGCGTCAGGGCCATGATCCAGCCCGCCCTGATGTCGAGGATCCCGGTCGAGGCGTACACGCCGATCAGGTAGCCGCCGGTCGAGAGCAGCGTCATCGGCATCACGACCGCGTTGACGTCCTCCTGACGGCTCACGAGCGAGCCCGCCGCGGCGAAGAGCGCGGCGTACAGCAGGAACCCGAGGATCCCGTAGACGCCGAACACGACCAGCAGGACTGGCGTCAGCCCTTGCGGGAGCTCCACTGATGGACCGGAGCTGCCCAGCACGGCGGACCCCATCGTCGGCTCGAGGAGCAGGGCGACCACGCCCGTGCCCACTACCGCTGCGTACTGGATGAACGCGACGGCGCCCACGCCGAACACCTTGCCCGCGAGCAGCTGGAACGGCGTCGCGGCGTTGAGGATCACCTCCATGACGCGCGAGGACTTCTCCTCGACCACGCTCATCGCAACCCAGTTCCCGTACATGATCACGATCATGAAGATCAGCAGTGTCATGCCGAACCCGAGCAGGTCCTGGCTGACTGAGGCCGTCATGTCCCGGATCGGGTCGGTGCGCTGCGGGTCCGGCCAGCCCACGGTGAACGCGGCAGGAGCGAACAGGACCGCCTGCTCGGATGGTGCGATCGACAGCCGGTCCAGCCGGTCGCCGACAGCGACCGCGTTGGCGGCCTGGCGCAGCAGCGACGGGGTGCGGCCCGTCGCGGACTCGTTGGTGTAGTAGCTGAAGGCGAGGTTCCCGTCGGCGGCCCGGGCGATCGCGAGGGCGCCCGTGTACCCGCCCGTGAGCACCAGCTGCCTCGCGCTCGCCAGGTCAGTCGAGACGGTGACCTCGAAGTCGGGCGCCCCCCCGGCCGGCGCCGTCGGGTCGACGGACGTCGTGTTGAGCAGCGATGCGATCATCGCCGACGCGCGAGACGC
The DNA here is from genome assembly GCA_046704485.1 of Candidatus Limnocylindrales bacterium. Classification (GTDB taxonomy): domain Bacteria; phylum Chloroflexota; class Limnocylindria; order Limnocylindrales; family CSP1-4; genus CAIXZV01. Next base: position 18,243 of record JBJKRU010000233.1, on the reverse strand, counting down.
CGTTGTCTCGTCTGGGGCGACGAGGGCGATCTTCGAGGCGCTGCCGGCATCGATCTTCGCGATGATCACCGGCAGCAGCGCGATGACGAGCACGCCGAGGACGAGCAGCAGCGTCGCACCGAGGAAGCTGCGGGTGCGCGTCCGGACCACGATCTCGCGGCGGGCAATGTTCAGGACGTTCGACGTCGTGCTCATGCCCGTGCCCCCGGCGCCGCCAGCGTCGTCTCGTCGGCCGTCAGCGCGCCGACCCGCTCCACGAAGACGTGCTCGAGCGACGGGTCCGCGACCTCGAACCGGAGCACGGGTCCGTGGGCGATGGCCGCCTCGAGGATCCGCTGCGGGTCCGTGCCCGCCTGCACCTGGGCCTCGGCGTAGTCGACCCCGTCGCGGAGGACGGTCACCTGCGGCACGGCCTTGAGCCAGGCGCGGTCCATGTCCGCCGTCGCCACCCGGACGACCTGGTGTCCGGTCGAGCGCTTGACCTCGAGGGTGGTGCCGCTGGTCACGACACGGCCGTGGTCGATGATCGCGACCGAGTCGCACAGCTCCTCGGCTTGGTCGAGCTGGTGGGTGCTGAACACGAGCGTGCGGCCCTGGTCGCGCATCTCGACGAAGGCGGCCTTGAGCATCGCGACGTTGACCGGGTCGAGGCCGACGAACGGCTCGTCCATGAACAGGACGTCGGGCTCGTGGAGGACCGTCGCGATGAACTGCACCTTCTGCTGGTTGCCCTTGGACAGCGTCTCGAGCCGGTGCATCGCGTGCTCGGAGATGCGGAACCGGGCGAGCCAGTCGAGCGCGTCCGCGCGCGCTCTCGAGCGCCGGATCCCGTACAGGGAGCCGAAGTGGACCAGCTGGTCGATGACGGGCATCCGCGGGTAGAGGCCACGCTCTTCGGGCATGTAGCCGAAGGTCCGCCGGGGCCAGCCGTGGGCCGGCCGGTCCATCCAGGTCACGGTGCCCGCATCCGCCTTCATCAGCCCGAGCGCGATGCGCATCGTCGTCGTCTTGCCCGCGCCGTTGGCGCCGAGGAAGCCGAAGACGTGGCCCGGGTCCACGGAGAACGAGACGCCGTCCAGCGCCCGCACGTCCCCGAACCGCTTGTACAGCCCGTCGATGACCAGCGCCACCGGCCGCCTCCCTCTCGATCCGCCCATCCCCGTCGACGCCCAAGCATCACGTCCCGGGCACGGTGCGGACGGTGCCAAGCCGTCCGATCGGAGGGGGTCCGTCAGGCCTGACAGGACGGACCGTTTCGCCCCGCGGCAGGCATGCGGACGGGGCTGAGCGCCCTGCTGCCGCAGCTGCCCGCACGTCGGCCGAGGCACATTGCGCGCCGCCTTGCGACGATGCGGCGCGCGCCGCCGCCGATCGTCCCGCCCGTCGCGCCTCATGCGCTTCGGCTTGGTTGCGGCTCGCCACCTGCGCGACAATTCGGGCAACCACACGACCATCGGCAGACCTCGCCGCAACTCGCCTTGGAGGGCCTCCGTGACGGACGTCAAGACGTATCAGCAGTTCATCGGCGGCCAGTGGGTCGACTCCGCGTCCGGCGCGACGCAGACAGTCGAGAACCCGGCCGTCTACGAGGAGATCGCGCGCGTCCCCGCCTCAGGCCAGGAGGATGTGAACCGGGCGGTCGAAGCCGCCGCCGAGGCGTTCGAGAGCTGGAGCCTCACCACCCCGCAGACCCGCAGCCTAGCCCTGCTCAAGGTGGCGGACCTGCTGGACGAGCATGCCGACGAGATCGGCCGGCTCGAGAGCCTCCAGACCGGCAAGCCCGTCGCGGCGGCCATCGACGAGATGGCCGTCGCTTCGGACCTGTTCCGCTTCTTCGCCGGCGCCTGCCGCGTCCCCGAGGGCCTCGCCGTCACCGAGTACCTCGACGGGCACACGTCGATGGTGCGGCGCGATCCTGTGGGCGTCGTCGCCAGCATCGCGCCGTGGAACTACCCGCTCTACATGGCCGCCTGGAAGCTTGGCCCGGCGCTCGCCACGGGCAACACGTGCGTGCTGAAGCCGGCCTCGCTGACCCCGCTCTCCGCGCTGCGCTTCGCTGAGGTCGTCCAGGAGGCGCTGCCGGCCGGCGTGCTCAACGTGATCACGGGCTCCGGCGCCGTGATGGGCGACATGCTCGTGGCGCACCCCAAGGTGCGGATGATCTCGATCACCGGTGACACCGTCACCGGGAAGCACATCGCACAGGTGGCCGCGGCCGGCGTGAAGCGGCTCCACCTGGAGCTCGGCGGCAAGGCCCCTGTCGTCGTCTACGACGATGCCGACGTCGACCTCGTCGCAGAGACCCTCCGCTTTGCGGGCTACTGGAACAGCGGTCAGGACTGCACCGCGGCCTGCCGCGTCATCGCCGGCCCCGGCATCTACGACAAGCTCCTCGGCGCCCTCGCCGACCAGGTCAGGACCATCAAGTGGGGCAACCCGCTCGAGGCCGATGACCTTGACATCGGCTCGCTGATCGCGAAGGGGCAGGCCGACAAGGTCGAGCAGATGGTCACCAACGCGCTCGAGGCGAAGGCCGAGCTGGTCGTCGGCGGCCACCGGCCCGGCAACCACGGCGCCTACTTCGAGCCCACCGTCCTCGCCAACCCGGACCAGAAGTCCGAGATCGTCCAGGACGAGGTGTTCGGCCCGGTCGTCACGGTCCAGCGGTTCTCCGACGAGGAGCAGGCGATCGCCTGGGCGAACGACGTCCGGTACGGCCTCGCGAGCTCCGTGTTCACTGGCTCGATCGCGAAGGCGATGCGCACTGCGCGCCGACTGCAGTTCGGCACCGTCTGGATCAACGAGCACTTCACGCTGGCGTCGGAAACGCCGCATGGCGGCGTCAAGGAGTCAGGCTGGGGCAAGGACGGGTCGAAGTACGCGCTCGAGGACTACACTGTCGTCAAGCACGTGACGATCAACACGGGGATCTAGGCACTCCTTGGCTCGCGCAAGCGGCCGCCGGGATCGCCTGCGGCCGCTCCGCACCGGCTGATGCTCAACCGCGCCGCCGTCGCGGCGGCCGTCCACGGTCTCGACCTCGGGGCGCTGGCCGGTGAACGGTGGTTTGCCGCCAAGGGCGAGGCCGTCACGTCTGCGCACCTGGCGCACGCCTTCGCGCTCTCGGGCGATGCCGCGCTGGCGCTGGTGGACCTGCGGGTCGGGGAGGGGCACGGCCGGGTCGAGCGGTACAGCATGCCGTTCGCGGCGCGGGCCCCCGGATCCCTCGGGCCCGCATCGGAGGGCGATGGCGTGTGGCGTGCGCTGGCTGTCGCCGTGGCTGAGGGACGCACCATTCCGGCGCTGGGCCGAGAGCCCGGCGACGGCTCGGCCGCGAAGGGCGGGGGCGTCGACGCGGCGCTCGTCTGTCGGTGCTCCCCGGGCTTCGCCAAGACCTGGCCGCACGGTGTGGCGGCGCTCGCCGATGCCGACGAGGTGCCGCTGGGCCGCGACCAGTCGAACACATCGATCGTGCTTGGCGGCGCGCTCCTGCTCAAGGCCTATCGGCGCGTCCAGTCGGGCCTCAACCCCGACCTCGAGCTGACTGCGTACCTGTCGGAGGAGGCGGCGTTTCCGGGTGTGCCGCTCCTGTCGGGCTGGGCGGAGGCGGTGACCCGCGACGGCGGCGCGGCCACCGTCGCGATGCTCCAGGCGTACGTCGCCAATGCGGACGATGCCTACGAGGCCACGGCGGATCGCCTGGCTGCCCTGGCTGCTGCGCCGGGCACCGCGAGCGTGGAGTGGGCGACGGAGATCGCAGAGGACCTGGGCGTGATGGTGGCGGGCCTCCACGCGGCCCTCGCTGCGCCCCCTCGCGAGGCGCCCGACATGACGCCCCGCGCTGCCACTCGCGATGAGCTCAAGGCGTGGAGGCTCGAGGCGCACCGTCGACTGAACCGGGCGATCAGCGACGTGGCCGCCGTGGACGTGGCGCTCGCGAGCGAGCTGCGCGAATCGGGCGCCCAGATCGCCGCCCGGGCGTCGAGGTTCGAGGCGCTTGCCACGGCGCCCCTCGTCATGCGCGTCCACGGCGACCTGCACTTGGGCCAGGTCCTGGTGGCCGACGACGGCTATCGCGTGATCGACTTCGAGGGGGAGCCGCTCCAGCCGATCGAGGATCGGCGGCGGCTGGATTCCCCGCTCCGCGACGTCGCGTCGATGTTGCGCTCGCTGGACCACGTCGCCCGGTCGGCACGCCGCCGGGCCGAGCAGCGCAACGGCGGCCCACTGGAGCGGCCGGGACTCGACATCGACGCCTGGATCGAACGCGCCCGCGAGCGCTTCCTCGCCGCCTACACCGCGGGCCTGCGGAACGAGGGAGCGCCCATCGCCCCCGACCTCGACCTGCTCGACGCCTTCGAGGTGGCGAAGGAGTGCTACGAGTTCAGCTACGCAGCCACGGTGCTGCCATCATGGCTCTGGGCGCCGCGCGACGGCATGCGCTGGCTGCTCGCGCACGGGGAGGGGTGACCGGCGACGGCGACCCGGGCATCCCGAGCGCGACGAGTCGTTCCGCCGAGACGCCTGCCGCGCTCCTGACGAGCTCGCCTCGATCGCCGCTGCGCAGCGGCAGGCCTTTGCCGACCGCTACCGAGACCGTCCCGGCACGGCCGACGGCGGCTGCTCGGCATCGGCAGCTCTGGGTTCGCCGCCCGAACCGCGGGTGGCGCACGCGGACGCCCGTGAGGCGAGGACGGCTCGCGCGGGGCGCGGACGGCTCGGGCCGCCGAGCGGTGCGCTGGCGCAACGCTCAACTGCCCGGCGGCAGCGAAATCCCCAGATTCGGGACGACTCGCCGGGCTTCCCGCGGGATCTGGGCAGGTCCCGGGACCCCGATCTCGGGACGCACGGCCCTGCCGTGCTCATCCCAGGAATCCGCTAGGATGGCGGTAGGTTCGACCCGATTTGGTAGATTTGGGAGGTTGTGGAGCACCGTGGCGGCGTCGGCGTCCCTGAAGGACCCGGGCTGGGTCTCGCTGACCGAGGCGTGCCAGCTGCTCGGGGTCTCGCCATCGACGGTCCGCCGCTGGGGCGACTCGGGCATGGTCCGGACGTACACGACCCCCGGCGGGCATCGCCGCTTCTCGCGCGCCGGCCTCGAGGCGATGCTGCCCAGCCAGCCGCCCGGACCCGGCCGCCCATCACTCTCTGACCTCGGGGAGACGGCGGGACGCCTGACCCGCACCTACCGTCGGGATGCCGACGACGCGCCCGCGCACATCCCCTGGGTCACCGAGCTGGACGACGCGAAGCGCGAGCGCTTCCGCGGCTACGGCCGCGGGATCGTCGCCTCCCTGGTCGCCGCGCTCGACACCGACGACGCCGCCCGCCGCGTGGATCTGCTCCGCTCGGCTGAGGACGCCTGCGCCCAGTACGGCCGGCTGGCCGCGGGCGAGGCACTCGGCGCGTCCATGACCGCGGACATCTTCCTGCGCTTCCGCCGCCCGTTCCTCGACGAGCTCGCCTCGGCCGCCCGCCGCCGCGAGTTCGACTCCACCGCCACCTCGGCGCTGATCGCCGACGCCAACGCCGCGCTCGACGGCCTCCTCATCGCCACCCTGCGCGGCTGGGAGGCCGCGACGCTCGGTGCGGGCCGCCGCTCCAAGCGCGCCGCCTCTTGATCCATCCCACCACGGAGTACCGACCGACGTGAACGTCCCCCGCGCCGCGCTCGAACTCAACGCGCTGACCGTCCATGCCAGAGCCGTTCCGAGCGAAGAGCGCGAAGCCTTTGCCTGTGCCGCGATGCGAGTGGCCCACGATCCGCGGGCGATCCTGCTGCGGACCTGCCACCGGGTTGAGCTCTACTACACCGCCACGGCGTTCCCTGATCTCCAGGCATTGACCCCGCCGGACCTCCCCGACGGCGGGGTCCGCATGGAGGGCCTCCACGCCGCACGCCACCTGATGACCGTCGCGGCCGGGCTCGACTCGGTGGTCGTGGGGGAGGACCAGATCCTCCACCAGCTCCGGGAGTGCCTCGCCGACCGGCGTGTCCCGGGTGCCGAGCAGTGCCCGGTTGAGATCGGCTCGCACGACGCGACGGCGCTGCCGCTCGATCCGGTCATCGAGCGCCTGTTCCAGGTCGCCCTGCACCTCGGCCGCGAGACGCGATCCTGGCGCGAGGGCCCGCCGCGCTCCCTGGGCGACATGGCCACCGACCGCGTCGTGGCCGCGATCGGGCCGCTCATCGGCAAGCGGGTGCTGGTGGTCGGCGCCGGGCGGATGGGCCGCCTCGCGGCCCTCTCCGCGTCACGGCAGGGCGCCAGGGTGCTGGTTGCCAACCGGAGCCCTGAGCGCGCCGGCGCACTCGCGTGGGAAGCGAACGGCGAGCTGGTGCCCTACGGGTTCGACGCCCCGCTGCCCGAGGTTGATGCCGTCATCCCTGCGATCTCCGCCCGGTGGGACCTCTCGCCAGCCGCGCGCACGGCCCTGCTCGAGGGGTCCTTCCCGGTGGTCGACCTGTCGTCGCCGCCCGCATTCGACGCCGCCGTGCGGGATGCGCTCGGAGACCGATACACCTCGGTGGACGATCTGGCCCGCAGCCCGCAGGACCAGATCCGGCCGCGGCTGCAGAAACGCCTGGAGCGGGCGATCGATGCCGCCGAGGCACAGCTGGCCGCCTGGGTCAACGCCCGCTCGTCGGTGCCCGCCATCCAGGCCCTCTCCGAGCACGCCGAGAGCCGGCGCGCGGAGGAGCTGGAGCGCCTGTTCCGCCGCCTGGACCTGGCCGACCACGAGCGGGAGCTGGTGGAGCAGATGAGCCAGCGCCTGGTGGCCGGCCTGCTGCATGCGCCGCTCGCCTCGCTTCGGGAGGACACCACCGGCGACCTCGACCGCGCGGCGCGCGAGCTGTTCTCGCTCTAGGCGGAGACCGGATGACTCGGACCCTGCGCGTCGGCACCCGCGGCAGCGACCTGGCGCTCGTCCAGGCACGATGGGTGGCTGCCCGGCTCGCAGAGCACGGCGTGCCGACCGAGATCGAGGTCATCCGGACCGAGGGCGACGATCGGCCGGCCGACACCGCCTGGGGCGAGGGCGCCTTCGTCGCCCGCATCGTCGGGGCGCTGCTCGACGAGCGGGTCGACCTCGCTGTCCACTCGGCGAAGGACGTGCCCACCACCGAGCCCGACAGGCTGGTGATCGCTGCGTACCCGCCGCGCGAGGACCCGCGTGACGCGCTCGTCTGCCGCGTCCGCGGCACCACGCTCGCGACGCTGCCGCAGGGCGCCCGCGTGGGCACCGACAGCCCCCGACGGGTGGCGTTCCTGCAAGCGCTGCGCCCCGACCTCCAGCTGCACCCGCTGCACGGCAACGTGGACACGCGCCTCGCCAAGCTCGACCGCGGCGATTCGGACGCGCTCGTGCTGGCCGTGGCCGGCCTGACCCGCCTCGGCCGAGCGGACCGCATCGACGAGGTCCTCCCGTCGGACACGGTCCCGTCCGCACCCGGCCAGGGCTCCCTCGCGGTCCAGGTCCGTGCTGGCGACACGGAGGCGATCGCGGCCGTCGCGCAGCTCGACGACGAGGCCACCCGGGCGGCGGTCGAGGCGGAGCGCGCGTTCCTCGCCGCAACCGGCGGGGGCTGCCGCTCGCCGATCGGTGCGATCGGCTCGGTCGACGGCGACCACCTGACGCTGCTCGCCGGGGCCGCCCGCACGTGGGTGCCGGCGAAAGACCGCCAGATCGAGGCGGCCAGCGTCGTCTGGGTCCGGGGCAGTGCCCCCGCTGCCGAGGGGGCAGCCCTTGCCGAGCGCCTCGCCGCCCGGATCGTGGCCCTGCGCACGGCGCCGAGGGTGCTCGTCGCTCGGCCTGCCGGCCAGGAGGGCGAGCTCATGGCCGGCCTCCGCGCCCGCGGTGTCGAGGCCGTCCACGTGCCCGCCATCGAGATCCGGCTCGCCGCCGCCGGCAGCGCACTCGACATGAGGCTCGCCGGCGCGGTTCCGCCCCAGACCATCGTGGTCGCGTCGGCGAACGCGGCGCGCGCGACGCTGGACGCGTCGGGCCGAGCCGGCCTGGAGGCGTCCACGGTTCGCTGGGCCGCCGTGGGCGACGCCACCGCGAACGTCCTCCGCGGCGCGGGACTCGCCGACATCTTCGTCCCGTCATCGGCCGACGGCGAAACGCTTGCCCGCGAGCTCCCGGTCCGGGCCGGCGAGCGCGTGCTGTTGCCGCACGCCGACATCGCGGACGGGCGCCTCGCGGAGATCCTCGCCGGCCGGGGCGCCGATGTGACCAGCGTGGTGGCGTACCAGACCGCAGAGGCGCCGGACGCGTCCGTCCCGCTGCTGGCGGCCGCCCTCGAGGACGGCCCGCTCGACGCCCTTGTGCTGACCAGCGGCTCCACCGCCCGAGGCCTGCTCTCCCTGGCGGTGGGACCGGCCCGAGAGCGGCTCGCCGCGACGCCCGTGATCGCGGCCGGCACCGCCACGGCCGGCGCTGCGCGCGCTGCCGGATTCACGGCGGTCCTCGTCGCGCCGTCGCCCGCGACATCAGACCTTGCCGCCTTCACGGCGTCCGCCCTCGGGGTCGCCGCCCCGCTGGGGCACGCCGATCACGCCCTCCCCGACCTGGAACCAGTCACCGGAGCCACCCGATGAGCCTTCTCGCCGACCGAACCGAATCCCCAGCCGACGCGGCGGTCCCGCTCCCGGACCCGGCCCACCGCCTCCGGCGGTTGCGCCGCACCGAGGCGCTCCGGTCCTTCGTGCGCGAGACGCGGATCCACCCGCGCCAGCTGGTCGCGCCCCTGTTCGTCTTCCCCGGCCGGGGGCTGCGCGAGCCGGTGGGCTCGATGCCCGGGGTCGAGCGCGTCACGCCAGACGAGGCCGAGAAGGATGTGCGGGCGCTCGCGAGTCTCGGCGTGGGTGGCGTGATCCTGTTCGGGCTGCCGGCCGAGAAGGACAGCATCGGGTCGGGGGGCTGGATCGAGGACGGGATCGTCCAGGAGACCCTGCGCCGGCTCCGCGACGCGGACCCGGACCTCGTCCTGATCGCGGACACCTGCCTGTGCGAGTACACGGACCACGGCCACTGCGGCCCGCTCCTCAAGGACGGGCGCGTCGACAACGACGCCACGATCGAGCTGCTCGCGCGCACGGCGGCCTCGCAGGCCAAGGCGGGGGCGGACATCGTGGCCCCGTCCGCGATGATGGACGGCCAGGTGGCCGCCATCCGCCACGGACTCGACGGCGGCGGCTTCACCGACACGGCGATCCTCGCCTACGCGGCCAAGACCGCGTCCGCCTTCTACGGACCGTTCCGCGATGCGGCGGGGTCGGCGCCGTCGTTCGGCGACCGGCGCGGCTACCAGATGGACCCGGCGAACGGCCGCGAGTCGATGCTCGAGATGGTCAACGACCTCGCCGAAGGCGCCGACATGCTGCTGGTCAAGCCCGCGATGCCGTCGCTCGACATTCTCGCCGCGGCCCGCGCGAGCTTCGACGTGCCCATCGGCGCCTACCAGGTCAGCGGTGAGTACGCGGCCATCGAGGCGGCCGCCCGCAACGGCTGGCTCGACCGCCGCCGCGCGCTCACGGAGTCGACCACCTCCATCCTGCGGGCCGGTGCCGGGTTCGTGATCTCCTACGCCGCCGCCGACCTCGCCGCCTGGGCCCGGGAGGCCTGGTGATGCCGCTCGACACGCCCCTGGAGCCGGCGGTCGCGCCGGGAAGCCGCCAGGCCCTCCTCCGCCAGGATGCCGACGGCCTGTTCCCGGGTGGCGTCAACAGCCCTGTCCGGGCGTTCAGGTCCGTGGGCCGGCCGCCGCTGATCCTCACCGCCGGCTCCGGCTCGCGCGTCACCGACGCCGACGGCAACGAGTACCTCGACTACATCGGCTCGTGGGGCCCAGCGCTGCTCGGGCACGCGCACCCGAAGGTCGTCGACGCGGTCCGCGACGCCGCGCTCAACGGGTTCGCCCTGGGCGCCACGGGACCGCTCGAGATCGGGCTCGGCCAGCGAATCCGGGCCGCGATGCCCTCGATGGAGCGGCTGCGCTTCGTCTCCTCGGGCACCGAGGCCGTGATGAGCGCGATCCGCCTCGCCAGGGGCGCCACCGGCCGTGATCTCGTGGTCAAGTTCGCGGGCGGCTACCACGGCCACGGCGACAGCCTCCTCGTGGACGCGGGGTCGGGCCTCGCGACGCTGGCGATGCCCGGATCGGCTGGCGTCACCCAGGGCGCGGCCCGCGACACGATCGTCGTGCCGTTCAACGACGCCGAGGCGATCGCGGCGGCCTTCGAGACGTTCCGCGACCAGATCGCGTGCGTGATCGTGGAGCCGGTGGTGGCGAACGTGGGCGTCATCCCGCCCGACCCCGGGTTCCACGAGCTCCTCCGCGGGCTCACCGAGGCCAACGGCGCCCTGCTGATCTTCGACGAGGTCATCACGGGCTTCCGCGTGGCGAAGGGCGGCGCGCAGGAGCTGTTCGGCGTCAGGCCCGACCTCACGACCCTGGGCAAGATCATCGGCGGCGGCATGCCGGTGGGCGCCTACGGCGGCCGGGCGGATCTGATGCGGCTGATCGCCCCCGACGGCCCGGTCTACCAGGCGGGCACGCTGTCCGGACACCCGCTCGCGATGGCGGCGGGCGCCGCGACCCTCGACCAGCTCAGCCCGTCGGTCTACGAGGGCCTTGAGCGGGCGGGGGCGCAGCTCGAGGCGGGGCTCCGCGACGCCGCGGCCGCGGCCGGACGCCAGGTGGCCGTCAGCCGGGTGGGCTCGCTGCTCACCGTGTTCTTCCGGCCGACGCGGCCGCGCAACGCGGCCGAGGCGCTGGCGTCGGACCGTGACGCGTTCGCGCGCTTCTTCGGCGCCATGCTCGACGAGGGTGTGCTGCTGCCGCCCTCGCAGTTCGAGGCGTGGTTCCTGGGCGCCGGGCACAGCGACGCCGACATCGACGCGACGGTCGCCGCCGCCCAGAAGGCGTTCCGCGCGTGACCAGGATCGCGTCCCCGGCCGCGCTGTCGGATGCCGGCAACCGCGTCGCGCGGCCCGAAGCCCGCTTCCTGCGAGCGCTGCGGGGCGCCCCCGTGGACGCGACGCCGGTGTGGTTCATGCGCCAGGCGGGCCGGGCACTGCCCGAGTACCGTGCCATCCGCGAGCGGGCGACGCTGCTCGAGATCACCCGGGACCCGGCGCTCTGCACCGAGGTCACCCTGCAGCCGGTCCGCCGGCTAGGCGTGGACGCCACGATCCTCTTCGCGGACATCACGACGCCCCTGGCCGGGATGGGCGTTGCGTTCGACATCGTCGAGGGGCATGGGCCTGTCATCGAGCACCCCGTCCGGACGCCTGCGGACGTGGCCGCCCTGCGGGCGTTCGAGCCGGAGACGGCGGTGGCCCCGCTCCTGGAGGCGATCACGCTGATCCGCCGGGAGTCGCCCGTGCCGCTGATCGGTTTCGCGGGCGCGCCGTTCACGCTGGCCTGCTACCTCGTCGAGGGCGGACCGTCACGCGAGTTCCACAAGACCAAGGCGCTCATGCACGCCGACCCGGAGACCTGGGCGCGGCTGGTGGATCGCCTGGTCGACGCGACGATCGCCTACCTCGGCGCGCAGGTGGCGGCTGGCGTCGAGGCCGTCCAGGTGTTCGACAGCTGGGTCGGGGGACTCTCGCCGCTCGACTACCAGCGCGGGCTGTGGCCGCACATGCGGCGCCTCTTCGAGGGCATCGCCCAGCTCCGTGTGCCGTCGATCCACTTCGGCGTGGGCACTGCGGGGATCCTTGGCCTGCAGGCGTCGGCGGGCGGCGATGTGATCGGCCTCGACTGGCGGATCGCGCTCGCGGACGGTCGCCGCATCGTCGGCGACCGCGCTGTGCAGGGCAACCTCGATCCGTCGCTGCTGCTCGGCCCGTGGGACGCGGTGGAGGAGGCCGCCCGCTGGATCCTCGAACAGAACGACCGCCGCCCCGGCCACGTGTTCAACCTGGGCCACGGCGTGCTGCCGGGCACCGACCCCGACCACCTCCGCCGCCTCGTCGGCCTGGTCCACGGCCACGGAGCGTCCCGGTGACCCGAGACGCCGTGCTGCTGATGGCCTACGGCAGTCCCGACAGGCTCGACCAGGTCGAGGCGTACTACACGGACATCCGGCGCGGATCGCCGCCCCCGCCCCACCTGCTCGAGGAGCTCAAGGGCCGCTACCAGGCGATCGGTGGCGGCTCGCCGCTTTCGAGGATCGTGGGCGAGCAGCGTGCCGCTGTGCAGGCGGAGCTCACCGCACGGGGCGCGCCGGTTCCAGTCCACGCCGCGATGCGCCACATCGCGCCGCGGATCGGCGACGTGGTGCGCCAGATAGCGGCCGACGGCGCGGAGCGGATCGTGGCGATTCCGCTGGCGCCCCAGAAGAGCTCGAACGCGGCCGGCTATCGGCGCGCCGTCGACGCGGGCCTGGCGGGACTGGGCAACCCGCCGCAGATCGTGTTCGTCGACAGCTGGCACGACGCGCCGCGGTTCATCGAGGCGCTCGCGAACACGACGCGCGAGATGCTCGCCCGCTTCCAAGACCCGGGCGCGGTGACGCTCATGTTCACCGCCCACAGCCTCCCCGCCCGCGTGGTGGCCGAGGGGGATCCGTACCCGGACGAGCTCGCCCGCACGGCGCGGCTCGTGGCGGAGGCCGTCGCCCGTCCCGACTACACGTTCGCGTTCCAGTCCGCCGGCCGCACCGATGAGCCCTGGCTGGGTCCCGAGATCCTGGCCGAGATCCGGCGGCTGGCCGCCAGCGGCGTCACCGAGCTCGCCGTCCGGCCCGTCGGCTTCGTCGCCGACCATCTTGAGGTCCTGTACGACTTGGACATCGAGGCGCAGGGCGTGGCGCGCGAAGTCGGGATCCACCTCGAGCGCGCCCGATCCATGAACACCGACCCCGTCTTCATCGCCGGGCTGGCCGACGTCGCGCTCGCGGCGCTGGGCCTGCCCGCGACCGCGTGAGAGGAGCGTCTCCGTGACAGCGACGATCGAACCCCGACACCCCAGCCATCCTGGCGGCCACCCCGGCGGCGGCCACCCCGGCCACCCGGGCATCACGGGCGTCGGCGCTGTCCGTGCGGAGGGGTACGTCTACTCGCGGGCCCCGATGCTCGTGTACTGGGAGACGACGCTCGCGTGCGGCCTCGCCTGTCGCCACTGCCGCGCAACCGCCCAGCCGGAACGTGACCCGCGCGAGCTGACGACCGAGGAGGGCTACCGGCTCCTCGACGAGGTCGTCAAGTTCGGCCGGCCGTTCCCGCACGTTGTGTTCACCGGCGGGGATCCGCTCAACCGCCCCGACCTCCACGATCTGGTCCGTGCCGCGACGGACCGGGGGATCGGCTGCTCGCTGGCCCCCGCCGCCACGCCGCTCCTGACCAAGGAGGTCCTCGCCAGCCTGCACGAGGCTGGGATCCAGAACATCTCGCTCTCGATCGACGGCTCCGACGCGGAGCGCCACGACGGCTTCCGCGGCGTCGCGGGCACGTTCGACAAGACGCTCCAGGCAGCGAAGTGGGCGAACGAGGTGGGCCTGCCGATCCAGGTGAACACGCTGGTCACCGACGAGACGCTGCCCGACCTGCCGGCCGTGTACGAGCTCCTCACGCGCATGGACGTCATGCGCTGGAGCCTGTTCATGCTGATCACGACGGGGCGGGGGAGCGAGCTCAAGGAGATCAGCCCCGCCGAGTCCGAGCGCCTCAACCTGTGGCTGCTGGACCTGGCCAAGACCGCGCCGTTCCAGGTCAAGACCACCGAGGCGACCCACTACCGGCGCCAGGCGATCAAGGCGTGGCACGCGGCGGGCATGGACGACGAGGCGATCGCGAACACCTCGGTCGGGCGCGGGTTCGGCATCCGCGACGGCAACGGCATCGTGTTCGTCAGCCACGACGGCACCGTCAACCCGAGCGGCTTCCTGCCGGTCCCGCTGGGGAACGTCCGGTCGTCGTCGATCGTGGACCTGTACCGCGATCACGAGACGATGAGGGCCCTGCGCACCCCCGAGGGGTTCAAGGGACGCTGCGGGATGTGCGAGTACGCGAGGGTGTGCGGCGGCTCGCGGGCGCGCGCGTACATGTGGACCGGCGACCCCCTCGAGTCCGACCCGCTGTGCCCGTACGTGCCGAGCGGCAACGTCCCCGCCTACGGCATGGCCTGAGGCCCGGATGGGCGTCCTCGTTGTCGGCGGCGGGATCACCGGGCTGGTCGCGGCCCGGTCGCTCGCCCGCGACGGCATCGACGTGGTGCTGGCGGAGGCCGGCCCGCGGCTCGGCGGCAAGGTGTCCACCGAGCACGCGGACGGCTTCACGATCGAGCACGGCCCGGACTCGTTCCTGTCCACGCGGCCGGCGGGGATCGCGCTCGTCCGAGAACTCGGCCTCGGCGACTCGCTGGTGGGCACCGCGGGGACGCGGACGGTCTACATCCGCCATCGCGGCGGACTCGTGCCGATGCCCGAGGGCCTCGGCCTCGTGCTGCCGACCAGGGCGCTCCCGTTCGCGTTGACGCCGCTCTTCTCGTGGCCAGAGAAGGTGCGGATGGCAAGGGACCTGGCTGCGCCGCGCTCCATGCCAGACGAGGACATCGCTGTCGGCGTGTACCTGCGGCATCGGCTCGGCAATCCGCTGGTGGAGCGTCTCGCCGGCCCGCTCGTGGGCGGCGTGTACGGGACGCCGATCGACGAGCTGTCACTCGACGCGGTCGTGCCGACGCTCAGGACGGCCGAACGCGAGCACCGGAGCCTGCTGCTCGCCGGGCTGGCAGACGGCAGGAAGATGCGTGCCGCGGCGGCCAAACGGGCGGCAGCGAGCCCCGGCGCCAAGCCGCTGGGCGCGTTCGTGTCGCTGCGGGGCGGCCTCGAGTGGCTGACCTCGGCTGTCGCCGCCTCGGCGGCGCTTGCGGGCACACAGCTGCGCACCGGCCTCGGCGTGCGGTCACTGGAGCCGTCGGGAGCGGGCGTGGCGGTCGGCTTCGCCGACGGGACGCATGCCCGATTCGACGCGGTGGTCGTCGCAACGCCGGCCAACGCCGCATCCGCGCTGCTCGCCGGGCCGCTGCCAGAGGCCGCGCGCCGCCTGAACACGATCCCGCACGGGACGTCGGTGCTCGTCACGCTGGCATACCCGCGAGGCCGCGTGGGCCGCGAGCTGGTCGGACACGGGTACCTCGTGCCCCGGTCGGAGGGCGGGCAGATCGCGGCGTGCACGTGGTCGTCGGAGAAGTGGGCGGGCCGCGCTCCTGCCGGCACCGTCCTGTTGCGGATGTTCGTCCGCGACGAGGGCGACGCCACCTCCCTGCCCGACGCGGCCCTGGTGGCGGCGGCCCGCGCCGACGCTGAGCAGGCACTCGCGATCAGCGGCGAGCCGGTGCTGGTGCGGACGGCCCGCTACGAGCGCGCCATGCCCCGCTACACCGTGGGCCACCTGGAGCGCGTCGCGGCGATCGAGGCGGCGATGGAGGCGTGGCCTGCCGTCACCCTGGCGGGCGCCTCGTACCGCGGAGTCGGGCTGCCGGACTGCATCGCGCAGGGCCAGGCGGCCGCCGAGCGGGTCGCGCAGCGGCTCTCGGCGCGCGATGCCTCCCGCGAGCCCGAGGTTGCGGCGGCGGTTGCCGCGCGCTGAGCGACGACCACTCCGGGGCCTGAACGATCCGCCCCTACCGCATCCCGTCCCGCCGGTCTGCCGCGGTGAACCAGAAGTCGCGCGCCAGCCGGGGCGAGATCCGCACGGAGCCGTCGGGGAACACCAGCGCGACCCAGCCCTTGGGGTCGGGGTCGGCGAGGTCGCGGATCCGCAGCCCCCGGTGCAGGCGCGCCGCCTCGGCCGGCCAGTGCGGGTCGTCCGCGCGCAGCGCACCGCGGTAGACGATCTCGCCGCCGTTGGCGCGCACCTCCGCGTCGGCGACGAAGCGGGCGTCGGCGTCCATCAGGCCCCGAGCTCGGCCCGGAGGTCGGGCAGCCGGTCGATCGTCGCGAGGTCCCAGGGCGAGCGGAAGATCAGCACCGCGTGGGCGAAGCCGACGTCGCGGTAGGCGCGAAGCACCGCAGCCACGTCCGACACCGAGCCACCCGCGCCGAGCCGGTCCTCGTTCCCCTGCGGCCGGTGCTCGCGGAGCCAGCCGTCCCACGCTGCCTCGGCCTCGGCTCGGTCACGCCGCACCACGGCGTTGAGGTTCACGGTGCGCTCCACCTCACGGTCGCCGCGGCCTGCCGCCCTGCAGGCGGCGCGCAGCAGCTTTGACGACGCCGCCACTTCGTCGGGCGTGCCGTAGGCGTTCCACATGTCGGCAGACCGGGCCACCAGCGGCAGCGTCTTGCGCGGCCCCGACCCGCCGATCAGGATCGGCAGGCGCGCCTGGACCGGCCGCGGCGCGCAGACCGCGCGGTCGAAGCGGTAGAAGCGGCCCTCGTGCGTCACCTCCTCGCCGTCCAGCAGGCGGCGGATGAGCGGCACGGCCTCGCCCAGCCGGTCAAGCCGCTCGCCGACGCTGGCGCCGAAGTCGAATCCGAAGGCGGCGTGCTCGCGCTCGAACCAGCCGGCCCCGAGGCCAAGGATCGCGCGCCCGCCCGAGACGTGGTCAACCGTCGTCGCCATCTTCGCCACGAGGCCCGGGTTGCGCAGCGTGTTGGCGCCCACCATCAGCCCGAGCCGGGATCGGCGGGTGATCGCGGCCAGCGCCGCCAGCGTCGTCCAGCCCTCGAGCTTGGGGTCCGGCCAGTCGGCCTCGTCGGAGAGGAGGTGGTCGTCAACCCACAGGTCGTCGAACCCGGCCACCTCGGCCCGCAGCACGGCCTCGCGCAGCGACGGCCAGTCCGTGCGCTGGACCCAGAACGCTGCCCCGAACCGCACTGTCGTCGACACCCCATCCGCTGCGTGTCATGACATCGTAGGGGTCGCAGCGCTGGATGCGGGGGCGGGCGCGCGGGACGCGCCCGCCGTCACGGGCCGTGCCTGCCCTCAGGGGATCGGCGCGACGTCGAGCAGCGTGCTCATCATGGCCGGGTCGCCGGCCGGCCGATGGGCGTTGAACACCGCCACGAACACCGTGCCGGAGACCGTCTTGCTGCCCGCGCTCCCGTTCAGCGTGACGCTGATGAGCCGGCCCGACACCCCCCGGTTGGAGAGCACGATCGAGGTGATGTTCCCGACGTTGGTGCTGGAGTCGGCGCCGAAGATCGCGGACAGCGAGGCCAGCGAGTAGCTGGCGGTCTGCCACGTCGCGTACGGGGACGAGGCGTCGTACGGGACGCCCGCGCTATTGCGGTCCGGGGACCCCTGCAGGTAGCTCACGGGGGTCGCCACGATCGCGCCCGTCGGCGAGACGAAGGCGAGCTGGTTGTCCTCGGTCGCCCCGCCAGCGGCCGAGTTGTAGAGCGCGTTGGCGACCTGGGACCCGCTCATGACCACCTGTCCCGCGGTTGCGGCGATGGCTGCGTCCGTCGTCGGGCGCTCCGTCAGCACGCCGAGGTAGACCTGCGAGCGGGTGTCGTTGTACAGGTCGAACGTGCCACTGGCGGGATGGAGGTGGAAGGCGGCGTACGAGCGCGCGGCGACGGCTTGGGCCTCGAGCGCCTGAAGCGGCCAGGTCGAGGGCATCTCCGCGGGCACCACGCCGCGCAGGTAGTCCTCCATCGGGACCACGTTGATCAGACGCGCCTTGGACGAACTGAGGATCAGGGCGCTCACCACGCCGCGGTACTGGTTGTAGTAGGAGGCCATCGAGGCGATCTGGATGGTCGTGGCGGTCGAGGCGGGCCGGAAGTTCACGGTGGCGGGCGCGGCCGCGTTGACGAGCACGCTACCCGCGTAGTCCACGACCACGCGCCAGCCCGTGCCGGTCTGGTACACGGTCGCTCGTGCGTCGGCCGGCAGCGAGGGGGCGATGCCGTCGATCGACCAGGGCCCGCCCCTTCCGTACACCGTGAGCGGAGAGCTCTGGGTGGCCGTCTCGTCCTCGAGCAGCACGCGCACCGAGGGGTTGGTCCCGAGCTGCCCGACGGTCGTGCCCTGGTAGTAGTGGGCGAGGATCGTGGAAGCGTCCTGGCCGGCAAGCGCACGCCCGAGCGCGCCGTACTGCGACATGCCGACGCCTTGGCCGCTGCCCCGTCCGTAGAACGTGACGGTCGAGGCGAGCTGGGTTGTCGTCGGGGCCGCCGTGAGCACCCCGGTGGCGGCGTAGAGGGCGGACGCGCCGTACGCGGCGCTGACCGGGACGCCGTTGACGGCGGTCACCACGTACCAGGTCGAGCCCGACTGGGGGGTCGG
>JBJKRU010000232.1:0-26830 GCA_046704485.1 Candidatus Limnocylindrales bacterium | reverse complement strand
AAGAAGTCGAGCAAGCTGATCGCTGAGCTGGCGGCCGCGATCCGGACGACGACCGAGTCCGCCAGGGACCAGCAGCTGGCCCAGCTCGACGCCGAGGCGAAGGAGATCGTCGAGTCGATCCGGGCCCGGAGCGAAGAGGGGGCCGTCGCACTGCGCCGCAAGTCGGACGAGGATGTCTCGGCGATCCGCGACTGGGCGAAGGCCGAGATCGCGCGGATCAAGGAGGAGTCGGACAGCAGGATCGGCGATCGCAAGCACCTGCTGGAGCAGGAGATCGCTGACCACGCCGCCGCCATCGAGGACCGCTGCGCAGAGGTGGAGAGCACCGTCGCCGGATTCCGAGAGGCGATGGATGCCTACTTCGAGCGACTCGCTGCCGAGGACGACCCGGCTCGCCTCGCGACGATGGCCGAGTCGATGCCCGAGCCGCCGGGCCTCAAGGACCTCACAGACCTCGAGAGCCTCCCGATCGAAGGTGCCGCGGCACGCCACGCAGCCGCCGAGGCAGAGGAGGCCGCCGCCGACGCGGAAGCAGAGGCAGAAGCAGAGGTGGTGGCCGAGGCGGAGGCAGCGGACCCCGACGACGCGGCGGGCGAGATCGTCATCAGCGACGATCGGATCGCCAATGCCCTCGGCTACAGCGACGAGATCCCGTCGGCCGACGAGGCAGCGTCCGGCACGGTCGAGGGCGACACGGAAGGAGCCGAGACCGAGGCCGTCTCGGACGCCGGCGAGATCTGGATCGCCGATGGCGACGACGTCCCGCGCTGGGCCGCCGGCGACGTGCCGGAGGGGTTCCCCACGCCTGCCGAGGCCGGTGAACCGGTCGACCGCGGCTCGATCATGGCGGCCCTCGAGGCCGCCGCCGAGGCGGTGGTGGCGGCTGAGGCCGCTGCCGAGTCCGCCGATACGGCCGAGGCCGCAGCAGACGTCGCCGAGACGGCGGCGGAACTCGTCGCGGGCCGCACAAGCCAGCGGAGCGAGGAGGCCGACCCAGAGGCGCAGGCCGCGCTGTCAGCCCGGGTGGACGCCGGCGGCTTCGACACCGAGTCGTACCAGGACCGCCTGGCGAGCCTGCTCCCCGGCCACGCCGAGGGCTCCGCCAGCGACGATCCGCGCACGAGCCAGGTGGTGGTCACCGGGCTGGTGTCAGTTGCCAGCATCGCGTCCTTCAAGCGCCACCTCGGGCGGCTGTCGGGCGTCACGGCAGTGGCGGTCGCCTCCGGCCCGGACGGCGAGTTCATCTTCAACGTCACCCATCGGCCGGACGTCTCGTTCCGGGACGCCATCCCGACCATGCCCGGGTTCGCCGCGCGCGTCGTTGCCACCGGCGACGGGGTCGTCTCCGTGACCGCCCACGACCCCGAGGCGGAGGGCTGATCGACCCGTGTCCCCGACAGCCGCACACGCCGCAATCGCCGTCCTCCTCCCGAGAGTCGAGCGCACGCCCGTCGTCGATGAGCTGCGCAAGGCCGGCTACGACCCGCTGACCGTCGACGACTCCGCCGAGCTCGCCGACCTCGTCGCGACCCGCCGCGACATCGCGGTGGGCGTGGTCGACGTCGAGGGCGATCCCGAGGAGGCGACCCGCGCCTGGGAGATCCTCCACGGGTCCCGCAACATCCCGTGCCTGCTCGTGGTGCACCCGGAGACGCTCGACCGCCTCGATCTCGAGTCCGCGGGGCACGAGACCGACGAGTACCTCACTCGCCCCTACTCCGCGGAATCGATCCGCTGGCGGGTCGAGGCGATGGTCATCCGATCCGCCGCCGACGAAGGCGTGCCGGTGACCTCGTCTGGACTCGACGGCGGCGACTGGAAGCCCCGCGGCCAGCTGGTGGCGGTGTTCAACCCCAAGGGCGGCGTCGGCAAGACGATGATCGCGGTCAACCTCGCAGCGGCGCTCACGGCGCGCGGCAAGCGCGTCCTCCTGGTGGACGCGGACACGGTCACGGGCCACATCCCCAGCTCCCTCGGCATGGACGGCGTGGGGACCGTGGTCGACGCGTGGCGCGACGAGCTGGACGGCGGGCCCTCGCTCTCGTTCGACGAGCAGGCCTCGTCCCACCAGTCCGGCCTCAGGGTGCTCGCGCTCTCGTCGAGCCCCATCCACACCGAGCTGCTGGAGCCGGCGCGCGTCGCCCAGGCGCTGGCACAGGTCCGCCGCTCGTTCGAGGTGGTGATCGTCGACCTCCACCCCTCGTACAGCCCCCTCAACCGCTCGGTGTTCGACACGGCCGACAGGATCATGGTCCCTGTCACGCCCGACCTGCCCGCGATCCGGGCCGCGATCAAGCTCGTCGAGGTGGCCGAGGAGCTCGGCGTCCGAGACCGCCTGTCACTGGTCATCAACCGCGCCCAGAGCGGCGTCTCGGTGGCGGACCTGGAGCGGGCGCTCGGCCTGTCGGCGTTCGGACAGATCCGCTCTGGCGGCATGCTGGTCGTGCGGGCGCTCAACGAGGGCCGGACCCTCGCCGATATGGCCCCCCGCGAGAAGATCACCCAGGAGTTCCTCTCCCTCGCCGACCGCGTGCTGGGCGTGGCCGAGGTCACGGAGCCGGCCAAGCAGGGGTTGCGCCTGTTCGGCCGCCAGATGGCCGCCCGCACCTGATCGCCCCGCCGCCAGCCGGGCAGCCAGCTCTCACCAGCCGCCGAGGCGGTCCTCAGTCGCCCTCTGCGGGCGAATCTGCCCGGCGTGCGGGTTGCCCACCCGCTGACTGGTCGACCAAGGCGACGCCTCGAAGGTAGAAGCGGTTGACCAGGATCACCTCCTCATTCCCCTCGCTGACCCGCCGCTCGTTGAACTGGGCGACGGCGTCCACCACCGGCACGAACATCTCGGTGGAGCGGTCGAGGAGGCGGTCCGGCTCCGAGCCCGGATGCATGTAGACCGTGCCACTCACCCGGAATGGGGGCACCTCGAGCGCCACGGTGTAGGGCACCCTGTGAAGCTTCAGCGCACTGCGCTCGGCATCGGACAGCGGAGGCAGGCTGTCCTCGCTCGCGGTCACCAGGATCAGGTCGTACGGGTCCACGCTCTTGAGGCCTGGCGCTGGCTCCAGCGCGGCGCCTGCCTCCGGGGCGCCCCACGACACGTCGGTGATGGCGATCGCCTCGCGCTTGTTGAGCGCGTCTGAGAGGCGCCCTGAGATCTGCATCCGCCCGCGCAGGCGCCAGTCCTCCGTGATGGCCGTGAATGCCACGCCGCGCGGGGCGCCGCGGTGCATCGCGTCGACGTCAGCCGGTTCCCTCGCGGCCTTGGAATCCCCGGCGCGCTTGCGCCGCAGGAAGCCGAACGGCATGCGCTCAGTCCTCCGCCCTGCCCGGGTTGGATGGGATCATGCCCGCGACGGCGGTGGTCCTGCTGGTGACGGTGTCGCGCAGCCGTCGCCGGATCCTCTTGCCAGACAACCGCCAGGGCACGACAGCGACGGGAGAGACCCTCGAACCCGGGCCCTGGATGGGGACCTTCGGCGCATCGCTCACGGAACCCTCCCGGCTGTGCACTGGCGCAGGCCATTCTACGCGTGCGCCGGCCAGTCCAGTCGTCCGCCCGCTGCGGTGGCCGACGGTCGCCGGGACCGGACGGCGGCCTCAGTCAGCGCCGGCCGCGGACTCGTCGGCGGAGGGCGCGCTTTCGGGCGGCGCCGGGGCATCCTCGCGCCGCGTGATCACGACGCGGTGCGGGAACGGGATCTCGATCCCGTGCTCGGCGAACGCGACGAGCAGCCGCTTGCGGAGCTCGCCGGCAGCGGCCCACTGCTCGCTCGCGCGGACCTCGCCCAGGACCTTGAGGGTGATCCCGCTGTCAGCGAGGGCGTTGACCCGCTCGACATGCGGCGGCTCGAGGACGCGGCGCCGCCAGGCGGGGTCGCCAGCGAGGCCCCTGCCCACCTCGTCGACGACCTTGGTCGCGTACTCGATGTCGGTGCCGTAGGCGACGCTGACGTCGAGGTTGATCCTCGCCCAGGTGCGGGTCATGTTCGAGGCCACGGTGATCTGGCCATTGGGGATCGTGTAGACGGTGCCGCTGAGATCGCGCAGCGTCGACCGCCTCAGGCTGAAGTCCTCCACCGTTCCGGTCACGCCCGCGATCGAGACCACGTCGCCCTTGCTGAACTGGTTCTCGAGCAGGATGAGCGCCCCGTTGAAGTAGTCCTTGACCAGGCTCTGGGCGCCGAACCCCACGGCGATGCCGACGATGCCGAGGCCGGCGACGGCCGGGCCGATGTTCAGCCCGAGCTCGCCGAGGATCATCACGATGGCGACGATCACGACGAAGGCGCGGATGACCGTCGTCAGCAGTGCGATGAGCGTGTCCATCCGCTTCTTGACCTCGACCGCCGACAGCTCCTGCGCGGTGCCCTCGGTGGTCTCGCGGTCAAGGGCCGCCTTGACGATGCCCCGGACGAGATGGCCCGCGATGACGACGACGATGAACGCGATGACGACGATCAGCACGATCGGCGCCACGACATCGCGCCCGACGTTGTACAGCCACGGCAGGAGGTCGTGGTTGATCCAGGTCTGGATGTCGCGCGGGACGGTCATGCGAGCAGGTTAGCGCGGGGCGGCAGCGCGTGGGGGGGCCAGCCGGGCGTCACGCCGCCTGGCCCGGATCGGCCGCCCAGGCGGCCGATGTGGGGGCGCAGGTCAGGACGGCGTGGCCCCGAGGCGGACGGAAACCGCCGCGGCCGCTTCCCGCGCCGCCTGGGCGAGCTCGGGGACGCGGCTGGCGGTCACGCGGTAGGTGGGCCCCCAGACGTCCACCGCTGCGATGACCTGGCCGCGCGCGTCGTGGACGGGCGCCGCCACCGCGTTGAGGGCCGTGTCGAACTCTCCGAACGCGGTTGCGAAGCCGCGTCGGCGGACCCGGGCGAGCTCCTCGAGGAGCGGCTCCAGCCCCGTGATCGTCCGGTCCGTGTAGCGCTCGAGCCCGCGCTTCACGAGGCGGACCACGTCGCGCTCCGGCATCGCCGCCATCAGGACCTTGCCGGCCGCCACCGTGTGGAGCGGCGCTCCGCGGCCGGTCCAGTCGCCCATCGCGACCAGGTTCGGGCCGTCGGCCTGCGCGACCGTCATGACGAGGTCGCCGTCCATCACCCCGATGCCGGTCGTCTCCCGAGTGGCCCGGGCCAGCCGGTCGAGCTCGGGCATCGCGATCGCACGCAGGTCGAGCGTCGACTCGGCCCGTTCAGCGAGGCGGATGACCACGAGCCCGAGCCGGTACTTGCCCGACTCCTCGTCCTGCTCCACGAGGCCGCGCTTCTGGAGCGTGGCCAGCAGCCGGGACGCGGTGGACTTGTGGAGCCCCAGCCGGCGCGCCAGTTCGGTCACGCCTGCCTCGCCGCTACTGTCCCCCAGCGCAAGCAGGAGGGCCGCCGCGCGGTCAACCGACCGGACGGCGTTCCCATCGAGCGTCATGCGAGCGTCTCCTCCTCATTGCCCATGCTGATGCGAACCGGGTCAGTTGCCCGAGGGATGGCCGTAGGCGACCTCGGTCTCATGCGGGAGCGGCTGGTGCCGCGAGCGCAGCTCGAGGGCAGCAGACAGGGAATCGGCGAAGATCGAGACGATGCGGTCGACCGTGTCGCCCGCCGCGTGCGCCTCGCACATGAACCACGGCTCGCGGCTGTCCGGCTCGGGCATCGCGCCGCGCGCGTGCATGCCCACCGCGACGGCGTCGTAGAGCTCGTGGTCGGTGTTGGCCCAGTCGCGATACTCGGTCGCGACCTTGTCGGTGAACATCACGCTGAACATCGCGGGGTGGCCGGTGAAGTGGAACGGCAGGCCCTTCGCGTCGATGACCTGCTTGAGGCCGGCCTGCACCCGGCGCCCTGTGTCGTGCACGGTCTCGAGGGCGTCGGTGTCGCGCAGGATCTCGAGCGTCTTGCGGGCGGCGGCTGCCGCGACGCGGTTGCCCGCGTAGGTGCCGCCGTGGCTGACCTTGCTCGGGAGGACGCTCATGACCTCCTCGCGCCCGCCGAACGCCGCGGCCGGGTAGCCATTGCCCATCGCCTTGGCGTACGTCGCGAGGTCCGGCGTGATGCCGAAGTACTCGGCGGCTCCGCCGCGCGCGAAGCGGAAGCCCGTCTTGACCTCATCGAAGATCAGCAGGATGCCGAACTCGTCGGTCAGCGCGCGCATCGCCTTGTGGAAGCCGGGCTGCGGCAGGATGCCGGCGGCGTTGCCGAGGACGGGCTCGACGATGATCGCCGCGATCTCGTCGGCCTCCCGCTCGAAGAGCCGGCGCAGGAACTCGAGGTTGTTGTAGCGGGCGGGGACGATGGTCCTGCTGATGGCCTCCGGGATGCCGCGTCCCCACGCGAGCGCAACCGGGTTGTCCTCGCTGCCGAGATCCGCCATGTTGTTCGGCGCCACGCTCACCAGCGCGTAGTCGTGGACGCCGTGGTACTGCCCCTCGAACTTGACGATCTTGGTCTTGCCCGTATAGGCGCGCGCCACGCGCATCGCATGCATCGTGGCCTCGGTGCCCGACACGGTCATGCGGACCTTGCCCAGCCAGGGGTTGAGCTCCTTGACCGTCTCCATCGCCACGACCTCGTCCTCGCTGGTGAGCGAGAACGAGACGCCGAGTCGCATCCGCTCGTTGACGTAGTCGTCGACGCGATCGTCGCCGTGCCCGAGGATCACCGGGCCGTAGCCCATCCGCAGGTCGATGTACTCGTTGCCGTCGATGTCCCAGACCGTGCCGCCCTTGCCCCGGTCGACGTAGATCGTGTCCTCGCCCCAGGCGCGGAAGTTCGAGTCGGCGCCGCCGGGCAGGATCTTGGCTGCGCGGCGGTACATCTCGACCTGCTTGGCGCGGGCGAGCTTCGGGGCGGGTCGTGTGGTGGGCTCGGCAGTCATGATGCCTCCGTGGTGTCGACCCCGAGGGCCTAGTGGCCCGCGCCGCAGGGACGTGCATGCGCCCGGGGCCCCGCACGGCGCTCGGCGTGGCCAGGGCGCGTTGCGGGCTGTGCAACAGGTGTCTCGCATCGTGCCACATGGTCTTGACGCCAGTCAACACGAATCTCGTTCCTGATCCTTGAGAGTGGCACGGATATCGCACCACTGAGGCGGAAACCGAGTGAGATCCGAGGTATGGTTCGAAGGCGATGACAGCTGACTCCGGCCCCCCGACCACGTCCGCCGGCGGCTCGTTCTGGTGGACGACTGCGGACCCCGGGCCTGCCCGACTCCCAGCCCGAGGACGCCACGCCGTCGACGTGGCGATCGTCGGCGGCGGCTTCACGGGCCTGTGGGCGGCCATCGCGCTGCTGGACGCAGACCCGCTCGTCCGCGTGGCCGTCATCGAGGCCGAGCGCGTGGGCTCAGGCGCCAGCGGCCGCAACGGCGGCTTCTGCGAGGCGTCGCTCACCCATGGGCTCTCGAACGGCATGCTGCACTTCCCGGACGAGATCGACCTCCTCGAGGCGGAGGGCCGCCGGAACCTCGCCGAGCTGGTGGCCTTCGTGGCCGCCGAGGGCATCGACGCTGAGCTGGAGGCGACCGGCCAGCTGCTGGTGGCCGCGCAGCCGCACGAGGTGGACGAGTTGCGCCGCCACGTGGAGGCGAGCATTGAGCACGGCGGGCAGGCAGCGTTCCTCGATCGCGACGCGGTGCAGTCGCTCCAGCCGTCACCGCGCTGGCTGGCCGGGGCCCGGTTCAGCGGTGACCACTGCGTGATGGTCAACCCGGCGAAGCTCGCGTGGGGCCTCGCGTCGGCCGCCGAGCGCCGCGGGGCCCGTCTCTTCGAGCACAGCCGTGTCACGGGCCTCAGGCGGAGGGCGGGCGGCGTCACGGTGCTCGTGGACGGCAGCGGCGTCGTCGAGGCCGACCACGTGCTCGTCGCCACGTCCGCGCACTCGGCGTGGCTCCGCCGCCTGAGCCCCCTGTTCGTCCCGGTATACGACTACGTGCTGATGACGGAGCCGCTCACGGCCGCGCAGCGGGCGGCGATCGGCTGGGCAGACCGTTACGGCATGTCCGACAGCGGCAACCAGTTCCACTACTTCCGGCTGTCCGCCGACGATCGGATCCTGTGGGGTGGCTACGACGCCGTCTACCACGCCGGGAACCGCGTCGTCCCGGCCCACGACCGGCGGCCCGAGACGTTCGCCGTGCTGGAGCGGAACTTCGCGGCCACCTTCCCGCAGCTCGACGGCGTCCGGTTCACCCACCGGTGGGGCGGCGCCATCGACACCACGACCCGCTTCTGCGCCACCTTCGGGGACGTCCTCGGGGGGCGCGTGCACTACGCGCTCGGCTACACGGGCCTGGGCGTGGGGGCCTCCCGGTGGGCCGCGGGCATCCTGCGGGACAAGGTCCTGCGGCCGCAGTCCGACCTGCTCCGCCTCCGGTTCGTTCGATCGGCGCCGCTGCCCATCCCGCCCGAGCCGGTGCGCGCGCCCGTGGTCGCCAGGATGCGCGACGCGGTGATCGCAGCCGACGCGAGCGGCGGCGAGCGGGGCGTCTTCCTCCGCGCGATGGACGCGCTGGGCGTCGGGTTCGACTCCTAGTCGCCGGCTGAGCGGCCGCCTGGCCACGCGCTCGCGACCCGGCGCCGGGCCCTACGCCCTGGGCTTGACCCAGCCCGGCAGCTGCGCGGCCAGCGTCGCCAGCGGCAGCGAGCCGTGCCCGATCACCTCGTCGTGGAAGCCCTTGATGTCGAACCGGTCGCCGTCGCGGGCCTCGAGCTCGCGGCGCAGCCGCCGGATCTCGCGCATCCCGAGCGTGTAGCACAGGGCCTGGCCCGGCCAGGAGATGTATCGGTCGGTCTCGATCACCGCGTCCGTCCGGGAGAGGCCCGTCTTGAGCAGCTGGTCGATCCCCTGCTGGCGGGTCCAGCCCAGGCCGTGGATGCCGGAGTCGACGATGAGCCGCGACGCCCGCCAGGCCTGGGCGTCGAGCATGCCGAGGCGCTCCGCGGCGTTGCGGTACAGCCCCAGCTCGTCGGCAAGGCGCTCGCTGTAGAGGCCCCAGCCCTCGACATACGCTCCGCCGAGGAGGCGCGAGCCCAGCCTGCGGAAGCGGTTGAGGCTCGGGTGCTCCATCTCCAGCGCGATCTGGAAGTGGTGCCCCGGGACGGCCTCGTGGTACGTGGTGGGCGCCAGTTTGTGGAAGTTCCGCGACGGCAGGTCGTACGTGTTCACGTAGTACGTGCCGGGGCGCGTCCCGTCGGCCGCTGGCGAGTAGTAGAAGGCGGGCGCCATGTCCCGCTCTCGGAACGCCTCCACGGGCGTGATCTGGCAGGTGCTCCGCGGCAGCCGGCCGAACACCCGCGGCGCCGCGCTCATCGCGCGCCCGATGTCCTCCATCGCCCGGGCGACCAGCTCCTCGCGGCTGGCGGCTCGGTTGGCGGGATCGGCGACGAGGGTGGCGCGGTACGACTCGACGGTGTCGAAGCCCTCGCTCCGGGCGAGCTCGTCGCGCTCGACATCGATCGCGGCGTACTCCTCGGTCCCGATCCGGTGGATCTCCTCCGCGCCCAGCTCGAGCGTCGTCCAGGCCCTCACGAAGTGCCGGTACAGGCTCCCGCCCGCCGGCATGTGGCACACGCCGGGGTGGTCGTCGTCGCGCGCTGCCGGCAGGTAGACCTCCTCGAGCATCTCGAGGTAGCGCGCCTCCGCGGGCCTGACCGCGTCCCGGACGGCCTCGACCACCCGCTGCCGGGCGGCATCGTCGGCGACGCGTGTCGCGCCCACGACCACGGACTGCTCAACGGGCGCCTCGAGCATGGCGCGCATCTGCTCAACGGTTCGCGCGGCGACGATGCGGCTGACCGTGAGGCCGGAGGCCACGCCCTCACGGGCGATCTCGCCGACGGCGTCGATGTACGCCGGATACGCGTGCAGCCGCCCGATCAGCGCGTCGAGCGCCTCGTCGGTCTCCGCCGGCTGCCATCCCAGCACTTGCGGGAGCACCTGCTGCGGGCCGTCCATGTGGTTGACGGCACGCAGCTCGTGGACGCCCAGCTCGTCCTCGCGAGCGGCGACCTCCGCCGCGAGCACGAGCATGTCCCGCGTGATTCGGTCCTCGACGGAGAGCTCCGACTCCGGCACCGCCCTCGCCTCGTCGCTCGCCTGGATGACCCGCGCGAGCGCGGCCGCCCGGCCTGCTGGCGAGGGGTCCTCGAGCCGGTCGTCGAACCGGTGGTCGCCATACATCGTGGCGAGCGTCGGCTGGAGCGCCAGCAGGTCCTCCCAGAAGCGGTCGGCGATGGCGTCGGTTGCGGTGGGCTCGGTCACGATTCCTCTCTCCAGGGACGCGGAAGTCGGAGACGCCGTGCACCCGCGGGGCGAGCGCGAGATTGGGTGGATGGTACCGGGACCTGCGCGGCTGGCGACGGGCACGCGCAAGGGACGGCTGGCTCCGTCCGGCTGGCGATCCGCCCGGCTCAGCCGCTGAACAGCGAGAGCTGGTCCCCCGTGCGCTCGATCGCGGGGTCGAGGCCCAGCAGGGCCTCCATGTCGGCCATGGCGACGCTCTCCCGGCCGATCCAGTCGCGCAGGTGGTCGGCCTTCATCAGGTGCCAGCCGCTCTTCTCGAGCTCGGCGCGAAGGAGCGGCGAGCGCTCGAGCTTGTGGCGGATCAGCTCGACGCGCTCGGGCAGGACGACGCAGAAGCGGACGACGCGGTCGTCTGGTGCCATGCGCGCGTGGCGCCGCAGCACGGTGTCGCCCAGCATCGCGGTCCACTCCACCTCCCACAGGAACGCCATCCGTCCTCGGACGTACCAGATCACGTCCACCTCCTCGAGCTCCTCGGCGCGGATCCGGCCCAGGTACGGCGGACCGGCGGCCTCGCGGCCGTCCAGCCAGGCGGAGAGGGGCAGCCTCCCGACACGCCGGCTCTGCTGCCGGACGCCGATCCAGCACGAGAAGCCGAGGCGATGCCCGAGCTCGACCAGGCCCGCGATCAGGCTGCTGTGCTCCCGGCTGCGCTTGGCGAGGTCATCCCCGGTCAGCAGTCGCTCGGGCGTGCTGGCGATGCTGCGGTAGCTCTCGAGGCAAGCGCGGACCAAGCCCTCGTCGGGGAGGTCAGGACCCGTGAACAGGCCGCTGATCCGCTCGAGGAAGGCGGCCTCGGAGATCGGCCCGGCAGCCGAGAGCAGGCTGAACACGGCCCATTCGACCCGATCCGACAGCGGCACGGCTGCGGCGTCGCGGTCGGCCCGCTCGGCGAGCCACCAGCGCTCGTCCTCCAGCTGGACGAGACGCCGGCCGGCCGTGCCTGCCAGGGCATCGCGGACCAGCGCCAGCAGCCGTTCGACGTGATCGAGCTCCGGCTCGGCGGGCGCATCGCCGGGCTGCTCCCCCTCGGGCGCCGGGGACACAGCGGGCGGCCGCACGAGGCGGCGGAGGTGGCCAGCCCGGTCGAGCCCCACGAGGATCTCGCCCAGGAGCCCGCCGAAGCTCACCGGCTCCCCCCGCAGCTTGAGGACGTCGACGGCGGCGTCCACCACGGCGCGCGCCGCCTCGTCAGCGGAGAAAGGACTGCTCGACGAGACCCGCTCCGGAGGCGCGAACAGGCGGTCAGTTGGCGCAGCCGGCCCGCGTCGGCCGTCGACGGGCTCGAGGGCGACGTTGGCCCGGGTGCGCGGCCCGCCGGCCGTGGCGCCCGCGCCGGGGGGAGAGAACTCCACCGACCCGGCGACGTCGTTGCCCGGCTCGGGCAGGCGCGCCGACACCAGCCGGTAACCAGCCCCCACGCCGCCGAGCGCGGTGGCCACCAGAGACTCCGCCCCCTCAGCCTCGAGCAGCAGGATCGTCCGGGCATCGCGGGCCAGGGCGGGCGCGACCCCCCGCAGCGAGCGCGCGATGGCCGCGGCCTGCCAGGCCCAGGACGGGCGCACCGCGGGACCGAAGAGGGGCTCGAGCGGCAGCGAGGCGGCGGCGTCCCGGCCGAGCGCCCATGCCGTGCTGTGGTAGGCCCAGGCGAGGCGCTCAGCGGCTGGCCGCAACGGCGTGGCGCCCAGCACGAGCCGGACCCGGGGTCGGATGCCGGTCTCGGTCAAGTGCTCCATCTCGATGCCGATCGCGCCCAGGCCCGCCGGCGTGTCCTGGCGGAGGACGGCCGTCGCGGCACCCTCGTCGAGGCTCCGCAGGTCATCGCCCATCCGTGCGGTCACCGGGCCCCATGACGCACCCTCCAGCCGCTGGACGAAGCCGCGGACGGTCCGGATGCCGTCCTCGAACGCGACCCAGGGGTTGCGCTCCCGCCACGTCGTCCCGCCCGGGACCTTGACGTGGCCCGAGCTGATCCGGAGCGCGGCGACCCGGCCGGCGGAGACCGCTAGGCGGCTCGACGGCACCACGGCCTGGAGGAGCGCGAGGCGCAGCGCCGACTCGATCGAGCGGGCGCGCAGGTCGCCCTCCACGCGCTCGAGGATGGCCGCGAGCGCTGCCAGCTGACGCGGCGTGTGCAGGTCCAGCAGCTCGTCGGCGAGGCCGTCGCCGCCCTCGAGCGTCGGAAAGCGCTCACGGAGTAGGGGCCTCGCGTTGTCGTCGTCGCGGTCCAGCGCGCGGGCGATGTCAGCCGAGTCGAGCGGCGCCTGGCGGTTCTCACCACCGCCGAGCTGATCGCGGCACACTGGGCACCGGTAGTGCTTGCGGGTGGGGCGCGGGCCTGCAGGCTGACCGTCGTCATCGGTGCCCTCGGTCGTCCAGGTGACCTCGTCCAGGATGACGGGTCGGTCGCAGGTGGCGCAGCGGCTCGCGAAGCGGTTGGTGATCGAGGCCTTGAGGCTGGTCTCGCGCCGGGCCGAGGCGGCAAGCGCCTGGACCGCAGCGTCGAGGTGGCGGAGGTCCGGTGGCCGGAGGACGACCTCCGCGAGCAGCTTGTCGAGAGCGGTGCCCTCGAGGCTCACTGCACGACGCTGGCGGTCGATGGCGGCGCGCGCGATCCACCCTCCGCGCCCGAACGGGTCCAGCACGATGTCGCCGGGCGCCGATGCGGCCTCGAGGCGTGCGGCGATCAGCGCGGGAGGCGGCGGCGGCGCCAAGCGCTCCCAGGCCGGGAGGGAGAACCCGGGCTCGGCGCGGAGGAGGAGAGAGCGGCCCGCCATGGCGGGATTGTCGCAGACGAGCAGATGCCCGTCGCGGGGCCGGCCGCCACGTTGCGCAGCCGCGGCCAGTCCAGTGGGCCGGACCGTCTACGGCTCCTCGAGCTCGTCCGTCTCCTCCTCGAACGCCTCTTCGGTGGTCTCCTCGGGCGGGAGGACGCGGTCGAGGTTCTCGATCTCCTCGTCCTCGATGTCGTCCTCGAGGTCCTCCTCGAGCTCCTCGTCCTCGCGGAGCAGCGTGCCCTTGGTGTATGGCCGCAGGTCCGACGACTTGGCCGACGTCGGGAAGCTCACCTTGCCGTAGTTGCGCGGATCCTGGAACACCTCGCGGATGATGATGCGGACGTCCTTGTCGCCCAGGCTCGTGACGCCGGCGAGGTACTTGTTGCCGTCCGCGATGAGCTTGATCAGCCGGGCGGCGACCCGCGGCTCGACGGCCCCGATGCGGATGCCGTTGCTGATCGCGACCAGGCGGTTGCCCTCGGGGACCATCTCCACGGTGTCGCCCGGGTTGACCTGGGCCAGCTCGGCCGGGCGCGCGAGGTTGGTCAAGTGGGCGAAGCCGGTCTTGCCGGTCTCCTCCACGAAGATGCTGACCGGCGCCTTGCTGCCCGGGTTGGCCGGCACGGTCCGCTCGCCCGCCTCGACGAGGAGGACCTTGAGCCGCTCGATGTTGCGCTCGGCGATCCGATTCGTGGGATCGAGCTGGAGGGCCCTCACGTAGTGCTCACGCGCGTCGCCGAGCTCGCCCAGCTCCCAGAGCGCCTTGGCCAGGCGGTTCTCAGCCTCGGAGTCCGCGCCGAACTCGAGGAGGCGGCGGTTCGTCTCAGCCGCATCGGCCCATGCGGCCGCGGTGGCCTGCTGGATCGCCTGCTCGGCGAGCTGGCGCTTGAGGCGCGTCTGGCCGGCGGGCGTCTGGGCAGCGCTGTCGACTTCGGGGAACGTCACGGGTGGGGTCGTCCTTTCGGGTCCATCAGAGCCACGGCGAGCCGGCGCACCGAAGGCAGGGGCGCGCCAACCTCGCTGGTCGCGGGCATGCGTTTCTAGCACCCGGCGGGCGTCGCGTCAAACGTCATCGCCGCCCGAGCGGCGCAACGTGGCGGGGCAGCCTCACACCGCGGCATCGCCCTGACGCCCCTCCGCGACACGTCGGCGCTGGACCGCAGTGGCCAGGACCTCGGCCAGATGGCGCACCTCCCGATGCGTGGTCTGGGCCACCTGCTCGCGACAGCTGAAGCCGTCGGTCACCAGGAAGGTCTCGGCCGGAGCCCCTCGCACAGCGGGCAGGAGGACACGCTCGCCGACCGCCATGCTCACGGCGTACTTGTCCGCCTCGAACCCGAAGGCGCCGGCCATGCCGCAGCACCCGGAGCTGTCCAGGGCCTCGTAGTCGATGCCGGTTCGGTCCAGGATCGCCCGCTCCGCATCGGTCCCGAGGACGGACTTCTGGTGGCAGTGGTCGTGGACCATCGCGTGCAGGCCGTCCAGGCTCCCGGGCCGGTAGTCGGGCGCGTACTTGGCGAGGAACTCGCTGAGGAGGTACGCCTGATCGCTGAGCCGCCGCGCGTCCTGGCGGTTCGGGAACAGGTTGGTCAGCTCGTCGCGGAAGACGCTGGCGCAGCTCGGCTCGAGCACCACGAGCGGCGTGCCGGCGGCGATCTCGCGACGCAGTTCGCGCAGCACCTGGCGAAGCAGCCGCTTGGCGAGGGTGAGCATGCCCCAGTCGTAGAGCGGCCGTCCGCAGCACAGTCGCGCGGAGGGCACCACCACCTGGAACCCCGCATCCTCGAGGACCGTGACTGCTGCCCGGGCGACCTGCGGGTGGAAAGCGTCGTTGAAGGTGTCGGGCCAGAGGATGACCCGCCTGGCCTCGGCCCGCCGCTCGACGGCGCCCTCGTCGCGGGTCCGCCACCAAGCCCCGAACGTCTGCGCGGTGAAACGCGGGATCTCCCGCTGCGGCGCGATCCCGGCCAGGCGCTTGCCGAGGGCGCCCAGCACCGGCAGGTGCGTCACCGCGTTGACGAGTCGCGGGGCGTGCCCGGCAAGCCCGGCCCACCAGTAGATGAGCCCCATCGCATAGGCCGTCCGGGGCCGCAGGCGGGCACCCGAGTAGTAGTGCGAGAGGAACTCGGCCTTGTAGGTCGCCATGTCCACGTTGACCGGGCAGTCACCCTTGCAGCCCTTGCAGGCCAGGCACAGGTCAAGGGCCTCGCGGACTGGCTCGCTTCGCCAGCCCTCGCCGCGGAGCTCCCGTCCGTTCAGCATCTCGAACAGGAGGTGGGCGCGCCCGCGGGTCGAATGCCGCTCCTCGTGCGTCACCATGTAGGAGGGGCACATCGTCCCGCCGTCGTGGCGCCGGCACTCGCCGACGCCGACGCAGCGCAGGGCCGCGTTGGCGAAGCTGAACTGATCGTCCGGATACGAGAAGTGGGTCTCGACCGCGCGGGGGTTGTAGCTCGTCCCGAGCCGCAGGTTCTCGTCCAGGCGGTATGCGCCGACGATCTTGCCCGGGTTCATGAGCCCGGCCGGGTCCCACGCCCGCTTGAAGGCGCCGAACGCCTCGATCAGCTCCTCGCCGTACATGATCGGCAGCAGCTCGGCGCGCTGCTGGCCGTCGCCGTGCTCGCCGGACAGTGACCCGCCATGGCGCACGACGAGCTCTGCCGCGTCGTGCATGTAGCGCCCCCAGCGGTCGATCCCCTCGGCGCTGGTCAGGTCGAAGTCGATCCGGCAGTGGAGGCATCCCTGGCCGAAGTGGCCGTACATGTCCGCCCTGTAGCCGTAGGCGTTCCAGAGCTCACGGAGCTCGCGGAGGTACGCGCCGAGGCGCTCGGGGGCGACAGCGGAGTCTTCCCAGCCCGGCCAGGTATTCGGCTTGCGGGGGATGTCAGCGGTGGCGCCGAGACCTGATTCGCGGACCTCCCAGACCCGCGCCTCCTCCTTCGGATCAGTGAAGATCCTGGCGCTCGGGACCTCGCCGGCCGGTCCGCCCTCGTGCGCGCCGAGGGCCTCGACGAGGCTCCGCGCCTTGCGATCGGCCTCGGCCTTGTCGCGCCCGCCGAACTCCACGAGGAGCCAGCCGGCGCCACTGGGGAGCAGGGCGAGGTCGCGCGTGTGCAGGCCCGTGGCCTCCATGTCGTCCACGAGATCCTCGTCGATGCCCTCCAGCCCGACGGGCCCGTGCTCGAGGACGTCGGGCACGTGGTCGGCGGCCGCATAGACGTCCGGGTAGCCGAGCACGACCAGCGTGCGGGCCGGCGGCGAGTCGACCAGCTTGAGCTTCGCCTCGAGGATCGTCACGAGCGTCGACTCCGAGCCGACGAGCGCCCGGGCGACGTTGAAGCCGTTCTCCGGGAGGAGCGCCTCCAGGTTGTAGCCGCTCACCCGGCGGGGGATGTCGGGGAAGCGCTCGCGGATGAGGTCCCCGTACCGGTCGCGGAGGTCGCGCAGGGTGGCGTAGAGCTCGCCCCTCCGGCCGCCGGCACGGATGATCCGGTCCAGCTCCTCGTCGGACGTGGGGCCGACGCGGAAGCGGTCACCGTCGATCGTGAGGACCTCGAGCTCCTCGACGTTCTCCTCTGTCGAGCCCGCCAGCACCGAGTGGATCCCGCAGCTGTTGTTGCCGAGCATCCCCCCGAGCGTGCAGTGGTCGTGCGTGGCCGGGTCGGGGCCGAACGTGAGCCCGTGCTCCTCGGCGGCGTCGCGAAGCGTGTCGAGAACGATGCCCGGCTGCACGCGCGCATACCGCTGCTCGGGGTTGAGCTCGAGGATCTGGTTGAAGTACTTCGAGTGGTCGATGACCACGGCCGCGTTGCAGCCCTGGCCGGCCAGGCTCGTGCCGCCCCCGCGGCTCACGATCGGCACGCCGAGCCGCCGGCAGGCCGCCACGGTCGCGATGACGTCGTCGGCGTCACGGGGCAGGACGACGCCCACGGGCACCTGGCGGTAGTTCGACGCATCCGTCGCGTACAGGGCACGGCTGCCGGCGTCGAAGCGCACCTCGCCCTTGACGTGGTTCAGGAGCTCGATCGCCAGCAGGCCCCGGACGCGCTCGCCGTCCGCGGAGGAGGCGGTGGCGCGGGGCGGCGTGACGGGTGCCGGGGCGGTGTCGCCAGTCAGTCGGGTCAGGGTGGTCATGCGCCTACTCCTGCCGGAATGGGCGCGCAGCGCCCTGGTCGAGATCGAACCCGATGCCCGGTCGCGTCAGGTCGGGCGCCAGGCGTCCGCCCGACGGCACCGGCACCGGGTCGAGCAGCATCGACTCGATGCGCACGTGGTCGTGGAAGTACTCCATGTGACGCACGGCGCGCGCCGCGCAGCAGGCCGCCAGGTGCAGGGCGGGCGCGGTGTGCGACGAGAGCGGCAGGCTCCGCGCCTCGCACGCGCGGGCGGCCGCCATGAAGCCGGTGATCCCGCCGCAGCGGGTGGCATCGGCCTGCAGGACGTCGACCGCCCCCGCGTCGAGCATCCGCTCGAAGTACCAGGCGTTGTAGCCGTACTCCCCCGCGGCGACCTCCATGCCCGGGGGGGCGCCGTCGCGGACGAGGCGGAGTCCGGCGAGGTCGTCCGAGCTGACGGGCTCCTCGAACCACCCGACGTCCAGCGCCGCGAACCGCGCGGCCATTCCGGTCGCCTGCTTGCGGTCGTATGCGCCGTTCGCGTCCACCATGAGCAGGGCCCCCTGCCCGATCGCGTCGCGAGCGGCGGCCACCCGCTCGAGATCGCGCGCAGGCTCCCTGCCGACCTTCATCTTCACCGCGCCGATGCCCTGGGCAACCCAGCCGCCAAGCTGGGCCCGGAGGCGATCGTTGTCGTACGACGTGAACCCGCCACTTCCATACACCGGCTGCGAGTCGCGAACTTGCCCCAGCAGGCTGGCCAGCGGCACGCCCAGGAGCTTGGCCTTGAGGTCCCAGAGGGCCACGTCGACGGCGGACATGGCCGCGGTGCCGATGCCGGCGCGCCCGATGTTGCGGAGCGCGGCGGCCATCGCCTGCCACGCACCGGCCACGTCCATGGCGCTGCGGCCGCCGACGACCGGTGCGAGCGCGTCCCTGATCACCGCGGCGGTCGCGGGGTGGTTGTACGTGTAGCCGAAGCCCCGTTCACCGCCGCCGGTCGCGTGAACACAGACCATGGTCGTGGCGGCCCAGGAGAGCGTGCCGTCCGATTCGGGGGCGTCGGTCGGGATCGTGTAGCAGGCGATCTCGAGGCCATCGACGGTCGCGGCGCTCACCGGCCGCGTCCCACGCCTGCCAGCTTGTCCTTGAGGCTGGCGTTGATGACCTCATAGCCGTCCGGATCGCCCTTCGCGATGGCGAAGGCGAAGTGCTTGGCCTGCTCGACCGTGATGTGGGGCGGCAGCGGCGGCACGTTCGGGTCCGTCAGGGCGTCGATGACGACCGGCCGGTCGGCTGCGAAGGCCCGGTCGAGCACCTCGTCGACATGCTCCGTGCGCTCGAGACGGAGGCCCGTCAGGCCGAGCAGTTCCGCATACCGCGCATACGGGAAGTCGGGGACGTCCTGAGACCCGGAGAACCTGGGGTCGCCCTCCATGACCCGCTGCTCCCAGGTCACCTGGTTGAGGTCGCCGTTGTGGAGCACGAGGAGCACGAGCTGCGGATTGCTCCACTCCCGCCAGTACTTGGCGATGGTGAGCAGCCCGTTGATCCCGTTCATCTGCATCGCGCCGTCGCCGACCATGGCCACCGCGGGCCGATCCGGGTGGGTGAACTTGGCGGCCAGCACGTAGGGCACGCCGGGGCCCATCGTGGCGAGGTTGCCCGAGAGGGAGGCCTTCATGCCCTTGCGCACGCGGATGTCGCGGGCGAACCAGTTGGCGGACGACCCGGAGTCCGCGGCGAGGATGGCGCCGTCAGGCAGGCGCGGGGAGAGCTCGTGGAAGACGTACTGCGGGTTGATCGGGGTCCCCTCCACGTCGGCACGCTCGGCGAGCGTCCCCCACCACTGCTCGACCCCGTCCTCGATGGTGTGGCGCCACTTGCGGTCCTCCTTGCGGCGGAGGAGCGGGATGAGCGCGCGGAGGGTCTCGCGGCTGTCGCCCTGGAGCGCCGCCTCCATCGGGTAGCGGATCGAGAGCATCTTCCCGTCGAGGTCGACCTGGACCCCGCGGGCCTGACCCGGTTTGGGAAGGAACTCCGAGTACGGGAAGCTCGAGCCGACCATGAGGAGCGTGTCGCAGCCCTGCATCATG
Source organism: Candidatus Limnocylindrales bacterium (assembly GCA_046704485.1). Taxonomy (GTDB): domain Bacteria; phylum Chloroflexota; class Limnocylindria; order Limnocylindrales; family CSP1-4; genus CAIXZV01. The sequence goes on along the minus strand of JBJKRU010000232.1, from coordinate 7,550 downwards.
TCCCAGCTGGGTTCGGTCCCCAGGAGGCCGATCGCGCCGGTGACCCACGGCAGGTCGTCGGGCAGGACGGCCTTGCCCAGGAGCGCCTTGGCGACCCCGGCGCCGAGCAGGTCGGCCACCTCGGCCACCTCGTCCGCAGCGTGGAGGGCGCCGGCCCCGACCAGCATGGCCACCCGACTGCCGGCGTTCAGGATGTCGGCCGCTGCCCGCAGATCCTCGTCGCGCGGGCGGATGACCGGCGGTCGCCAGTCGGTGCCCGAGTAGACCGCGCCGTGGGTGCGGGGCGGCTCGGGGACCGCGTCCATCGTCTGCACGTCGTTCGGCACGACGATGCAGGTCACCGTGCGCTCGGCGAGCGCGATGCGGACAGCGCGGTCCACCAGGTGGCGCACCTGGGCCGGCGAGTCCACCTGGTGGACGTAGGCCCCGGCCACGTCCTTGAACAGGCCGGTGAGGTCGACTTCCTGCTGGAAACTGCCCCCGAGCGCCAGTCGCGCCTGCTGGCCAACGATCGCCACCACGGGCTGGTGGTCGAGCTTGGCGTCATAGAGGCCGTTGAGGAGGTGGATCGCCCCGGGACCGGAGGTGGCGAGGCAGACGCCGACCTGGCCGGTCCACTTCCCGTGCGCGCAGGCCATGAAGGCCGCCGTCTCCTCGTGTCGGACCTGGACGAACCTCGGGTGGCCGTCTCGCTTCTCGAATGCACCGATGATCCCGTTGATCCCGTCACCCGGATAGCCGTACACCTGACGGATGCCCCACTGGGCCAGTCGGTCGAGCAGGAATTCGCTGACGTTCCGTGTCATGGATCTGCATGCTCCTTTCTCGGCGGCGCGCAACCGGCGGCGCCCGGCCGTGTCGAGCGCGTCGACGGAGGCGATGTCATGGGCGCGGGGCGCGCTCGGGGGCGCATCGCGCCAACCCCGGCCGCCCCGGTCCAGCCCGCTTCGATCGTCGAGAGGATCGTGATGAGCGGGCGTTCATCACCTGGTGGGCTTCGCGAGCCTCCTGCCGTCCTCAGGGGACGTCGCCCCGGGAGCGCGCCCCGACGATCGGGGCGTCGTCAGTCTGCCGGGAGGGGCCTTGCGATCAGCTGCGCGTTCCGACGGCTCGTGCGAGCCTGGCAGACGACCGGGCCGGTGAGAGCCCAGCCAGGTCGCGGTCCTGCTGACGAACCACGGCCGCGACGAGGGCATCGTCCTCCAAAGGGAGTGTGTGTCCTGGCGGTCTCGCGACGCGGCGCCGCGGGCCCACGCCCGATCATGCGACAACCACAGCCTTCGGAGATCGCCCGGTGCTCCCGGTCGAGCGATCCGGCCCCGCTCGCCGGTGATCTTGGACCACCGACCGTCACGGCCCGTCCCTCAAATTATATGCCCTTCGACACTATTTGTCAGGCAACATGGATCTTGTACGGAACCGCGGCGTGTCGCCGAGGGACGCGAGACCCGCCCAAGGCCCGCCGGACCGGCGTCCGCACGGCGCACGACGTCTACTGGGCGAGGCGCAAGTTCCAGACGACGACCACGATCGCGAGCGCGGCCAGCAGGGCCATCTCCCACAGGAAGCGGCGCTCCTGGCGTCGGGCCGGGGCGGAGCCGTGCTGGGCGTCCCACAGGTAGAGGACGAGGGTCAGGACGGCCGGCCCGACGAGCTGCGGCAGGTCGATGGCCCGGATCAGGCCGGCCACGACGGCGATGACCAGTCCGTACGTGAGCGCCGACCTCGCGACCTCGAGCGGCTGCCCGAACCGGAGCGCGGCGATGCGCCAGCCGATGATGAAAGCCGCGAAGGCGTCGGCCATCGCGAGCACGACGAGCCAGCCCTCGGTCATCGCGCTCGATCCTGCCGTCGGCGACCCCGCCGGCTCCGGCAGGCCGCCTGGCACAAGGGCGGCGACGCCGGTGAAGACGACGAACGCGGTGAGGACCGCCGCCGCGAGCACGCGGGCGCGGTCGCCGTCCGAGACGCCGGTGGGCTGGGCGAGGATCCCCGTCTCGAGGACGACGATCCGGTCGAGCACGATGGCCAGGGCGGCCAGGAAGACGAGCAGCCACAGGCCGGACGGGACGAGGTGGACCGCCGCCGCAGCTGCGCCCGTGAGGACGGCGGGGAGGAGAAGGGATGCGTACTGCCGCTCAGGCCCCCGATTCGGCCCAAGCACCCCCAGTCCCGCCAGGAGCACCGCCAGGGGCAGCAGCGCCGCCACGACGAACGCGTCACCCGGGTCGATGGCGGCGGCGAGCCCGACGAGCAGCGTCGCGACGAGCGCGAGCTCGCGGCGGGCGGCGGGCGCGGTGGGGTCAACGGCATGCATCGCCTCGATGGTACGAGACGCGGCCATGACCGGGCATGGCCGGTCGGCGCACGTCGGGCGCCCTAGATCCGCGACGGCTTCGCGGCGACCCACGCGAGCAGCGCGTCGAGGCTCCGCGTGTTGAGCACCTGGCCGGGCTCGACCCACGCCCGGCGGGCCTGGTCCACACCCCAGCGCAGATGCTCGAACTCCTCGACGCGGTGGGCGTCGGAGTCGATCGCGACCAGGCAGCCGGCCTCCACGGCACGGCGGGCGCGTTCCGGCGCGAGGTCCAGGCGAGGGGGCGACCCGTTGACCTCCAGGGCCGTGCCCGTCCGTGCCGCCTCGGCGAACACCGCGTCCCAGTCCAGGTCCAGATCCGGCCGGCCGCCGATCATGCGCCCGGACGGGTGGGCGATGACGTCCACATGCGGGCTCCGGATCGCCGCCAGGGTCCGCCGAGTCAGCTCCTCGCGGGTCTGCCGGCGCGCGACGTGGACCGACGCCACCACCAGATCAAAGCGGGCGAGCAGGTCGTCCTCGTAATCGAGGGTCGCATCGGCACGCACCTCGAGCTCGCAGCCATGGAGCAGTCGGAACCCGCGGACGGCGCCCGGCGGCGTCCGCCCAGCCGCGTCCTCGTCGGCGAACCGGGCGTTGAGCTCCGCGATGGCGGAGCGCTGCAGCTCGACGCGCTCGGGCTCCAGGCCGTGAGCGATGCCGAGTCCCTGCGAGTGGTCGGAGAGCACCTGGTAGGCGTGGCCCCGGCGGCGGGCGGCCTCGGCCATCTGGTCGATCGTGTGGACGCCGTCGCTCCAGTCCGAGTGGGAGTGGAGGTCGCCGCGCAGGTCTTGGCGGGTGATCAGGCTCGGCAGCCGTCCCGCACGCGCGGCCTCGATCTCGCCCGCGTCCTCGCGCAGCTCTGGCGGCACGAGGGCGAGGTCGAGGAAGGCGTACACGGCCGCCTCGTCCTCGAACGTGCGCAGCTCGGCCGCCGGTCCGGTCAGCGGCTCACCGTCGTCGCCCAGCCGCAGGAACCCCTTCTCCGACAGGGACCAGCCGCGCTCGCGGGCGAGCCCCCGCAGCGCCACGTTGTGTGCCGCCGAGCCCGTGAAGTGGACGAGGTACGTGCCCGCCTCGCCCGGAGGCATGACCATGAGGTCCACCTGCGGCCCGTCGCGCAGGACCACCGAGGCCTTCGCGCGGCCGGCGCCGAGCACTCGGTCGACGCCGTCGAGGGAGGTGAACCGGGCGATCGCCGCGTCGGGGTCGTCCGTCTCGACGAGCACGTCGAGGTCGCCCACGGTCTCGCGCCGCCGACGGAGCGAGCCCGCTTGAACCACCCGCGCGACCCCGGGCACGTCGCGCAGCCGGGCCACGATGGCGTCGGAGACCGCCTGCGCCCGGTCGAGGTGCATCCGCGAGGAGCGCATGGCGAGGGCGTCGATCTCGGCGACGATGCGCTGCTCGGTGGAGGCCGAGATCCCCTTGAGGGTCCGCAGGCGTCCAGCCTCCGCGGCCTCGCGGAGAGCCGCGACCGTCTCCACGCCGAGGCCCTTCCAGACCATCGCCACCGTCTTCGGGCCGACGCCCGGGATGGCCAGCAGGTCCACAAGGGTGGCGGGCATCTCGGCGCGGAGGCGGTCGTGGAACATCATGCGGCCGGTGGTCGCCAACTCGGCGATCTTGTCGCCGATGGCTGCCCCGACGCCCGCGACCGGCCGCCGGTCGCCTGCTGCGTAGGCGCCCGCGACATCGAACGGCGCCTTGTCGATGGCGTCGGCCGCCCGGTGGTACGCCACGGTCTTGAACGGGTTCTCGCCCTTGACCTCGAGCAGGTCGCCGATCTCGTGGAAGATGGCGGCGAGCTCGCCGTTCGTGGGCAGGTCGGGGACGTCGTCACTCGGCACGGGCGTCATGGTAGGTCCGGCGGCCACCGCCTGGCGCGACGTGAGATGTCGAGCGCGCGGCGGGCCCGATGCAGGGGCCCGGTTCGCCCTATGCCGCCACGACCCGGTCCCGACCCGCGCGCTTCGCCCGGTAGAGGGCCCTGTCCGCGTCGTCGACGACCTCCTCGAGCGCGGCGTCAGGGTGCTCCGCCACCGCAACGCCGACCGACACGGAGACGCCGGGCACGCCCAGGCGCCGGAGGTCGAGCTCCGCGACCGCCCGCCGGACGCGCTCGCCCACCTCGATCGCCACGCTCGGCCCGGGGTTGCGCAGCAGGACCACGAACTCCTCGCCGCCGAAGCGGGCGGGGACATCACCCTCGCGGACCGCGCCGGCGATCGCCTGGGCCACCTCGCGCAGCACGTGGTCCCCGACGGCGTGGCCGTACGTGTCGTTGAGGCGCTTGAACCGGTCGATGTCGACCATGAGCACGCCGATCCGGTCCTCTGCGCGGCGTCGCTGGGCGAGGAGCCCGAGGTATTCGTCGAAGTAGCGGCGGTTGGGGAGGCCGGTCAGCGCGTCCGTGGTGGCGCGCAGCTCGGCGTCGCGCAGCGTGTAGATCCGGCCGAGGGCAGCCGACGCCTCGAATGCCGCCCCCGTGAGCAGGCGGCGCGCCGCCGGCCTCCACGGCTCGTCGGTGCGCCGCGACAGGACGATCGCCCCCTCAACGCGCCCGTCGACGCGGAGCGGCGCCGCGAGCGCGTTCCGCAGGCCGAACTCCGCGCGCAGGCGGTTGGCGATGCGGTCGGCGATGCGCTGCTCGGCTCCGACCCGAGCCGGCGACGCGTGCCCGCCCGCCGCTCGGCGCCGGCTGGGCGCAATCGGCTCCACCTGCGGCAGATCTGTCCCGGCTGAGCGCGGCGCGAGGATCGGGCGCCCGACGATGCGACCGTCGACTGCCGCCACAACCGGGCGAGGCCGGGCGAGGCCGAGGCCGACCAGCTGGGGATCGCCGCCTTCGTCGGGCTCGATGGGCACGGCGGCGTATCGTCGTCCCCGCGCCGCGACGAGGGACACTCCGGCGCCCGCATCGTCGATGGCGGGATCGTCCAGCTCGGACAGCGGCAAGTAGGTGCGCGACGTCGGCGCGCCGGGGCGGGTGGGAGAGAGCACAGCCTCGAGGTTGCGCGACTCGGGCCGCCGCCGCACCACCGAGACGTGGTCGGCGCCCGTCCCCGTCCCGAGCTCCTCGGCGATGGCGCCGACGATGGCGTCGGGCGAGACCGACCTGGACAGGCCGCGCAGGATGCGCGCGAACGACTCAGCCTCCGTCTCCCGGGCGCCATCGGCATAGCGCGCCTCGTCGGTCTGCCGCGCCAACAGGAACCAGGCGGCCACGAGGAGGACCAGGACCAGGAGGTCCGGGAGGCCTCCTCCCAGCCCAAGGCGGAGGAGCTCCACCGCGGTGATCCCCGCCAGCAGGAGCGGGAGTGGACGGGTGGGCGTGGCCCGCAGTTCCCCGCGCAGCCGATCCGCCATTTCGAGGCTTCCCCGTGTGCTCACCTTGGAAGGCAAGCATGAACGTGCGTCCGGTCCGCCGCAAGCCTCCTGGACGGTACCGATGTCGCGCAGGGACCGGTACTTTGGTACGGGTTCAGACCGCTCCGGACCCGCCTCCACTGCCGACGACTGCCCGGAGCGGAACGGGGCGGCGGCGCCCGCTGAACGCGTGCGACGGGAGCGGCGCCTCCACCTCCGAGGCCGGCTCGCCGAGCTGCACCAGGCGGACCTGGCTGCCGCCCTCCGCCTTGGCCGCGTACAGCCCGGAGTCCGCGGCCTCGATCAGGTCCGTGGCCGTGCGCCCGTCGGCCGGATAGGCCGCGATCCCGATCGAGAGGCCCACCGGGAGGGGCGCGCGGCCGTCCGCCGTGAACGGACGGGCGCGGAACGCCGCCAGGATCCGCTCGGCCACCGCGGCCGCATCGTCGGCGGTCGTCTCGGGGAGGATCAGGGCGAACTCGTCGCCACCGTAGCGCGCCATCACGTCGGACGCCCGCAGGCCTCCCCGGATGGTCTCGGCCACGTAGACGAGCACCTTGTCGCCGTAGAGGTGCCCGAAGGTGTCGTTGACGAGCTTGAAGTCGTCGAGGTCGAGCATCACCACAGACAACGGGCGGCGCGTGCGGATCGCGCGGACCAGTTCTTCCGACAGCCGCTCGTGCAGGTAGCGGTGGTTGTGGAAGCCCGTCAGGGGATCGCGGTCGGCGAGGTTGCGCGCCGCCTCGTAGACGCGCGCATTGTCGAGCGCCATCGCGGCCTCGTGCGCCATCGTGCGCGCGAGGGTGATCTTCGCCGGGTCATCAGTGGGGCGCCCGGACGAGGCGATCTCCACGATGCCGATCGCGGCGCCCTTCGCCATCAGCGGCATCATGATCAGGCCTCGCATGCCCTCACGACGGAGCTCGGCCGCCTCGGCCGGGTCAGCCTCGGGGTCGTCGGCGTCGACGGTGGCGATCACCCCCTCGTTGAGCACCCGGGCGGTGAGCGGGAACTCGCCGAGGGGATAGAAGTCGTCAGTGCTGGCGCGGAGCTCCCGCGGATAGCAGCCCAGGGTGCGGAGTCGGTCGCCTGCCGGATCCCAGTCGCTGATGTGCGCGCGCTCGGCGCCCAAGGCGCGGGCGAGGTGCTCCGCCATGAGCTGCGCCACGTCGATGGGGTCCAGCGAGCGCGACAGGGCGGAACTCATGTCCAGCAGCTGCCGCAGCTCGTCGGACAGTCGGCGCGCCTCGGCCAGCGACTGGGCGCCGGCGAAGGCGGTGGCCGCCTGGTCGGCCAAGATCAGCAGTAGGCGCATGTCGTCGTCGCGGAACTGGCGCAGGCCCAGCTTGGACAGCGTGATCACGCCCAGCAGCCGCTCGTCGTGGCGCATCGGGACCACCAGCATCGACTCGTCCACGTCGTCGGTGCCCGGGATGGTCATGCCGCGCGGGTCGTTGCGGGTGTTGTCCACCTTGAGCGGCGTGGCGTGCTGGGCGACCCACCCGGTGAACCCGAGCCCGATCTTGGTGCGCAGGATCTCGACGTCGACGTGCTCGTACGCGCCGAAGCGGCCCTCGAAGGCGACGGGGTAGAGGTCCTCGCCCTCGAGGAGGTAGACCCGGGCGTTGTGGTACGCGATGACCCGCCGGATCTCCTCGACCACGGCGAGGCCGACCTCCTCGGGCCTCACGCCCGCGCTCATCCGTCGGGCGGCCTGGGCCAGGACGGCCAGCTGGGCGTTCCCGTGGGCCTCCGCGCTGCGGGCGCGCCCGACCAGCGAGCCCGTGGTCAGCAGCGTGCCGCCCACGGTCAGGTCCAGGACGAC
>JBJKRU010000231.1:0-4816 GCA_046704485.1 Candidatus Limnocylindrales bacterium | reverse complement strand
GGGTCATGCTCCTCAGCCCGCTGTTCATGGCCGGCGGGGCGATCGCCTCGGCCGCCCTGAACGCCCGCCACCGGTTCGCCGCGGCTTCCGCGGCGCCGCTCGTGTACAACCTCGGGATCATCGCGGGGGCGCTGCTCCTGGTGCCGCGGCTCGGCGTCGTTGGCCTGGCCGTGGGGGTCGTGGTCGGCGCGGCCGGCCACCTGCTCGTCCAGGTGCCCGCCATGTTCAGCATCGGCGCGCGCGTGCGGCCGCGGATCGGGCTCGCGGACCAGGCGACGCGTCGCGCCCTCGTCCTGATGGGCCCGCGCACGCTCGGCCTCGGCGCGACGCAGGTCGTGTTCCTGGTGATGACGGCTCTCGCCGCGCCGCTGCCGGTCGGCTCGATCACCGCGTTCAACTTCGCGTTCGTGCTGCTCCAGATCCCGATCGGCGTGATCGGCGTCCCGCTGGGGACGGTGCTCCTCCCGTCGCTCTCCCGCGAGGCGGCGACCGGCGACATGGCCGCGTTCCGGCGGCTCCTGGTCCGCGGCCTGTCCATGCTCGGGTTCGTGATGCTGGCCATCTCGGCGCTGGGCATCCCGGCCGCCGGCGACGTCGTCCGCGAGGCGTACGGCCTGTCGCACCTCGACGCGCAGGTGATGGGCTGGATCGCGGTCTCCCTGGCGGTGTTCATGGTGGGCCTGACCGCGCATTCGCTGATTGCGGTGCTGGCCCGCGCGTTCTACGCGCTGCAGGACACGGCGACGCCGGTGGCCGCCGGGGTCGTCGCTGTGGTGGTCAACATCGTCGTGGGCGTCGTGCTGGTGGGTCCTCTGGGCCTGACGGGCCTGGCGGTTGCGATCGCGGTTGGGGCGTGGCTCGAGTCGGCGATCCTCGCGGTGCTCCTGGCGCGCAGGATGCCCGGCCTGAGCCTGGGCGAGGCCTGGACGGCGATGGCCAAGTCGGCGGTTGCGGTCGTGCCGGGGGCGCTGGTCTCCTGGGGCGTGACGCTCCTGCTCGTCGGCGCGTGGGGCACGAGCGCCGGGTACCTGGTGACCTTCGTGCGGCTGTGCCTGGCAACCGCGGCGGGCGGCCTGGTGATCCTCGGCGCGTCGCTGGCGCTGCGGATCGATGAGCCCCGCCGTATGCTCGCGATCGTGCTGGACTTGATGCACCGTCGCGGCCGCGGATGACGGCCGCCGGCCTTCCCGAGCCCGATCCTCACGCCTGGGACGCGATGGTCGAGGCGAACCCGAGGGGCTCCTACCTGCAGCTCTCGGGTTGGGCCCGCGTCAAGGCCGTGAACGGCTGGTCGGCGCGGCGCGTGCTCGTGCCCGGCGCCGACGCGGGACTCCAGGTGCTGCTGCGGCGACCCGGCGCGCTCCCCTGGGCATTCGGCTACGCTCCTCGCGGCCCGGTGCTCGCCGACTGGGGCGCTGGAGGTGTCGGGGCTCTGACTGACGCGGCGCGGGCGGGACTGGCGGGCGCGAGGGCGAGCCACGTGCGGATCGACCCCGAGGTCGAGCGCGGCGTGGGCCCGGATGATGGCGGCGCCGTGACGGCCGCCCTGCGCTCGGCCGGTTGGCAGGAGGCGCCGCCGATCCAGCCCCTGTCGACCCGGGTGATCGACCTTGCGGCCGACGAAGCGGCGCTGTGGGGCGATCTCCGCAAGAAGTGGCGCCAGTACGTGAACAAGGCGCGCACCGGCGGCGTGCGCGTCGTGGATGCCGGCCCCGAGCGCTTCGATGAGTTCTATGCGATCTACCGGGAGACGGCCGACCGGGCAGGGTTCCTCATCCGCGCGCTGTCCGCGTACCGCGACGTCTGGGACGCCTATGCACCCGACAGTCGCGCCCGGCTGCTGTTTGCGGAGCTGGCCGACCGCACGCCCGTCGCCACCCTGTTCCTCGTGCGCGCCGGGACGCGCGTCGTGGAGCCCTATGGGGGCATGACCCAGGCGGGGGCGGATTCGCGCGCCAACTACCTGCTCAAGTGGGAGGCGATCCGCTCCTCGCGCGAGGCTGGCGCGACGAGCTACGACCTGTGGGGTCTCGCGCACCCGGGGATCGCGCACTTCAAGACCGGCTTCGGGGGCCGGGAGGTCCGCTACATCGGGGCGTGGGACCTGGTGCTCGACCGCCTCGGCCGGGCCACCTACGGCGCCGCGGTCAAGGCGAGGGTGCGGATCGAGCGGGCCAGGCACGGCCTGCGCGGCTCCGGCGGCCAGACCGCCGCGGGCTACGGAGGGGACGGCGGGGACGACGCATGACCGAGACAGTGCGCGAGCTGGCCGGCGCCGAGCTGCTCGACTGGGACGCCGCCGCAGTCGATTCCCCGGGCGGCCATGTCCTCCAGTCGAGGGCGTGGGCCGACCACCGTGCCGCCCGCGGCTGGCGGCCGCGGTTCCTGGCCGTCGGCGAGTCGCGCGCGCTGGTCCTCGAGCGGCCATGGCCGCTGATCGGCGGCGGGTCCGCCTACATTGCGCGCGGCCCCGTGGGGAGCGGTCGGCCGTGGACGGGCGACGGCTCGGGCGCCGCGATCGGCGCGGCCCTCGCATCGGTCGCCGTGCACCTTGACGGCCTGGGCGTCGACGTCCTGGCTGCCGATCCCGAGGTGGGCGACGACGACACCGGCTACAGCGATGCACTGGCAGCGGCCGGGTTCCACGCGATCGCCGAGATCCAGCCGTCCCGCCACCGGACCGCCCTCGACCTCGCGGCGGCCGATGAGCAGACAGCCTTTGAGAGGATCGCCAAGGCGACGCGTCAGCGGATCCGGCGGGCGGAGCGCGACCTGACGCGCGTCCGCCGCTGGGACGCGGTCCCGACGCCCGTGGACGGCGTGGAGATGGCCGCGCAGGAGCCGGCCGGCAGCGAAGGGCCGGCGCGCGACGGCCTGGCGCGCTTCTACACGATGCTCCGGGCCACCGGCGACCGCCGCGGGTTCGACTTCGCCGGACCGGACGAGTTCATCGCGTGGTGGGAGCGCGCACGGGCCGCCGGCCACCTGGCCTACCTCGAGGCGCGCGCCGCCGCGGACGGGGCGCTGCTGGGCGGCCTCGTGCTGTACCGGCACGGGCGTCGCCTCACGACGGCGCACTCGGCGGACGTGGCCGAGACGCGCCACGCGCACCCGGGCACGATGCACCTGCTGCGCTGGCGGGCGATCCAGCTGGCGCTGGCCGAGGGCCGCACCGAGATGGACCTCGGCGGCGTGGACGTCGCGGGCGCGCGGCGCGAGCCGCAGCCGGGCGAGTCGACCTACGGCCTCTACGAGCACAAGCGCTCGTTCGGGGCGCAGTGGGTGGCGCTGGCAGGTGCCCAGGAGCGCATCGCCCGGCCCTGGCGGTACCGGGCCGGGCGGGTCGCGGGCCGGCTGGCGCGAGCAGTGGCACGTTGAGCGACGAGCAGGCACCGGCCACGCCGATCGAGCTGCGCGTGGCAGCCGCCGGTCCGCACGAGCCGCGTGGGCTCGCCGGGCTGCTTGAGCGCCTCAGCGAAGAGGGCCTCCTCGCGGGGCCGGTGAAGGCGTCGGCCGCGCAGCATCCTGTGCTCGGCGTCACCGAGGACTCCCGCGACGCGGCAGGGGGCCGCCTCTTCGTGGCGGTGCGCGGGTTCCATGCAGACGGGCACGACTTCGCCGAACGGGCGGAGGCGGCAGGCGCGGGCGCCGCCCTCGTCGAGCACGAGGTCCCAGGGCTGCACATCCCGCAGATCGTGGTCGCCGACACGCGACGGGCCCTCGCCGCCGCCGCCGGCTGGTGGTACGGCGACCCGTCGCGGCGCCTCGGCGTCGTGGGCGTCACCGGGACCGACGGCAAGACGACGACCTCGTTCCTTGCCGCCGCGGCGCTCGAGGCCTGCGGGCTGCGCGCCGGGCTCATCGGGACGGTGGAGACGCGGCTCGGCGGCCTGAGCGAGCGGCACCAGGCGCACGTCACGACGCCGAGCGCCCCGGAGCTGCAGGCCACGCTGGCGGCGATGGTGGAGGCGCGCGACGACGCCGCGGTCGTCGAGACCACCTCGCACGCGCTCGAACTGGGCAGGGTGCTGGGCGTCGCGTACGACGCGGCCGTGTTCACCAACCTCACCCACGAGCACCTCGAGCTCCACGGGACGTTCGAGCAGTACCGCGCGGCGAAGGCCCGCCTGTTCACCGCGCTTGCATCGGGCCCCTCCAATCCGGCCAAGCGCGTGGGCGGCCGGCCGTGGCCCAAGGCGGCGGTGGTGAACGCCGACGACCCCAGCCGCGGCTGGTTCGAGCGTGCGGCCGCGGACGCCGGCGCCGCCGTGATCCGGTACGGCTGGTCCCCCGACGCCGAGGTGCGCGCGACGGCTGCCGACGAGGACTCGAGCCGCCTCCGCATCTCGTACACGGCGCCGTCGGGGGCGGCCGAGCTCGACCTGCGGCTCGCCGGGCGGTTCAACGTGCACAACGCCCTCGCCGTGGTGGCCCTCGGGGAGGCGCTGGGCCTGCGGCCGGACGGCGTCCGCGCGGGCCTCGCGTCAGTGCAGGGAGTCCCCGGCCGGATGCAGCGGATTGCGGTCGGCCAGCCGTTCTCGGTCATCGTGGACTACGCCCACTCGCCGGCGTCGCTCGAGGGCGTCCTCGAGATCCTGGCGCCGGTCGCGCGGCAGGCGGGCGGGGGGCTGATCGCGGTGTTCGGGTCGGCGGGCGAGCGCGACACGGCGAAGCGCGCGGTGATGGGGCGGATCGCCGGCGAGCGGTGCCGGCTCGTGGTGGCGACCGACGAGGACCCGCGGGGCGAGGACGGCGCCGCCATCGTGGCGGAGATCGTGGCCGGGGCCGTGGGCGCGGGCCGGCGTGAGGGCGTGGA
>JBJKRU010000230.1:0-12242 GCA_046704485.1 Candidatus Limnocylindrales bacterium | reverse complement strand
CCTCAGGGCAACGCCACGAGCGGGTTCGGGATCGACCGGTCCTCCTTGGGGGGTTCGATCTACGACGCGCTCGTGGACGCCCGCCCGCTCTCGGAGCTGCACATCGCCACGCCCGTGGAGAACCTCCGCCTGGTGCCCTCCTCGATCGCCCTGGCAGGCGTCGAGATCGAGCTGGCGGACCAAGAAGGACGTGAGCGGCGCTTGGCGCGGGCACTCCGGGACGAAGCGGGCGCCTGGGACTGGATCTTCGTCGACTGCCCACCGTCGCTGGGCCTCCTGACGGTGAACGCTCTGACGGGAGTCGGCAAAGTCATGGTGCCGATCCAGTGCGAGTACTACGCGCTCGAGGGCCTGACCCAGCTGATCGCCACGATCAACCTCGTCCGCGACCACCTGAACCCCGGGCTCGCCATCGCGGGTGTGGTGCTCACAATGTTCGATGGCAGGACCAACCTCTCAACCGAGGTGGCCGAGGAAGTGCGGCGTCACCTCCGCGATTCCGTGTTCAACACGGTGATCCCGCGCAGCGTGCGACTCTCCGAGGCGCCCAGCCACGGGCTGCCGATCGCGCTCTATCGTCCGGACTCGCGTGGTGCTGAGGCGTACGCGAGCCTGGCCAACGAGGTCCGTGCCCGCCATCGTGCCCGTCCCTCCGGCGGCGTTGCCACCGGGGCTGTTGCATGAGCAGCCGCGCCGAGCGAAACAGCTCCGCCTTGGGTCGGGGGCTGTCTTCCCTGATCCCGCAGCGCGCCGTGCCGGATTCGGCGGTGGTCGAAGTTCCCCTCGGCCAGGTCAGCCCGAACCCGTACCAGCCACGCCGACACATGGACGACATCGGACTGCAGGAGCTCGCCGACAGCATCCGCGAGCACGGCGTGCTCCAGCCGATCCTCGTGACCGAAACGCTCAACGGCTACCAGCTGATCGCCGGCGAGCGCCGCGTGCGCGCTTCGCGCATCGCTGGCCTGGAGCGGATCCCCGCCCTCGTCCGCCAGCTCGCGGACCGGGACCAGCTCGAAGTGGCTCTTGTCGAGAACGTCCAGCGGGCAGACCTCGACCCGATCGAGGAGGCCCTCGCCTACCGCCAGCTGATGAGCGAGTTCGGCTTGACGCAGGAACTCGTCAGCTCCCGCGTCGGCAAGGCACGCGCCACCATCGCAAACACGCTCCGGCTCCTCGAGCTCCACGTCGACGTTCAGGGCGCCATCGTGGACGGCCGGATCACGGAGGGTCACGGACGCGCGCTCGCTGGCCTCTCGCTCGACGGACAGGCGAAGGTGCTCAAGACAGTCGCGGGGCAAGGGCTCTCCGTCCGCCAGACCGAGGAGCTCGTGCGCCGCCTCCGCGAGCCGAAGCAGCCGGCGCCAGCGGCCGCCACGCCGCGGCTGGACCCGGATCTCGAGCGCGTCGAGAACCACCTCCGCGAACGCCTGGGCACGAAGGTGAGCCTAAGCCGGTCGAGGGTCGGCGGCAAGATCGTGATCGAGTACTACAGCGACGAGGAGCTGAACCGGCTCTACGAGCACCTGATCGGAGGGAGTGCGTGACCCAACCCGGCGAGCGACCTGCCGCGGGCCACAAGGCCAAGCCGGGCGGGTCGGAGTACACCGCGGCCAGCATCCAGGTCCTCGAGGGCCTGGAGGCGGTCCGCCGTCGTCCCGGCATGTACATCGGCTCGACGGACGTACGCGGCTTGCACCACCTCGTGTGGGAGGTTGTCGACAACTCGATCGACGAGGCGATGGCCGGCTTCGCCACGACGGTCCTGGTGACCATCCATGCCGACGGCAAGCTCACGGTGTCGGATGACGGCCGGGGCGTGCCGGTCGGGAAGCACAGGACGGGCAAGGACGCGCTCGAGGTGGTCCACACCGTGCTCCACGCCGGAGGCAAGTTCGGCGGCGGCGGCTACAAGGTGTCGGGTGGTCTCCATGGCGTGGGCGTGTCGGTGGTCAACGCCCTTTCCTCATGGATGCGCGTCGAGAGCGCACGTGACGGCGGCGTCTGGGCGCAGGAGTACGAGCGCGGCAAGCCGATCACGAAGGTCGAGAGGATTGCCGCCCAGGGCCACCGGCGCGGCACCACGACCGTCTTCCAGGCCGACGCGCAGATGTTCGACTCGGTCGACTACTCGTTCGAGACGGTATCGCAGCGCCTTCGGGAGTCGGCGTACCTCACCAAGGGCGTCTGGATCACCCTCACAGACGAGCGCACTGACCGAGAGCGCTCCTTCTACTTCGAGGGGGGCCTCGTCTCATTCGTGCGGCACCTGAACCGCAACAAGGAGACCCTCCACAACCGGCCGATCTACTGCGAGCGGAAGGACGGGACGACCACCATCGAGGTGGCCCTCCAGTACAACGACTCGTACACGGAGAACGTGCTCGCATTCGCGAACAACATCAACACCGTCGATGGCGGCACCCACATCACGGGCTTCCGGCGCGCCCTCACCCGCTCGCTCAACGACTGGGCGAAGCGCGCGGGCGTCCTGAAGGACTCGGACGGGAACCTGTCGGGCGATGACGTCCGCGAGGGCCTCACCGCGGTCGTCAGCGTCAAGTTGACCGAGCCGCAGTTCGAGGGCCAGACCAAGGCGAAGCTCGGCAACGCGGAGGTCGCCGGCCAGGTCGAGGGCGCCGTCGCCGATGCGATCGGCCAGTACCTCGAGGAGAACCCCGCCGACGGCCGCCGAATCATCGAGAAGTGCCTCACCTCCGCCCGCGCGCGCGAGGCGGCTCGCAAGGCTCGCGACCTCGTCATCCGCAAGGGCGCACTCGACGGCATGTCGCTGCCCGGCAAGCTCGCGGACTGCCAGGAGCGGGACCCCGCCAAGAGCGAGGTCTACCTCGTCGAGGGCGATTCGGCCGGTGGGTCCGCCAAACAGGGGCGAGATCGCCGGTTCCAGGCGATCCTGCCGCTGCGCGGCAAGATCCTCAACGTCGAGAAGGCCCGGCTCGACAAGATCCTGAGCTCCGAGAACGTCAAGCCGCTGATCATCGCGCTCGGCGGCGGCATCGGAGACAGCTTCGACATCTCGAAGCTCAGGTACCACCGGATCATCATCATGACCGACGCCGACGTCGACGGGGCCCACATCCGGACTCTCCTGCTCACGTTCTTCTACCGTCACATGCCCGAGGTCATCGAGGCGGGCTATCTGTTCATCGCCCAGCCGCCTCTCTACAGGCTCTCCACGGGCAAGCTGACCAAGTACGCCCAGACCGAGAGGGACCGCGACCGCCTGCTCAAGGAGTTCACGACCAAGAACGTCAACGTGCAGCGGTTCAAGGGCCTCGGCGAGATGAACGCCGACCAACTCTGGGAAACGACCATGAACCCCGAGACGCGGACGCTCCTCAGGGTGGAGATCGAGGACGGGTCCGAGGCCGACAGCATCTTCACCATGCTGATGGGCGAGCGCGTGGAGCCGCGCAAGGACTTCATCAAGACCGAGGCCCGCAAGGTGCGCAATCTTGACTTCTGAGACGGGGACCTTCGGCGACGTCCGTATCGCGGGCCGCCGGGTCTTGCTCGAGCCGCACCACTGCTTCGCCTGCGGGACGCTCAACGTCCACGGACTCCACCTGGCGCTGCACGCGGGTGACGGCCGGTGCTGGGTCGACACGACGCTCGATCGCCGGTTCGAGGGCTGGGAGGGCATCGCCCACGGCGGGATCATCTCCACGATCCTGGACGAGGTCATGGCGTGGGCCGTCGTGGAGCACGACCTGTGGGGCGTGACGGCGAGGATGACGGTCGAGTTCAAGAAGCCCGTCAAGATCGGCCAGACCCTCCACGGCGAGGGTCGCGTCACCTCCGTCCGCCGCCGGATCGTGGAGACCGAGGGCGTGCTGACTGACCAGGACGGCAACGTCCTCGCCCGTGCCGAAGCCACATACGTGGGAGCGCCTGAAGACAAGAAGGCCGAGCTCAAGGCCAGGTACGGCTTCGTGCTGGTGCCCGACGGGGAAGTGACCGCCACGCCCGGGGCGGGGGACACGCCGTGACGCCTGCGTCGTCGGGAACCACCACCACGGAGCGGGCGCGGGCGTTCGTCGCTGGACACCTCGAAGCCGCAGAAGCGCTCGGCTGCAGGGCGGGAGAAGCGTCACAGAGCCCGTCGAGCATCGCCGAGGTGCTGCAGGACGGCCTCCCCGCGCTGGCGGACCCCGAGTACCTCGATGGCCAGCGCCGCATCGCCCCCGGGATCGGCGAGGTGGTCGGCGTACGCAACCCGCTTCTGACGGCCGTGGCGCGCGGCCTCCGCTCGGCGACGAAGGGCGATCGGCCCAGCACCCTCCTGGACATCGCTGACCACCTGCAACGGCAGCGGCCCCTCGAGCTGCACTGGCTGGCGAACGACCTGCTCGACCGTGCCATCGGCTCCGAGCCGGAGCGCGCGTGGCAGCTCGTCCGGCGGGAAGCCAAGGCCGCGGGCGACTGGATCACGGTCGACAACCTCGCGCACGTGGTCGGGCGCGGGATCCTCGCGGAACCCTACCGCTGGGCCGAGCTCGAGCAGCTTGTCTATTCACCCTCACGCTGGGAGCGGCGGCTCGCAGGCTCCACGGTGGCCACCATCCCGTTCGTCGACCGCAAGGCCGGCCGGACGCCGCAGGTGGTGAGCCGCGGCCTCGGCATCGTCGGGGACCTCATCGGCGACCGTGAGCCAGACGTCCAGAAGAGCCTCTCCTGGGCACTGCGTAACCTGCTCAGCGTGGACCGCGACGCAGCGACCGCCTTCCTGGAGCGCGAGACCGCCTACGCGGCCGAGCACCACGACGGCCACCGAGCCTGGGTGATCCGCGACACGTTCGAGAAGCTGCATCCGGATACCGCCGCGCAGATGCGAGCCGCCCTCGCCTCGGTGCGACGGCACGCGGATGCCCCGTCCACATCGCGCGCGTCGGCAACCGCTGCCGCCTTCACCGGCCTCGGCGTGGGCGTGCCGCCCGCCGAGCGCCTCACCGTCCACCGACCCTAGCCGCCTAGCCGGAGGAGAGCCCCTACGTGACCGACGATCTAGGCGACGTCCAGGCCACCCGCATCGAGGACGAGATGCGCGTCTCGTACCTCGACTACGCGATGAGCGTCATCGTGGCGCGTGCACTGCCGGACGTGCGCGACGGCCTCAAGCCGGTCCACCGGCGGATCCTCTACACGATGGGCGAGATGGGGCTCAGCGCCACGAGCTCCTACCGCAAGTGCGCGGCCATCGTCGGCGAGGTCATGGGCAAGTACCACCCGCACGGTGACGTCGCCCTCTACGACGCCCTCGTCCGCCTGGCGCAGGACTTCTCGATGCGCTACCCGCTGGTGGACGGGCAGGGCAACTTCGGCTCGGTCGACGGCGATTCCGCGGCGGCCATGCGCTACACGGAGGCACGCCTCACGGCGATCTCCGCGGAGATGCTCGCCGACATCGACAAGGACACCGTCGACTACACCGACAACTACGACGGCACACAGAAGGAGCCGTCGGTCCTGCCGGCGAAGCTGCCGAACCTGCTGATCAACGGGTCGTCCGGGATCGCCGTCGGCATGGCGACGAACATCCCGCCCCACAACCTCGGCGAGGTTGCCGACGCGACGGTCGCCTACATCGACGACCCGTCGATCACCAACGACGACCTCTGCTCCTTCGTCAAGGGTCCCGACTTCCCGACCGGCGCCTCAGTCTTCCGCTATGAGACCCGTCGCAACTCGCTGACAGGCGAGAACGAGACGGTCGACGCGATCCGCGAGATGTACGCCCACGGCCATGGGCGCGTGGTCATGCGGGCGCAGGTGGCGTTCGAGGAGACCCGCCACGACCGCACCGCGATCATCGTGACCGAGCTCCCGTACCAGGTGAACAAGGCGGCGCTGCTCGAGAAGATCGCCGACCTGGTCAAGGACAAGCGCCTCGACGGGATCAGCGACCTGCGCGACGAATCCGACCGCGACGGGATGCGGATCTACATCGAGGTCAAGAAGGACGCCAACCCGCACAAGGTGCTGAACAACCTGTTCAAGCACACCGCGATGCAGTCGGCGTTCAACCTCAACATGCTCGCGCTGGTCGACGGGCAGCCCCAGACGCTCCCGCTCAAGGCCGTCATCGGGCACTACGTCGACCACCGTCGCGAGATCGTCCGGCGGCGCACCGAGTACGACCTCGAGAAGGCGCGCGCCCGGGCCCACATCCTCGAGGGCCTCAAGATCGCCCTCGACAACCTCGACGAGGTGATTAAGACCATCCGCGAATCGGCGGACGTGGAGACCGCGCGCAACAACCTCATGAGCCGGTTCGGGCTGTCGGAGCTGCAGGCGCAGGCCATCCTGGACATGCGGCTCGCGCGGCTCGCGGCCCTTGAGCGCCAGAAGATCGAGGACGAGTACCTCGCGGTCATCCAGCTGATCGCGGAGCTCGAGGACATCCTCGCCAACCCGGCGCGCGTGCTCGCGATCATCAAGGACGAGCTGGCCGAGCTGAAGCGCAAGTACGCCGGCGAACGCCGGACGCGCGTCCAGGACGACTCCAGCCGCGAGATGACCGACGAGGACCTGATCGCGGACGAGGACGTCGTGGTGACCATCAGCCGGCGCGGCTACATCAAGCGCCAGCCCGTGGCCACGTACCGGCGCCAGCACCGTGGCGGCAAGGGGATCATCGGGCACGTCACGCGCGAGGAGGATGCGGTCGAGCACCTGCTCGCAGCCAACACCCACGACTGGGCGCTGTTCTTCACGAATCGCGGCCGGGTGTTCAGCGCCAAGGTTCACGCCATCCCCGACGCGTCGCGCCAGGCGAAGGGCATGGCGATCATCAACCTGCCCGGCGTCCAGGTGGAGTCGGGCGAGGTGCCGGTGGCCACCATCTGCCTGCCCGACTTCGGGCCGGGCCACTACCTCGTGCTGGCCACCAGGAGCGGCATCATCAAGAAGACGCCGCTCGAGCAGTTCGAGCGCGTGCGCTCGACGGGCATCCGCGCGATCACGATCGCCGACGGCGACGAGCTTGCCTGGGTGTCAGTCTCCTCGGGCCAGGACGACGTGATCATCGCCACCTCGATGGGCATGCTCGCGCGGTTCCACGAGGCCGAGGTGCGCCCAATGGGCCGCGACGCCGGAGGCGTGATCGGGATCCGGCTCGCGCGCCAGGGCGATGCGGTCGTCTCCATGACGGTGGTGGAGCCGGATGCGGACCTGCTGGTGCTGACCGAGACCGGCTACGGCAAGCGCGTCGCGCTCAAGGAATTCCGCGTGAAGCACCGCGGCGGACAGGGCGTCCGGCTGATCGCGCTCGAGGGACGCAAGACCGGCCAGGTCGCAGCGGTCCAGCTGGTCACCAACGCCGAGGAGGAGCTGATGCTCATCTCGTCCGGCGGCCAGGTGATCCGCACCGAGACCAACTCGATCAACCGCTATTCGGCTGCTGCCCGTGGGGTGATCGTCATGCGGTTGGGCGCGGGCGACACGGTGGCGGCGATCGCGGCGTTCCGCGCGGGGCTGGCGGACCGCGGAGCCATGGGGGACAATGGCGATCCCCAGGCGGGCGACGATGCTCCTACGGAGCCGGGGAAGGAACGCTCGTGACGGCCTTCGGCGAACGGGAGGCAGCCGTGTACGCGGACCAGTTCGAGATCTACACCGGCAACGCCAACCGGGACCTTGCGCGCAAGATCGCCCACTCCGTCGGGATGGAGCCGGGCAACGCCGAGGTCTTCACGTTCGCCAACGACAACATCTTCGTCCGCATCCTCGACAACGTGCGCGAGAAGGACGTCTTCCTCGTGCAGCCCACCTCGCGGCCGGTGAACCAGTCGATCATGGAACTCCTGATCATGATCGACGCCTTCAAGCGGGCGTCCGCGGGCCGCATCACGGCGGTCGTGCCCTACTACGCGTACGGGCGCTCGGACAAGAAGGACCAGCCCCGCGTGCCGATCACCGCCCGCCTGATCGCGGACATGATCACCGTGGCCGGGGCAGACCGGGTGCTCACGATGGACCTCCACCAGGGCCAGATCCAGGGGTTCTTCAACATTCCGGTCGACGAGCTGACAGCGGTCCACATCCTCTCGAGGTACTTCATCGACCAGAAGCTCGACGACTGCGTCGTGGTCACGGACCTCGGCTTCGCCAAGCGCGCCCGCCAGTTCGCCGAGCTCCTCGACTCGCCGCTGGCCATCGTCGAGAAGCGCCGCCACGGCAACCTGGATCGCGCTGAGGTGGTCAACGTCATCGGCGACGTGCGCGGACGGCGGGCCATCATCGTGGACGACGAGATCGACACGGCCGGCACGTTGATCGAGATCACTCGCGCCCTCGAGCGCGAGGGCGTCCACGAGATCCACGCCTGCGCCACGCACGGAGTGCTGTCGGACCCCGCCATCGAGCGGATCTCCGGCTCGAACCTCGCAGAGGTGGTGATCACCGACACGATCCCGCTGCCGCCGCAGAAGCAGATCCCGCGGATCAAGGTGCTGTCGGTGGCGCCGCTGGTCGGCGAGGCCATCAAGCGCATCCACCGTGGCGAGTCGGTCGGCGCGCTGTTCGGTGCCGAGGCGGCGCACACGCAGGAGATGCTGCTCTGGCAGGACGGGCTAGACCAGCCGGATGCCGACGCAGATGGCGACAGCGGCGACGGAACGCGTGGTCCGGGCGACACCGACGACGTACCATTGAACGCTGCGGCATCCGCCGGCTCCTGAGCCGGCCACAACTCGGAGATCCATGAGCCTGCAACTGCACCGTCCCGACGGCAAGGGCGGTTTCGAAGTCCGGACCGGCAACGACCCGGCCTGGCGCGAGGGACTGCGCTCATCCCGCTGGGGGGCGTCGCTCAAGGGCGGCAAGCTGCCTGCGCTGACCAACCCGGAGATGAACCCCACCTCGTCGGCGCGCGCCGTGGCGTTCTGGGCGGCGTTGGCAGTGATCACCTTCGCCGTGATGATGGCCGGCTACCTGCTGGGGATCTGGCGGCTGGCGGGCGCCTGACCACTCGCGGACCCTGCCAGCGGGTCCGTCTCACCTCGGACGTCGCCCGTTCACTCCGTGCGTGAGCGTGTGCGCGTGCCGTGCGTGTGCGCGTGCGGGGTCGCCGTGGCAGGCGGCCGCCGGCGCAGGTCGCCGTGGCAGGCGACCGCCGGCGCACGATCACCGGTAGTAGCTGGACGCATTGACGCGCCCTTGAAGCGTTGCGGCCGCGTTGGCACAACTGACGGTTGTGCGACGAGCCCCAGCGAGCCGCCTGCTGGGACTTCCACAACTGGGGGTTGTGCCGCGGGCTTGTGCGCCGACGCAACCGCACTGGAGGCGGCGCGCTACCACGGGTGGTTGTGCGAGCGAGAGTGCTGCTTGGACGCCGCCGGGGCGCCACCTAGGGTGGCGGATCTGACCCCCCAGATCGCAGGCCGCAGGGCAGCGTCACCGCGTTCGGCGTCGCGGCGACCTCGACGCGCGCCGCGGCGACCTCCGGCCCGGCCGACACGTCCCCTCACCCTATACTCACCCGGCGATGCGCTTCATCTCCAGATTCTTCGACAGCAATGACCGAGAGATCTCGCGGCTCCAGCCCCTCGTCGACAAGACCAACGAGCTCGAGCCCGAGTACGAGGCCCTCACCGACGCCGAGATCCGCGAGCGGATCGACACCATTCGCGCCGACATCGTCGAGGCCTCCCGGCCCGAGGAGCCGTCGGAGGCGGAGCTTGACAGCCCCGACCTCGAGCGGCGGCGCGACCTGGCGAAGGCACGGCACAAGCGGGAGCTCGAGCGCATCCAGAACGCGCTCGACGAGGTGATCCCCGACGTGTTCGCGGCCGGCCGCGAGGCCATGAAGCGGACACTGGGGATGCGCCAGTACGACGTGCAGCTGATGGGCGCCATCGTCCTGCACCAGGGCAAGATCGCCGAGATGAAGACGGGCGAGGGCAAGACCCTCATCCCGACGCTCGCGGCCGTGCTCAACGGCCTCACCGGGCGCGGCGCCCACGTCGTCACCGTCAACGACTACCTCGCGCGCCGTGACGCGCAGTGGATGGGCCCGACGTTCCACTTCCTCGGCATCTCGGTGGGCGTGATCACGCACGACACCTCGTACTTGTTCGAGCCCGGCTACCCGACCAACGATGAGCGGCTGATCAACCTGCGGCCGTGCACGCGGCGCGAGGCGTACGCCGCAGACATCACGTACGGCACCAACAACGAGTTCGGCTTCGACTACCTGCGCGACAACATGGTCGACTCGGTCGAGGGCCGGGTCCAGCGCGAGCGGGCCTTCGCGATCGTCGACGAGGTGGACAACATCCTGATCGACGAGGCGCGGACGCCGCTCATCATCAGCGGCCAGGCCGAGGAGTCGGCGGACCTCTACTTCACGTTCGCGCGCCTCGTCCCCAAGCTCCAGCCTCGGCCCGAGGGGGAGGAGGAGGGGGGCGACTACTTCGTCGACCTCAAGGACAAGGCCGTCAGTCCTACCGAGGAGGGCGTCGACAAGATCGAGAAGCTGCTCGGCATCGAGAACCTCTACGACGCCGACCCGCGCCTCGCCCGCCATTTCGACTCGGCGCTCAAGGCGCACGCCCTCTACAAGCGCGACCGCGACTACATCGTCGAGGACGGCGAGATCGTCATCGTCGACGAGTTCACCGGCCGCAAGATGCCCGGCCGGCGCTGGAGCGAGGGCCTCCACCAGGCGATCGAGGCGAAGGAGGGGCTGCGCGTCCAGCGCGAGTCGCGGACGCTGGCGACGATCACCTTCCAGAACTACTTCCGCCTGTACGACAAGCTCGCCGGCATGACCGGCACGGCGCTGACCGAGGCCGAGGAGTTCCACAAGATCTACGAGCTCGAGGTCGTGGCCATCCCGACCCACAAGCCGATGATCCGCGATGACGAGGCGGACCTCGTCTACAAGAACGAGACCGGCAAGTTCAACGCGCTGATCGACGAGATCGAGGAGATGACGAAGGCCGGGCGGCCGGTCCTCGTCGGCACCGTCTCGGTCGAGAAGTCGGAGGTGCTGGGCACGCTGATGAAGCGGCGCGGCATCAAGCATGACGTCCTCAACGCCAAGCAGCACGAGCGCGAGGCGGGCGTTGTAGCGCAGGCCGGCCGCTCGGGCGCCGTCACCATCGCCACCAACATGGCCGGCCGCGGCACGGACATCAAGCTCGGCGGGGACCCCGCCGCGCTCGCGTCGGAGATCCTCCACAAGAAGGGCCTCAACCCGGCCGAGGTGGACAAGGCGACGTTCGAGGCGGCGTTCGCCGAGGCCAAGGCGATCACCGACGCCGACCACGAGAAGGTCGTGGCCGCGGGCGGCCTCCACATCATCGGCACGGAGCGTCACGACAGCCGCCGGATCGACAACCAGCTGCGAGGCCGCGCGGGCCGCCAGGGCGACCCCGGCTCGTCGCGGTTCTACCTCTCGCTCGACGATGACCTCATGAAGCGGTTCGCGTCCGACCGCGTGGCCAGCCTCATGGAGCGGCTCGGACTCGATGACGAGACGCCCATCGAGTCGGGCCTCGTGTCCAAGACCATCGAGAGCGCCCAGACGCGCGTCGAGGGGTTCAACTTCGACATCCGCAAGCGTGTCGTCGAGTTCGACGACGTCATCAACAAGCAGCGCGAGACGATCTACGCCGAGCGCGACAAGGTGCTCCACAACGAGGACCTGACCGAGACGGTGCGGGACTTCCTCGACGCGGAGATCGAGTCGATGGCCGACACGTTCGTGGCGAGCCTCTCGCCTTCCGAGTGGAACCTCGAGGGGATGGCGGCGGCGCTGCGGACGATGGGGATCGACCACGCCGACGCGAGCGCGGACGCACTCGACGAGGCGGCGACCAGCCGCGAGACGCTGATCGCCCACGTCCGCGACCTCGTGGACGGCCAGCTCGAGGCGCGCGTCGCCGAGCATGGCGAGGAGATCTGGAGCCAGGTCGAGCGGTTCGTGCTCCTGCGCACGATCGACAGCCTCTGGGTCGAGCACCTCACCGAGATCGACGACATGCGCCGGGGCATCGGGCTCCGGGGCTATGCCCAGCAGGATCCCCTCAACGAGTTCCGCCGCGAGGCCTTCGACCTCTACGCCGAGCTTCGCGACCTGATCCGGCACCAGGTCGCCACCACCATCTTCCGGGTCACGGTCCGCCGCGAGCCCGAGCTCCAGCCGCTCCCCGGCCCGTTCCAGCCCGCTCGCTCGGCCACGGGAGGGCCTGCGGACAGCGTGGGCGGAGCGCCAGTTG
>JBJKRU010000229.1:0-39863 GCA_046704485.1 Candidatus Limnocylindrales bacterium | reverse complement strand
GACCGCAGGTCAGCGGTTGCGGGCCAGGAACTGCATCACGTCCTCAAGGCGGAAGCGTCGGTCGCCCCGCTTGCAGACGCGGTAGTACGGCAGCTCGCCGCGGTCACCGAGCCGCTTCACGGTGTTGACGTGAAGGTGGAGCATCTCGGCCACTTCGCTCGCGGTGAGCATGGGCCCGAGGTCGTTGACGGCCATTGACGCCATTGTCGGTTCCTTCTTGTCCGCGCCGGGGGATGCGTGGAGGGCACTTCGGTGCAGTCCGGCTCGCTACTGATGGGAGTGTCGGGGTGAGGGGCGCTCCGGACAACCCGTACTCTCGGTAACCCGGTGGTACCAATCAGGGGCCAGAGGTGCGGCGAGGTGGGGTGGCGTCCGGTTCGTCGAGAGCGGTCGCGCCGTCCCGCGCGGCCGCCTCGGCAAGCGCCCGCTCGCCCTTCGGCGTCAGGCGATAGACACCGCGCTCGACGCGCTCGAACCAGCCGTAGACGTCGCCGCGCAGGATTGTCGCCGCGTGGGCCACGTCGCCCGCCGCCCGCAGCGCCAGCAGCGAGGCTGGGCCCTCGCTCAGGTGCTTGAGGCACCGCTCGGCCTCCTGGCGGTAGGCGGTCATGACGGGCCGGCGCGTCGCGCCGCCTGTGTTCGGGTCGCCGATGCGCCGCTGGTGCTCAAGCAGCAGGCGCTCGGTCCGGCGGCGATTGCGGCGGGGCTGGTATGGGATCGGGTCGAGCACGATATCAGCGCGGCCCCGCGCCACGACGATGAGCCCGAGGCCTACCCGTCGAAGCAGGCGGCGGACATCGTCCACCCTCGGCGGCCACATCCCGACGGCGAGGTAGACGGCGTCCGTCATCGCCAGGCGGTCTACCCCCTGCAGGACCAGCCCGAGCCCGAACGTCCGCTTGAGCTCAACAATCAGCGGCGGCTCGTCGCCGCGGACCGCGACCACATCACAGCCGTTGACCTCGGCCTTGACCTCGTAGCCTTGCGCCTCGAGCAGCGCTTTCACCGGCGCGTAGAGCGCAGTCTCGGGCGGCAGCGTGATGCGAGCGCGGGCCATTGCGATACCGTGCCACGGAACCGCCTCAGCGTGGGGCCGGATCCATGCCGCGCGGGCAGCCCGCGTGCGGCCAACCCGGTGGGCCGGCGGCCACGCGAACGGCGCGTGGGGGCACATCCATGCGTCGATCGATCGCGATCGCCGGCCCCCGGGCGCTCACCCGATCTGGAGGTCCGGATCGAGCGGCGGGAGGGATTGTGCGGCCGCAAAGGACGCCGCGCACAGGTCTTCCGCCGAACTCCGGTGCGTGCTGGCACCACCGTGGACGCACGGCTGGATCACGGGGCGGCGCCCCACGGGCTTCGCCAGTCGCGTCAGTCGGGCGACCGCCTCGGCGGATCGTTCCACGCCGCCCAGTAGTCGTCCCACGTCGGGGCGTGGCTGAACGATGGCTCGTCCTTCGGACGCCGCGGGCGCGGCCGGTCCGGGCCCGCGGCGGTTTCGACGCCCCGGGCCCGCCTGCCCGCCGTGCGCGCGAGGAGCTGATCGCGGGCGTCGTTGAGGGCCGCCATCTCGGCGGTGGTGTCGTGTCCGGCCACATCGGGGTGGATCTCGAGCGCCCGCCGACGGTACGCGCGGCGGATCTGAACGCCCGTGGCGCCGGGCTCCACACCCAGGACGGCGTAGGGGTCGGTGGGTCGGTGGGCAGGGCGCATGCGCGGACGATGCGCCCCTGCAGCTGATTGGTCAATCGGCTCAGATGCCGCAGACGTCAACGGGAGCGATCAACCGGAGCCGGTGCCCCCAGCCTTCGGCGAGTCGCTCAGGCGTGCGGGTATCGATACCGCAGCCCAGCGTCCACTTCGCGTCGCGTGTCGTCCTCACTGCTCGATTCGGACATCACGTTATCGGCGTCTGCGTCGGCGGTCACCTCCACAAGGTCGGCTTCCGTCCACGCACAGACAGGACAGGTCCACGGATTGCTCAGCGCCCCTGCCTCGATCGCCTCGTCCATCGACGGCCAGCGCTCGCGAAGATCGTCTCGACCGCACCGCATGCACTGCCTCACAGTCATGCGCATCGCTGCACCTCCTTAGGAGCTGTGGACCTCCCATGCTCGGAGACGACCCTTGCTGGAATGCCGCTGGATGATCTCCCCGGGTTTCGACCGCGCGACATTCCGGCTCGGCTCGCCTCACGCCGGCTGAGCTCGGGATGCGCGGAACCAGCCCTCCAGCCCACTGGCTCGTGCAGTCCCCAACTGGCTCATGCAGTCCCCACAGGGTTGGCACCCGGCGCCGGAGCCGCTTCTGCCACGTCGACGCAAGCCGCGACAGCAGCTGCTGGAACGGGGCCGCAGCCCAGGATCGCGTAAGGTCGGAGGATGGCGACGATCTACCTCGACAGCGGCGTCCTGACGATCGCTGCTCCCGTGCAGCGCCTCACCCTGCGCGACGACGCCGCTCGGATGGTCGGCCATCTCCTGGCGAGCGGGCACGAGGTCCTGCTGCTCAGCGAGGCTGACGTGGTCAAGGCTGTGCAGTCGTCACTCCACCCCCGCTATCAGGTGGAGGCCGCGCCGGACGGGTGGCTACACGACCTTGATCCCATGACGACGGGCTGGTTCGTGACCGACAGCCCCGCCCGGTGCGCGATCAAGCGCGAGCATCCGCGGCTCAGGACCGTCCTGGTCGACTCGCCCATCCACACTGACGACCTGGCGCATCGCCCGGCCGATCGGGTCGCCAGATCCCTGAGCAGCGCCATCCTCGAGATTCTGTGCGCCGAGGCCACGTCAGCGCCTACGACAGCGTCCTGAGGAGTCGTCGGCTCCCGGCAGATCGGTCGTCGCAAGGCGGCCGTAATGGGCTGCGTCCTTCGCCCGGCATGAACGCGAGGCCCCATCCGCCATTGTGTGCAGGGGCCTTCTGGGGGTCCAGTCTCGCCATCCGTCCAGCGGAGGACGCGACCATGATCTCGCTGATGCCGTGGCTCTCGGCCGCGGCGCTCTGCTCGGGACCCGTCAGCGCAAGAGCGCGACCAGCGCTGCGACTAGCAGGACGAGAGCGCCCGCTAGGGTGGCGGCGACCCGCACCGTGTTCCCGTCGACCGGCTGGATGAACGCGATGAGGGTGCTCCCAGCCAGCACGCCACTCGCCAAGAGGATTTCGAGCATCCGCATCGGTCGCTCGTCCGTGGGGCGGCGGCCGGCTCGCCGGCTCGCCAGGGCCGCCGGGCGACGTGACCGCGAGGCTGGTCTTGTGGCTCGGCGGGTGGGCGCGATGAGAAGGGGCGGGAGCATGGGCGATGCCCTCCTTCACTCGGTGCGGCCGTGAATCCTCAGACGAGCTTGTCCGCGTTGGCATCGTCTGACACGGTCACGGCCTTGCGGACGCGTGATAGCGGGCGCTTCCGGCGACACGCACCGTCGGCACGCAGGTTGCTGGCGTTCCTGATCGCCGTTCTCGCGCCGGCCGCGGCGGTCCTGGTCGAGGTCGACCTCATGCCTGTCCTCGGTGGAAGGGCGACGGCCCTCCCGACAGTGGCGGCCATCGTGATCGCGGCATGGTTCGGCGGACCGGGACCCGGCCTCTTGGCGACTACCCTCGCTCTCAGCCTCGAGGCCGCAGGCATCACTGCCGAGCGCGGACAGCTCATCGACGCGACAAGCGCCGACCGCCTGACACTTGCGCTGCTGGCAGGGATCGGCCTGCTGGTGGACGCCCTCGCCGCGTTGCGGGCTCGGGCCGAACGCCGTTCCGTGGCCGCGCGCAAGGAGGCCGAGGAGGTCCTCGACCGCGCCAACACCGCCGCTCGCCGGCTGGATGCGCTCGAGCGCCTGGCGACGGCACTGGCGGACGGGGAGACGGCGGACGAGATGCTCCAGGCTGTGATCCAACGCGGCGCCGTCGCCCTGCAGGCCGACACCGCCCTGGTCGGGGTCCCGGCGGAGGGGGGCGCCGGGCTGCGGGTCGTCGTGAGCCAGACGGCCGGCGCCCGGGCCGACGCCCCACTGCCGGAGGGGGTCGAGGCGCCGCTACTGGCGGTGGCGCAGACGGCGAAGCCTCACTTCGACGACGGCATGACTCCGTCGGGGCAAGCGGCGGGCCCAGCGGTGGCCGCGGTGTCGATGCAGCTGCCATCGGGTCCAGGGGTCCTGGCGTTCACCTGGGCTCGCGCGCATCCCCTTGCCGCAGACCGACGAGCCTTCATCGCGGCCCTCGCGCGGGTGGGCACGGCCGCGCTCGACCGGCATCGCATGTTCGCAGCGAACGTCGCGGCACTCCGACGGGCCGAGGCCGCCACCGGCTTCCTGAATGTCCTGGCCGACGCGGGACGGACCCTCGGGACCACCATCGACTACGAGGACCTCGTGCGGGTCTTGCCGAAGATCGCCATCCCGCAACTCGGGGACGTGGGTGTGCTCGACCTCGACGAGCCAAGCGGACCTCGTCGCATCGTGTTCACACACGACCGCACGCTGCAGGCGGCGGGAGTCGAGCTGGAGCGCCACCCGCTCGCGGTCGCCCAGATGGGCCGCAGCGCGGCGATGCTGGAACTGGGCCATGCCGTTGCCCACCACCTCGACTCCGATGCCATCGCCCAGCTCGCCGACATGCCGCACGACCAGGTGGTGCTGGAAGAACTGGCGCCCGGGTGGATGCTCCAGCTTCCGCTCGCCGTCCAAGGGTCCACTTGGGGCGTGCTGACCTTCATCCGCCATTCGGACCGCCCGTTCGAACTGGCGGAGCTGAACATCGGCGAGGAACTCGGCCGACGCGCCGGGCGTGCGCTGGAGAACGCGCGGCTGCACCAGAAGGTGGAGGAGCTGGCCGAGCTCGATCGCAGGCGCGCGGCAGAGATCGAGGCGGTCCTGGGCGCCGTCGGGGAAGGCTTCCTCATTGCCGACCCGAGCGGCGTCGTCCGCTCGTCGAACCGAGCAGCGACACAGATGCTCGGCGAGCCAGTCGCCACCCTTGACGCGCTGCTCGATCGGCTTCTGGACTCCGCCGGGAACAGCGTCAAAGCCCTGCCCGAGCGTCCCACCGAGCTCCGCCTCCGCGCCAAGCCCAATGCATGGGTGGAAGTGTCCAGCTATCGCGTCGAGCCGTCGTCGGAGCTGGGTGCGGCCACGGTCGTCGTCGCCTGCCGCGACGTGACAGCATTCCGGCGCGGTCAGGCACTGCGAGAGACCTTCCTGGGCCTGCTGTCGCACGAGCTCCGCACGCCGGTCACCACCATCTACGCCGCGGCGGCGGTGCTCACGCGCCCGGGCCGCACGCTCAAACCCGAGGTGGCGGACGAGATCCTGACCGATGTCGCCGCCGAGGCCAATCGACTGTATCGGCTCATCGAGGACCTGATGGTGCTCGCGAGATTCGATGAGGGGATCGAGCTCGGATCGCATCCGGTCCTCCTGCAGCACCTTGTGCCCGCGGTCCTGGACTCCGAGGCCAATCGGTGGCCTGCGGTGGAGTTCAGCTGCCAGTCGGAGCCGAACCTTGCGACGGTGGGGGGCGACGAGACCGCCATCTCGCAAGTGGTCCGGAACCTCCTCTCGAACGCAGCCAAGTACAGCCCCGTAGGTGGCCGCGTGAAGGTGGCCATCCGGGCAGTTCCCGACGGCGTGGAGGTCGCGGTCAGGGACGAGGGTCCGGGGCTCGCCCCGGCCGAGAACGAGAAGGTCTTCGACCCCTTCTACCGGTCCCCCTCGACTGCCGGCCTTGCCAGTGGCGCCGGAATCGGCCTGTATGTGTCGCGACGTCTGGTGGAGGCGATGGGCGGTCGGATCAGCGCCACTTCGCCCGACAGCGGCGGCAGTGAGTTCGCCTTCGCGCTGCCGCGACATCCTGACGCCACTCCACCGCAAGACGACGCGGCGTAGCACCGTCCGGCCGTTCGCACGCCGGACCAGCATGACAGGCCCCTGTAAGGGAACGCCAAGCCGCTGATGCGATGGCGCCCCGCAGGCACGCCTAGGTTGGCAGCTGTCAACGGACCTGCGCCCGCTGGTCCTCCCTTTCGCCCACTCGGGCGACGTCCGGGAGTTGGTGCTATGAAGCGTCTCCTGTTCCTCTTCCTCCTCGTGGCGTCTTCGGTCCTGGCGGCGTGCTCGCCGACGACCGCGTCGCCATCGGTGGGGCTGCCTGGCGGAAGCGCATTGCCCGCTGGAAGCGCGGCGCCGTCGATCTCGGCAGCGCCGTACACGTCTGCAGCCCCGAGCCCCTCTTGATGTCTCGGCTTGAGGTGCCTACCACGCCGCCAAGTCAAGGAGGTGATGGGTGATGACCCACGATCACGCACACGCCGCCGCCGAGCTTCGTCCCCGAGCGACGGAGCAGCCGGCCCCGAGCACTGAAGCCCCGCCGGAAGCTGTCGTCAATCAGATCGTGGACCAGCGCGACAGGACCGCTCTTCCGCCGTCAAGGTCCACCGTTGCCGCCCGCATCGTGGCAGTGCTGTTCGGTGCTGCGCAGGTGCTGCTGGTCCTCCGGATCATGCTTGAAGACCTCGGCGCCGTCCGAGGCAACGAGATCGTCGCGGCCGTCCTCAATGCCACCCAGCCATTGGTGGATCCATTCGAGGGCATGTTCCGCGCGACCACCCTCGCACGCGTCTCGATCCTGGACACCGCCGCGATCACGGCGCTCGTCAGCTTGACGCTGCTCGAGGTCCTCCTGCTCGGGATCATCCGCATCCCGCGCCGCGGAGAGGACATCTAGCCGGGCAACCCCGGCTCGGCGATGCCAGAGTTGCGCGGGCGCGGATTCGTACGCGCTAGGCGACTGAGCGCTCGCCCGGCTCGGGCTCTTGCTCCCGGGCCGGGGTGCCCGAGTGCGTCCGCCCCCAGAGGACAGCTCCGATCAGGGAGGTGGCCACGAGGGCCACCCGCCCGAGCAGAGCGGTTGCGAGCGCAACCTCCGCCGGAAGGCCGATCCGCGGGAACAGGAGCGAGAGCGCACCCTCGCCAATCCCGAGGCCCGCCGGCGACAGCGGCACGAGGATGGCGAGACGAGCAACCGCGAGCGACGCGAGGGCGCCGGGCTGCAGCGACGACGGGTCGACGGCAACGGCGATGGCGAACATGCAGGCGATGCTGCCAGCGTGCAGGCACAGCCCGAAACCGGTGCCGACGCCCCATGCCGCGATGAGTCGCGACGGCGTGGCCTGTCCGCCGCGATCGCCGCCCACGACGCGAGCCGTTCGGCGCGCGATGAGGAGGGCAGCTCCTGAGGCGCCAACAGACGCGACGATCACTGCGCCCACAACCAGCGTCTGGGCGGGCCACGGCGGCAGGGCGGCCAGGCCGACGAGCGCGAGGACTCCGAGGGCGGTCACGCTGGTCACACGCTGGACCAGGATCGGGGTCAGGCTCCGGGCCCAGCCGTTCTCCCGCGTGGCGTGGATGCGATAGGCGTCGCCACCGATGTTGGCCGGAGTGAGGTTGCCAATCGCCTGGGCGATGTAATAGGCGCGCAGCGCCGCGGCCCAGGACAGCGCGCCGCCGAGGCGGCGCGACAGGGCGTGCCAGGCGGCCGCGCCCACGACCTGCATGGCGACAAGGGCGGCGATCGCCGCGATCGCCAGCGGTGCGTCGGCATGGCCGATGGCCGCCGCAACCGCGCCGAGGTCGAAGTGTCCGAGCACGACCGCCACCAAGAGGAGGCCCACAGCCCACCGGGCCCACCGGGCGGCCGCCAAGAGGTGGGGATGGGTCAGGCGGACCACTGGACCGACCTCTCCAGGGCCGAGCGGACGGCATGCGTGACGTGGGCGCCCGAGAGGGGTGTCGGCACCTGCCCGCGCTCGGCGAGCCAGTGCCGGACCTTCGCGGTCGCCCCGATCCCCACAACCGGCACGCCGGCCCGAGCGGCGAAGCGCAGGCCGTGATACCTGGTGCTGACGACGGCGGAGAGGAAGGCGAACGCGGCGACCAGGCGTGCCGGATCGCCCGTGTCCTCGAGGACTGCGAGCCGGGGTGATGCGCGACGCAGGCGCCGCGCCAGCAAGAGGTCGTTGTGGCCGGGCACGAACGGGTGCTGGCTCAGGGGGATGAGGCAGTACTCGACGGTGGGCACCTCGCGCAGGAGGAACCCGATCGCCGCCTCGAGCTGGAGTACGAACGCTTCGTCGCCGAGGGACGAGACGCAGAGGCCGACGATCGGGCGGTCGAAGCCGATGCCCGCCGCCGCGAGAAGTGCCCGGCCCTCCTCGGCGGGAGCGGCCACCATGGCCTCCGAGAGATCGTCACCGACAACCGCCTCGATCCCCCACCCGGCCAGGACGGTCGCCGAGCCGGAGTCGCGAACGCCCAAGCCGGCCAGGCGCGGGGCGAGAAGGCGGAGCGCGGCCACGGTGGCAATGGGGATGTCGGCGTCGACCCCGACGCCCGTGATCGCGACCCGACGCCCTCCAGCCGCGGCCAGCAGCCCGATCGGCGCGATCAGCTGCCCCAGTCGGCCCATCCCGTTGCCGAACAACCCGCCACCGCCGATCAGCAGCGATCGGCTCCGGCCCAGGGCTCTCGGCAGGCCCACCAGGCCAACGGCGGGCACCCCGTGGAGCATCGTCGTCTCGACAGGGCTGCGTGACACGACGGTCACGGGCGTGGCGGAGCCCAGTTCGGCAAGCAGTCCCGCGAGCACCGCCTCGTCGCCCGCGTTCCGGTAGCCGTAGGCGCCCAGCACGAGGAGCGGCGCGGGCAGCGGCGGCAGAACCGAACTCGAGGCCGTCCT
This sequence comes from Candidatus Limnocylindrales bacterium, assembly GCA_046704485.1. Classification (GTDB taxonomy): domain Bacteria; phylum Chloroflexota; class Limnocylindria; order Limnocylindrales; family CSP1-4; genus CAIXZV01. The sequence continues at coordinate 31,130 of JBJKRU010000229.1, read as the reverse complement.
CACGGCTTGGCCGCCAGCGCCGGTAGCGCGAACAGCGCGTACGCGCCGAAGTCGTGCTCCTCGGTGAGGGCCAGCGCGCGCATCCTCGACGCCCGCGCGGCGAAGGAGCCGTCGCGCGTGATCACGGCGGCCCCCACACCGTAGGTCGATCTGAGGGCGGCCGGGCAGTCGAGGCCGAGCGGGGCGATCGGCGTTGAGGAGGCAGTCATGTCGGTCACAAGGAGACGGATCCGGGGACCGGGCGATTCGACCTCGATCCCGCCCCCCGCCGCTGGGCGAAGCGCGCCGCCGTTGGCGACCGAGATCCGGAGCACGGGGTCGGTCTGCCCGAGCTGCGTGAACGTGACGCGGGCGACCGACCCGTCGATTGACAACCCGGTGATCGCCACCCCGCTGGCCGGCCGGAGCGTCGTAGCGAGCCCGCTGATCGCGAGCGGCGAGGTGGCAACCCCGTCCACCTCCGTCGTGGACGCGTCAGCCAGGAGCGAGACCGCCTCGTGGAACGTCACGTCAGCGCCCATCCGCTCGCCGCTCCAGGCCACCACGCCGCGCGCGTTGTCGGGCGCCGACCCCGAGGGCGGGGCGGCTGCCGCAGGCAGGTTGCCCACGGTTGCCAGGAGTCCGCCCGGGCCCATGATCCGGCTGTCGGCCGCCGAGACCGTCAGCAGGTCGATGTACTCCCCGTGGTGATTGGCGTCGATCGCCAGCGTGTCGGGCACCCTCACCGGCCCGCAGGGCCCGCCGCCGAGGAATCTCACGACGAAGTCGCCGTTGGTCAGGGCGCCGTCGCTGCGCAGCAGCACATCGGCCGCGACACTTCGGGCCCACTCGCCGCTCTGGAAGCTGTACCGGGTTGGGAGATTGAAGAGGGACGGCCGGCCGGTCAGCCCCTCGAGCCACTTGCCCGCTCGAGCAGTGGCGAGCACGGTGGCGTTCTCCGGGATATGGGTGTTGATCCACGCTGCTGCCGCGCTCAGTCCACCCTGGTCGGTGAGCTGGTAGCCGCGCGCCTGCTCGCGATAGGCGGCGTCGGCGCTCGGGGCGTCGGCGAGAACGAGGAGTGTGACCGCGACGAGCCCCAGCCCGCGGCTGAGCGGAAGCCCGCGTCGCCTGAGCGCGTCGGCGGCCCACGTGGCGGCGGACACGATTCCCGCGGCGGCGGCCACCACCAGCGGCGCGAGAAGCGGCGTCAGGAAGCGCGGATAGTCAGTGGCCGCGCCGCCAGCGACGGACGCGACGCAGGCGCCGCCAACCGCCGCCGTCCATGCGGCAATGACGAGGAACGGCCCCGCGCACCGGCGCCAGACGAGCTCCACGATGAGCCCGAGCACGAGGCTCGCCGAGCCCACTGCCACCACACCAGCCGTTGCGGGGCTCCCAACCAGAAGCGCGACAAGTTGGTCCGGGCCGCGGTAGTTGAGGCTGGCAGGGTTGTCCACGTACGCCGGGGCGCTTGGCAGCAGGACGATCACCCACCACGTCCCGACGGCGATCAGGCACACGCCGATCGGGACCAGCTCCCGCAGGCGGGCACGCCAGCCGCCCGGCATCCGGGCCACGCTGGCCAGGGCGACCATGCCGCCGGACGCCATCGCGAGCGCGCCGGTCGCGAGATGGGACAGCGCCGCGAGCGCCAGGCAGAGGCTCCCCGCAACCCAGAGGACCCAGGACGCCCGGCCCGCCATCGGCGCCCTGGCGAAGGCGGCGATGGCGAGCAGCATGAAGGCGAGCGCCGCCGCCTGGAGCAGCCCGCCAAACGCGAACAGCCCCGTGAACCCGTCGGTCGCCAGGAAGGCGAGCGCGAGCGCCACGACGCCAGCGAGCCGGCTGCCGGCCGATGCGCTCGCTGCCAGGTACACCCCCGCCGCAAGCAGCAGGAGGAGGCCGACAGCCGTGGTCTGGAGCGCGATGAAGGGATCTGGCACGACGCGGCCGACCGCGGCGATGAGGGCCGGGACGAGCGGTGGCACATCGCCCAGGTTCCGATAGGCGGGCACGGGGAGCGCGAGATCGGGGCGGGACGTCATGAGCCATTGGCCGTAATCGCCCGAGCCGATCTCGGTACTGGCCACGAGCGCGGCTACCCCGATGCCGATGGCGGCCGCCACGAGAAGAGCGCTCCGGTCGAGCGCCCCCGCGAGGCTCCAGGCGTTCCCCTCCTCACGAGCCCTCAATTCCGCGGGCGCCTCAGCCACGGTTGGCGGCCCGGTTGTCGCGCGCCGCTTGTCGACTGCCAGCCAGCGAGTCGTAGATCCGAGCCATGTGCTCGGCGGCGATGTTCCAGTCGTAGGCGCCCGCGGCCTGCCGGGCGGCTGCGCTCATCCTGGCCCGGCGCGCGGGGTCCGCAAGGAGTGCTTCGATTGCGGCCGCGAAGGCAATCGCGCTGGGCTCGCACACCATCCCGTCCACGCCGTCACGCACCAGAGCTGGCGCGCCACTCATCGGGCTACGGGCCACGATCGGCACGGCGCCCGCCGCCTGTGCCTCGACGACGGTGATCCCGAAGCCCTCGCGCACCGACGGCACGGCCAGAAGAGCTGCTGACTTCATGCGACCCAGGACCGTGACCTCGTCGACGCGTCCGAGGAACCTGACGGAGCCCTCCAGCCCGAGGGCGCGCGAGCGCGCCTCGAGGCGCCCCCGCTCGGGGCCGTCGCCGATGATGGCGCAGGACGCGTCCGGACGGTGGGCACGGACTCGTGCCATCGCTCCGAGCAGGCAGTCGACGCGCTTGTCGGCGATGAGGCGTCCGACGAACAGGACGTCAGCGCCGGGCAGGACCGGTCGCGCCGCGGCGATGGCGGCGAGCGGCGCCCCGTTGGGGACCACCTCGATCGCCGGCCCAGGGCCGGCCGCGGCCAGACGGTCAGCCGTGAAGGACGAGACGGCGACGGCGCGAGTCCCGATCCGGCGAGCAGCGCGCTCGATGTGTCGGGCGGCGGCCGCCACGACAGGCCGACCTCGCAGGTAGTCCAGCCAGTAGTCGTCCCACACCTCGTGCCAGGTGACCACGACTGCAGAGCCTGTCATGCGGGCCGCCAGCGCCGTGCTGTAGGCGGGCAGGTACGGTGTCGCCGAGCAGTCGATGACGTCGAAGCGCCCGCGGATGAGCGTGGGCAGGATGCGTCGGGCGAAGCCCACAGCCTCCCGGACTGTCCGGCGTCCGTCATCGCCATAGAAGTCCGGGGCGCGTCCCACGCCGTCGTAACGGATCCCGGGCACGTCGTCGCTGCCTGGACCGTATTGCCAGCTCAGCATGTGGACCTCATATCGGTCTGCGAGACGAGTGGCGAGCTCGTGGAAGCGCCGCTCGGCGCCGCCGTGACTGTGGGGGTAGAGCGCGTCGTAGACGAGGGCTACGCGCAGATGCGGTGTCCCTGCGCGTGCGCTCATCGGCCGTCGATCGTCACGACGAGGAAGCCGGCCATGCCGAGTTCCGCGCCGACAATCAGCAGGCTCTGCGCCAGCGCCGCGAATTGCAGCTGCTGCCCCACCTGGCCTCCGCTTGCCCAGACGACGAAGAGGGCCAGATCGAGCAGCCCGCCGGCCACGACGCACGCGAGCGCGAGCGCGAGCACGCCTTCGAGCCGGAACCAACGCCGATAGGCGCGCACCCAGCGATCCTCCGGCAGCCGGCCGGCCGCACAGGCATGGATCTTCGCGATCACCCCGAACAGGGTCGCGTTCACGCCGATGGCGAGCAGGATGCTGGCGGCGAAGACCGGCTGCCAGGTGATCGAGCCGATCCGGATCCCCGTCGGCTCGACGAAGGAGCCGACGAGCGTCAGGAGGCCGAGCATGGTCATCGCGAGGCCCGGCGCCGTGAACAGGAAGTCAGGCACGGCCAGCAGCAGGAAGCGCAGGTGGCGCCATCCGTCACGGACGGTGTCGAGCTTGCTCTCACCCTGACGGACCGCGTAGTGCGTTGGCACCTCGGTGACGCGCAGGCCTGCTCGCTTCGCCGTCACGATCATCTCCGAGGCGAGTTCCATGCCGCCGGAGCGCAGGCCCATCGCCTCGTACGCGCCGCGGCGGAACGCCCTGAGACCGCTCTGGCTGTCGCCAATCGTGACGCCCGTGCAGAGCCGGATGATCAGGTTGATCGCCGGCGTGCCGATGTGGCGGTGGAGCCAGGGCATTGCAGCGGGGTCGAGGCCGTCGCCGAGGCGATTCCCGACGACCATGTCATAGCCGTCGCTCAAGGGCTCGACGAGCGGGCTCAGGTCGCTGAAGTCATAGGTGTCGTCGGCGTCACCCATGACGATGATCTCGCCGTGGGCCTCGGCGAAGCCGCGCAGGTAGGCGTTTCCGTAACCGCGAAGCGGCTCGACTACCACGCGCGCTCCAGCCGCGCTGGCGACGGCCGCCGAGCCATCGCACGACCCGTTGTCGACGACGATGACTTCGCCGCGCAGGCCGGCGCGATCGAGCCAGCCGCGAGCCTTCGCGACGCATGTCCCGACCGTCGCGGCCTCGTCGAGGCAGGGCATGACGATGGAGACGGCGGGCATGGGCGTCGCAGGAGCTGGAGAAACGGCTTGACTGGACATCGTCGCAAACCAGGGCGCCGGTCGGCCCACCTCATGGGTTCAAAGGGTGGTCGTGGATTGCAGATGCGCTGAGGGGCGCGGGGGGCGACTGGCGGGAGGCGGGCCCGCCAGTCTGTCTCCCGGCTCGTGGCTACGGACAGGCGCCGTAGGCGTCTGGCATCACGTCGCCATGGTTGAGGTGCGCTTGGAGAGCATTCGTCGAGATGGAGATCTCGACGTACTTGTGGGACGCGAAGTGGCAGACCTCGACCTTCGGGGCCGGTCCACTCGCGAGGGCGGTCGTGACCATCCCTCCGGCGACCAGCACCGGCAGGACGATGGCGACCAGCGAGCGGCGGACATGAGTCATGGCATCCCTGCTTGGGGTGATTGGTCAACGACTTCGGACACTAGCGATCGCCCAGCGGCAGCAGCATGGCGACGAGCTCCGAACGGATTGCAGCCGCCTCTCAACCACCTCGGCCGTTCAGCCGTCGCGACCGACGGCGAGGGCGTGGGCCAAACCCCATGAGGCGGCCGCCCCGTCTGCGTTCGCTTTCACGGGCCCCAAGTCGAGACCACGCCGCAAGACGCCCGGTGGCCCGGCGGTGCCTGGTCCTCGAAGGTGCCTGGCGCCGACGCGACGGAAGCCCCGATGCCGGGACCGACTCCGCAGGCGACCCGACACGGCTGGCGGTAGCGGAACCTGGCGCCGTGAGCCGTGCCGCAAGGTCTTCGCAATGTGAGCCGCCCCTGCGGAAAGCCGCGTGCCCGACTGGAACCGCCATGCTGGGCACGGCGCGATCTCGCGCGGGCGCCATCCCCGAGAGGAGGCCTATGGGCGCGCAGCCGCTGATCCTGATCGCAGACGACGAGCCGCGGATCACCAAGGTCGTCTCGATCGCCATGGCGGAGGAGGGGTTCCGGGTGGTGACGGCGTCAACCGGGCTCGAGGCGATCCGGCAGGCTGAGGAGTACAGCCCGGACGTCGTGCTGCTCGACATCGTGATGCCCGACATGGACGGCATCGAGGTCATGCGCCGGCTCCGGGAGCGGCGTCCCGTGCCCGTGATCCTGGTCACCGCCAAGGGCGCGACCGCTGACAAGGCGCGCGGTCTCGACGTCGGCGCCGACGACTACATCTCCAAGCCGTTCCACCCCGACGAGATGGCCGCCCGGATCCGTGCCGTCCTGAGGCGGAGCGGGGATGAGACACATGCGACGGGCGTCATCCGCTTCGACGATGTCGAGATCGACCTCGAGCGGCGGATCGTGCTGCGGAACGGGAAGCTCGTCCAGTTCTCCCGCAGTGAGTGGCTGCTGCTGCAGTACCTCGCGCAGAACGTTGGCAAGGTCGTCGTCCATTCAGAGCTGCTCAGCAGGGTCTGGGGTGCCGAGTACCGCGACGAGCTTGAGTACCTGCGAGTCTGGATCTCGCGTGTACGGCGCAAATTGGGCGCCAAGCCCGGCGAGTCGGGCCGGATCCGCACCTTCCAGGGTGTTGGCTACCTGCTCGACGTGGACGGCGCGCCGCTGGACGGCGAGTCGACCGCTGCACTCGCGGGGGACCCGAAACCGGCCGGGAACTGAGCGCCACGAGGCGGACTGGGCACCACGCCGCTGCCCGCTGTGGACGGGGACTGCAATCCTGCTCGACGTCCCGTTCACGTCGCCGGCAACGTCCCGCGCCCGAGCGGCGATCTGTGTGCCGGGCGACCGCGGACCCGTGACGGGGATCACGGTCTGCTCGCGAAGACGACCAAGCCGTCACCAGGCGCTTCGGCGGGTCCCCGGAGATCCCTCACCGCCACCTGGACGTACTAGAAGATATGAAGGCTACGAGGACAGCACGCCGACCGGGGCGCGGCCGGGAGGCCACGCCATGAGGCCCGGGCTGCTCGTCATGGCGCAGGCGCTCGACGCCGCCACGCTGGCCGTGTTCTGCCTCCTGCCGCATCCGGCCTACCTGTCCGAGCAGAACCCGCTCGTCGCCGCCCTGCTGGCGCTCGGCGGGGCACAGCTCGTCATCCTGCTGAAGGTCGGGATCGCCGCCCTGGCCGAGCGCCGCGCCCGTCGGTATCCCTCGTTCAGCCTCCGCTGGCGGGTTGCGCTGACTACAGCGCTCGTCGCCGCGACGCTCTCCGGCGTCATCGGGGCCGGGGCCAACACGGCGGCCATCGTGGTCGCGATCACGGGGCAGGGCGTGCACGTCTGACCGACGGGTGACCCCGCGGGTCCGTGGCCCGGCGGATCACGGGGACAGCAATGAGCCCCCGGCGGTGCCGGGGGCTCAGATCGCAGTCGAGGTGGGCTACTCCGCCTGGCCGAAGGCCTTGATCTCTGCGAGCTCCGTCTCGCTCAGCTGGCGCGGCGTCTCTCCGTGGGCGACCTTCTCCGCCTGGACGTGCTGGCGCACGCTCTCGACGATGTCCGGATTCGCCAAGGTGGTGATGTCGCCGATGTCCGCGAAGTTCGAGATGCTCGCGATCACGCGGCGCATGATCTTGCCCGAGCGCGTCTTCGGCATGTCCGCCACGATCCAGACGTTCTTGGGGCGGGCGATCTTGCCGATGTCCTTCTCGATCTGGGCCGAGACTTTCGCGGCGATGTTGTCGCTCGCGTAGCCCGGTTTGAGCGAGACGTACATCTCGACCGCCCGGCCGCGAAGCTCGTCGATGACCGGCACGGCGGCCGCCTCTGCGACCTCCTCGACCTCGATCGCGGCCGACTCCAGTTCCTTGGTCCCGAGCCGGTGCCCGGCGACGTTGATGACGTCGTCGATGCGGCCCAGGATCCGGAAGTAGCCGTCCGCCGCCTGGACGGCGCCGTCGCCGCACAGGAACGGCCAATCGTGCCAGTCCTTGCTGTTCGGGTCGCGGTTGTACTTCGCGTAGTAGGTCGAGACGAACCGGTCGTCCTGACCCCAGATGGTGAGCATCCGGCCGGGCCACGGGTTGCGGACGCAGATGTTGCCCGCCTTGCCCGACCCCTTGGTCACCTCGTCCCCGTTCTCGTCGTAGAGCGCGAGGTAGACGCCGAGGACATTCGGACCGCAGCTGCCCGGCTTCATCTTCTCGAGGCCCGGCAGGGTCGAGCCCAGGAAGCCGCCGGTCTCCGTCATCCACCAGGTGTCGGTGATCGCCGCTTCCTTCTTGCCGACGACGTTGAAGTACCACCGCCAGACGTCCGGCTCGATCGGCTCGCCGACCGTCGTCATGGTCTTGAAGTGGTAGTTGTACTTCGCCGGCTCGTCCGGGCCGACCTTGCGCAGCATCCGGATGGTGGTCGGCGCGGTGTGGAAGATGTCCACGCCGAGATTCTCGGCGATCCGCCACGGCCGCCCCGGGTCCGGGTACGTCGGAACGCCCTCGTACATGACGCTCGTGGTCCCGAGCGCCAGCGGCCCGTACACGATGTACGAGTGCCCGGTGATCCAGCCGATGTCCGCGAAGCACCAGTAGGTGTCGTCCGGGTGGATGTCCTGGTAGTACTTCGACGTCCCGGTGACGTACGAGAGGTAGCCGCCGATCGAGTGCTGGGCACCCTTCGGGCGGCCGGTCGTGCCGCTCGTGTACATCAGGAACAGGGTGTCCTCGGCCTTCATCGAGACCGGCTCCACCTGCTGGCCCTTGTACCGCGCGAGCAGCTCGTCGACGAAGAAGTCGCGGCCCTCGACCATCGGGCTCTCGGAGTGGTACTCGCCGGGGATGCGCCGGAAGACGAGGACCTTGTCGATCTCGTGCCCTTCCTTGCGCGCCGCCTCGATCGCCTCGTCGGCCTTGACCTTGTGGTCGATCAGCGCGCCGTTGCGATAGTACGAGTCGATGGTCACGAGGATGGTGCTCTTCGCGTCGGCCATGCGCTGTCCGCAGGCCGTGCCGCTGAAGCCGCCGAAGACCTCCGAGTGGGGGGCGCCGAGGCGGGCGCACGCGAGCATCGCGACCGGCAGCTCCGGGACCATCGGCAGGTGGAACGTCACGCGATCGCCGGTCTTCACGCCGGCGAAGTCACGCAGGAGGGCGGCGAACTCGTTCACTCGCCCGTGCAGATCGCGGTAGGTGATCTTCTGGGTCTCGTCCTCTTCGCGCTCGGGCACCCAGATGAGCGCGTTCTTGTCACCCCGCGTGGCGAGGTGCCGATCGATGCAGTTGAAAGAAGCGTTCAGCTTCCCGCCGACCCACCACTTGAAGAACGGCGGGTTCGACGTGTCGAGGATCGTGTCCCACTTGCGGTCCCACGTGAGCAGATCCGCGTACTCGACGTAGCACTCCGGGAAGTGCTCCTCCGAGAAGCGCTCCCGAATTGCCGGGTCGGTGGCATTCGCCACTGACCTGATTCGGGAGGGCGGATCGAAGTACTCCTCCTCCCGCCAGTGGACGGCGATCTGCGCCTCCGAGACCTGGGCGCCAGTTGCGCCGACGTTAGAGTCCAAGGTTCAGCCTCCTAGCAATCCGATCTCTCGGAGCCGTCGCGGCTCACGTTGGCTGCCGGTGGCTGGTGCGCGTCGGGCACGCCGGACCGATCTGCGTCGGTCGCGTCTGGCAAGGAGAGGAGGACGCGCGCCGCACCGGAGAACCTCCCTGGTCCCGGCCCCACGATCTGACTGGGTGGCCACCAGGCTGTCGGGGCGTTGTCGGTGCTGGGCCAGAGAGGGGATTGTACGCCCACCATGGATTGGGCGTCCGAATCGCGCTTGGAGCCCGCCGGGGGAGCCGACGGATCGACGCCAGATGTCCGCGCACAGGAGGCCTGGCGCCCCCGGCAGGAATCGAACCTGCGACCAACCGCTTAGAAGGCGGCCGCTCTCTCCACTGAGCTACGGGGGCGCGGCTGCCAGTCTACGCGGACGCCCGCCTCCGAACCCGACAGGGCGAACGGCCAGCCGCCTGGGCCACGGGTCGTGCGACAGAAGGATGGACCGGCCGAGATCCGGTCGGTCCATCCAGTCTTCGGGCGTGGGCCCGGGCTCCCCCAGAGCCGGTGTTGGCCTCAGCCGGGCAGGATCTCCCGGCCGAACGCCTCGTTGATGATCGTGCGCCCCGAGGCGTACCAGGCCGCGATCGCGGTCAGGATGCCGACGAAGCCGCCGATCTGGGTCAGACCCGAGCCCGCCTCAGCCTTGCCGTAGGCGCCGAGCGCCAGGAGCAGGAACGTGATCCACAGCAGCAGGAACACGATCATGACCGGCCACGGGTGCTTCAGCGTGGCGATCCACATGTAGAACGTGAAGATGCCCCACGCCAGCAGGAACGTTCCCACGGCGCCGGCGGCATCACCGCTCGCCAAGCCGCCAGCGAAGAACCAGACGAAGAACGCGTAGCTGAGCCAGAACGCCCCGTACGAGCTGAACGCGGTTGCCCCGAACGTGTTGCCGTTCTTGAACTCCCACATCCCGGCAGCGAACTGGGCCAGCCCACCGTAGCCGAGCGCGAGCGCGACCACGACCTGGACCGACGACCCGCCGATGATGCCGGCATTGGTCAGTGACAGCACGAACGTTGTGAGCGCGAATCCCGCCAACCCGAGTGGTGCCGGGTTTGCCTCCTTCGGTGCCGATTGCGCCTGAGCCAAGTGAGACCCTCCTTCCTCCGTGGGCCGCGCTCACGGCGCGCGGCGATACACGGACATGCCACGACTTGCGTCTCTGGGGCCACCGACTCCACGCCCACGCGCGGGGCCATGCCTGAACACTAATCCGCGTTAGGGGGATGTCAAGCGTGCATCCCAGCAACCATTCGCTAAGCGAAGATTGCAGAGCCGCCGGGATCGGCAGGATGCGCAGGGTGCAACTCGACAACCAATTCGCCCGGCGAGAAGTTCGGCGGGTGCCGGGCGAGGTCGGCCCAGCGTGCACCCCTGCAACCATTTGGCCGGGACTGGACCCCTAGAGGCCCCCACGCTGCGCCAGGATGCCCAGTGTGTGCTCGAGCGCGCGGTGGGCGGTCGCGAGGTTGGCCTCCATGACGCCGTCGGGTTCCGGCGCGGCCACGCCGGGGACATCGAGCATCGTTGCCGGCGGTGGGCCCTGCCGGTGGCGCGCCGCCGTGTCGGCCCAGCGTTGGCGCCAGGCGGCAGGGGTTGCTGCGGGAACGTCGTGGTGCGCCTGCGCGAGCCAGACCAATGACCAGACCCGGGGCACCACCCGGTACACGTCATAACCACCGCCACCCGTGGCGAGCCATCGCCCCTCGGCATGCTTGTGTGCGACCCCGTCCACCAGGCGAGCCGCCCGGGACATCGCAGCCGTCGTCAGCTCCAGGTGCGCGAGCGGGTCGAACATGTGCCCGTCACTCCCGTTCTGGCTCACCACCAGCGTCGGCCGGAACGCGTCCGCGACGCGGGGCAGGGCGAACTCGAGCACCGCCAGCCAGGACTGATCGGACGTCCCGGGACTGAGCGGGATGTTGATCGCGCTGCCGTACGCTTCATGGCCCCCGCGCTCGTCCGCGAATCCGGTGCCGGGGAACAGCGCGAGGCCCGTCTCGTGGAACGACAGGGTGAGCACGTCGCGCTCGTTCCAGAAGATCGCCTCCACGCCGTCGCCGTGGTGCACGTCGAGGTCGATGTAGAGGACGCGGTGGCCCTCGTCGAGGGCGCGCCGGATCGCGACCGCCAGATCGTTGTAGACGCAGAACCCGCTGGGCAGGGCCGGGAACGCGTGGTGCAGCCCGCCGCCCGGGTGGAACACGTGGTCCCGGTCTCCGGCGAGCACGTGCTCCATGCCCGCGAGCGTGCCGCCGACCACGGCCGCCGCCGCCCGGTGCATGCCGTAGAAGGCCGGCGTGTCCTGGCCGTCGAACCCGGTCGCCTCCCCTGCCTCCGGATGGTCCGAGAGCAGCTTGACGGTCGCGATGTACCGGGGATCGTGGATGCGCGCGATCCAGTCGTCCGACGCCGGCCGAGGAGGCTCGAAGTCCTCGGCGCCGAGCTCGCGCAGCAGGTCGATCCCCGGCCCGAAGCGACGGGGCGTGAACGGATGCTCGGGCCCGAAGTCGTACTCGTGCGACGCGGGCCCGTAGATCACGAGCGGCTGGGGCTGGCTGCCGGCATGGGACGGCATGATTGGTGGCGGCCCTCGTGCTGGGCACGACCTCGATCGCGCTACCATCGCGACAAGCCCAACCGGGCGGGTCGGGTTGGGCGACAGTAGCACGCAGCGCACCCGGAGGCCCCTCGGGTTGGAGATGCAGGTCAATCGCGTCAGCCCCGCCACAACTCAAGACCGGGCGCGGGACACGATCCTTCGCGACGGCGCCTCGATCCGGATCCGCGACGCGGTCGCCGCGGACGCCACGGGTCTCGTCGATTTCCTCCGCGGACTCGACCCGGAGTCGCGCTGGCTGCGCTTCGCGAGCGTGGGCGGCGATCTCGAGGCACGGGCGCGGGGGTGGGCCATCCCGGAGCGCCAGGGCGACTGCTCGCTGGTCGCCGAGACCGAGATCGCCGGCGCGACCAGGATCATCGGCAACGGCAACTACCTCGTCGTCGACGGCACCATGGCCGAGGCCGCATTCGTGGTCGCCGACGAGTACCAGGGCCGCGGCGTGGCGACGCTGCTCCTCGAGGAGCTGGCCCGGCGCGCCAACGAGGCGGGGATCACGACGTTCCTGGCCGAGATCCTGCCCGAGAACGCGAGGATGCTCCAGGTGTTCCGGGCGAGCGGGTTCCCGCTCCGGGTGCGCTCCGAGCCGGGCTCGATCCAGGTCGAGTTCCCCACCGAGCTGACGGGCGAGGCCCGGGAGCGGTTCGAGCGCAGGGAGCGGACGGCGGCCGCGGCCGCCGTCCGGGCCCTCCTGCACCCGGCCTCGGTGGCGGTGATCGGGGCGTCGCGGCGGCGCGGGACGGCGGGCGGCGAGCTGTTCCGCAACCTGCTGGCCAGCGGCTTCCACGGCCCGGTCTACCCGGTCAACCCGGCCGCGGACGTGGTCCAGTCCGTTGCCGCATACCGGTCTGTGCTGGCGATCCCGGGTCCAGTCGACCTGGCGATCATCGTCCTGCCCGTGGACGCGATCATCCCGGCTGTCCACGAGTGCGCGGCCAAGGGCGTCAAGAGCGTGGTCGTCGTGTCGCGGGGCTTCGCCGAGGCCGGGCCTGACGGGGCGGCACGGCAGGCCGAGCTGGTCGCGGCGTGCCGGGACGCGGGCATGCGGCTGGTCGGGCCCAACGCGATGGGTGTGATCAACCTCGAGCCGGAGGTGCAGCTGAACGCCACCTTCTCGCCGATCACCCCCCTCCACGGCCACGTCGGGTTCCTGTCCCAGAGCGGCGCGCTCGGCCTCGCGATCATCGAGCACGTCAAGCGCCGCGGCCTGGGTCTGTCGAGCTTCATCTCGGTCGGCAACAAGGCTGACCTGTCGGGCAACGACTTCCTGCAGTACTGGGAAACCGACCCGGCCTGCAGCGTCATCGCGCTGTACCTCGAGTCGGTGGGCAACCCCCGCAAGTTCTCGCGGATCGCGCGGCGTGTCGGCCGCACCAAGCCGATCATCGTGGTCAAGAGCGGACGCTCGGCCGCCGGGGCGCGCGCCACCTCCTCGCACACGGGGGCCCGCATCGGCGCGTCGGACGTGACCGTCGACGCCCTGTTCCACCAGGCCGGCGTGGTCCGCACCGACACCCTGAGCGAGTTCTTCGACGTCGCGGCCCTGCTGGCCAACCAGCCGCTGCCTCCCGGCCGGGGCGTGGCGATCCTGACCAACGGCGGGGGGCCCGGCATCCTCGCCGCGGACGCCTGCGAGGCCGATGGCCTGGTCGTGCCGCCCACCTGCGACGACGCCCGCCGCGAGCTCGCGTCCTTCCTGCCGGAGATGGCCGCCCTGGGCAACCCCATCGATGTGGTGGACGCGCCGCCGGAGGCCTTCGGGAGGGCGATCAGCGTGCTCGCCCGATGCGAACACGTCGACGCGATCATCGTCCTGTTCGTGCCGCCCCTCGGCTCGAGTGCCGACGAGGTGGCGGCGGCGATCCACAACGCTGCCGCGTCGCTCGAGCGGCAGGTCCCGGTGCTCGCGGTGTTCATGGCGGCCGAGGTCGCGCCGCCGGCGCTGCGCGGGCCGGGCGAGCGGGTGCCGGCCTACGCATTCCCGGAGGAGGCGGCCCGGGCGCTGGCCCACGCCGCCGCCTACGCTGAGTGGCGGCAGGCGCCGGAGGGCGACATGCCGGCGTTCGACGACCTCCGGGTGGACGATGCCGCGGCCATGCTGGCGCAGGCCCTGGCCGACGTCGACCAGACTGCCGACGGGTCGCGCTGGCTGCGCCCGGACGAGGTGGCCGATCTGCTGGGCTGCTACGGCATCGCGGTGGCCGACTGGCGCCTCGTCGCGACGCCGGAGGAGGCCGGCATCGCCGCCGGTGAGCTGGGCGGCCCGGTCGCACTCAAGGCGTTCGCCACGGGCGTCATCCGGAAGCGCGAGGCGCGGGCCGTGGCGCTCGGCCTGGAGGGCGCCGCGGCCGTGCGTCGCGCCGCCGAGGAGATGGTGCGCGACCTCCAGGCCGCAGGCCACCCGGTCGAGCGGCTGGTCGTCCAGCGCATGGTGCCCGCCGGCGTGGAGATGCTCGTGGGCGTCGTCCACGACCGCCTCTTCGGGCCGGTCATCGCCTGCGGCGCCGGCGACGCCGAGCTGGAGCTGCTCAAGGACGTGGCCGTGCGCATCACGCCGCTGACCGATCGCGACGTCCACGAGATGCTCCGCTCGCTGGCGATGTACCCCCTGCTCGAGGGCTATCGCACCGGCCCGGGCGCGGACATTGCCGCGCTCGAGGACGTGCTGCTGCGCGTGAGCGCGATGGTCGAGGGCCATCCGGAGATCGTGGAGATGGATTGCAACCCGGTGGTGGTGCTGTCCGACAGCGCGGTCGTGCTGGACGCGCGCGTGCGGATCCAGGCGCCGACGCGCCACTGACGCACCGTCGGGGCGCCCCGCTGGCGCGCGCCCCTCGCCAATCCGCCATTCGGCCTATTCCGCCCGTCGATTCCCGCGTGTTACGCTTCGCCGCCCCGCGTGCGGAGCCCAGTGCCGCACGGTTCGTCGAGCCCGGGAATGCCCGACCAGCGATCACGCACCGCCACGTCCGCCGCCGGCCAGCTCGCGCTCGAGCTGCCGAGCGCCCTGCCATCCCTCGGGCTGGAGCCGGAGTGGAAGTCGCAGGCACGCCTGTGGGGTCACAGCCTCCACCCGATGTGCTCGTACCTCGCGAGCTTCCCGGCAGCCCTCCCGCACGCGTTCATCGCCCGGTACACGCGCCCGGGCGACGTGGTCCTGGACCCCTTCTCCGGTCGCGGCACGGCACCGCTCCAGGCTGCCGCGGAGGGGCGCATCGGGGTGGGCAACGATCTCAACCCGCTCGCCCATGTGCTCACCGCCGCCAAGCTCGAGCCGGCGACGCCCGCCGAGGCCCACGTCCGCCTGACGGCGCTGCGCCTCGCCTGGTCGGCCGATGCGGCTGCCTGGAGCGCCCTCGGCGAGCGGGTGGTCGCCCATCCCGGCCATCCGTCGTCGTTCGTCCCCGCCCCGGGCAGCGGCCACGGCCCGGACGCCCGCGACCAGGCCGTCCCCGACGAGGTGGCCCTGGCCTTCCACCCGCACACGCTCGGCCAGCTGCTGCTCCTGCGCTCGCAGCTTCGGCTCGACGATCGCACGGACCGGTTCCTCGCTGGCGCCCTGGCCGGGATCCTCCACGGCAAGACGCCGTCGTACCTGTCCACGGTGATGCCCAACACGTTCAGCATGGCCCCGCGCTATGTGCGGACCTTCGTGGCCCAGCACGGCTACGAGCCGCCGCGCCGTGACGCCTTCGACGCGCTGGCCGCCAAGCTGGCGCGCCTCTACCGCCAGCCCCCGCCGACCGCGGGGGGCATCGCGCTCCACGGGGACGCGCGCACCGCCGGCCGACGCGCACGGGCCGCCCTCCGAGCTCGCGGCCTGCCAGACCGCGCGCGCCTGGTGGTCACCTCGCCGCCCTACCTGCGGGTGCTCAAGTACGGCTACTACAACTGGCTGCGCACCTGGCTGCTGGGGTTCGACGCCCGGTCGATCGACGCGGAACTCGACGACGCCCACACCCGCGAGCCGTACCTGGCGTTCCTGCACGACGTCCTGTTGGACCTGCGCCCTGCGCTCACCGACGATGGGATCGCCGCCGTCGTGATCGGGGACGTGGAGACCGACCGCGGCAAGCCGTCCACCGACGGGCTGCGCCTCCCGGAGCGCGTGTGGGAGGAGGCGGCCCACCCGGCCGGGTTCAGGCTGGCGGGGATCATCCGGGACGAGGTGGCCGCCAACCGCAAGATGACGCGGCTCTGGGGCGACGAGGCGGGCCGGGCCACGAAGACCGACACGATCCTCGTCCTGGGCGCCACCGAGGCGGGCCGGCGGCGCGCGCTCGCGGCTGCCGACCTGCCGATCGACTGGTCGTGGCCACCGCAGCGGCTGCGAACCCTGTAGCGGCCCTGTCCGGGCTCGCGGATGCGCGGCTCGGGCGGCCGTCCCGGCTGTCCGAGCCGAGGTCGCGCCGCGCCCGCGCGGCCGTCCCCGATTCGGCTAGCATGGTGGCGCGATGAGCCAGATGTACCCCCCGACCGACCTCGCCTCCATGGACCCGCTGGTCCTGATGAAGAACTTGGACCACGTTCGGATGACCAGCCGACGGCTGTCGTACATCCTCCAGCAGCAGGTCCACCTGTACACACCCGAGGCCAATCAGCTCCGCGAGCAGATCGACCGCTACGTGGAGGCCGAGCGGCAGATCGAGGGTGAGATGGCCCGGCGGCGCATCCGCGCCTGACGCCCGCCTGCCTCCCCCGCCCCCTCGGGTCGCGACCTCGCGGAGCAGGGTCAGGCGGCGCTCGCCGCCAACCCCGGTGCCGGCGCAGGCAGGTCTGCGCCCTCGACCCGCGCCGCGTCGATGACGGCGGCCCGCGCCGCTCTTCGGGCGGCCAGCTCCTCGCCCACGATGCGGTGCACGAGCTGCGCCATGCGCGGCGTCTCGAACAGGCTGAAGCCGACGCCGACCTCGGCGAGCGCATCGGGGCCCATCCCGCGGAACAGGCCGCGAGTGGCGACCCGGCACATCTCGTCGTACAGCTCCGGCCAGCCCACCCGGCGGCGCTGGTAGCAGAACCGCACGAACGCCTCGGCTTCCTGGCTGCAGGGTGCGGCGGACGGCGCGGTTCCGGCGGGCAGCATGAAGACGGGTCCTCCGAGGGCTGGAAAGCGGCGGGACGCGGTGACTCGCCCGCGTTGGGACGGCACCGGCCGTTGGGCAGACTCTGGGCTCTGGTCCGCCCTGCCCCCTTGCGGTTGCCTCCCGGGCAGCGGCGGCTGGGGAATCGTACGAGGGTCGCGGCGCCGGCGGAAGGGCCTTCTCCACGATGTTGAGCACCGAGTTGTCCACACGTCCGGGCCCTTGGTGGACAGCGCCCGGAGGCCCCGTCAAGTCTGTGGACGGTCTATGCCAGCCGAGCCTTGCGGCCGCCGCGACACAGTGCTAGGGCCGGCTCTCGGCCCGCAACTCGAGGCCGAGGCCCGGCTTCGCCGGCAGCCGCCAGACCTTGTCGGCACCGATCTCGAGGCCAGTGGCCGGGTCGTCGGCGAGCAGCAGGCAGCCGTCGAGGTCGACCCATTCCGCGAGCGGCGAGACCGCAGCCGAGGCCGCGATGACGATCGACGTCTCCTCCATGCAGCCCAGGAACGTCCGGAAGCCCATCTCGCGGGCGCGGGCGAGCATCCGCTTCGCGGGGCCCACTCCGCCGACCTTGGCGAGCTTCACGTTGACCCCCGCCACGAGCCCGTCCAGCGCGTCGAGGTCCTCGATGGTGACCGCGCTCTCGTCGGCCACGATGGGCAGCGATGAGCGCGCCTGGAGCTCGCGCATGAGGTCGAGCCGGCGGGCCGGGAAGGGCTGCTCGATGAGCACGACGCCCAACCGCTCGAGAGCCGGCAGCAGCTCGGTGGCGCTGTCGAGGGTCCAGCCGGTGTTGGCGTCCACCCGGATCGGGCCGTCGTAGACGCGGCGCACCGCCTCGAGCGTGGCGATGTCGGAGGGACCGCCCACCTTCACCTTCAGCGCCGGGAAGTCGGCGGCCCGCCTGGCGCGCTCCGCCACCGCCTCGGCCGAATCGATGCCGAGCGTGAAGTCGGTTGGCGGGCGCTCCGCCGCCATCTCGAGCAGCTCGCGGACCGTGATGCCCAGCCGTTTGCCCACCAGGTCGTGGAGTGCGATGTCGATGGCGCACTTCGCGGCACCGTGGTGGGCGACCGCGGCCGCCATCCGGTCGGCCGCCGCCTCGAGGGCTGCACGGGCATCGGCCAGGCCGCCCCGAAGTCCCTCCGCCACAGGCTCGACCGCTTCGAGCAGCACCGGCGCCACGGCGGCCATGGTCTCGGGGGTGTCGGCGTAGTACCGGTCCGGGTACCCCTCCCCGAGGCCTGTCGGCCCGTCTTGGCCGTCAGCGTCGTCGCGCAGCTCCGCGACCACCGTCTGGATGCTGCGGCCCTTGCCGGGTGCCGAGCGGGCGATGTCGAACGGGTCGCGGAGCGGGAGCTCGAGCGTGCGGAAGCGGATGGAGAATGTCACGCGGGCACCTCATCGGCGGCACGCGCGTCGTTGGCCACCACCCACGGGAGCGCCTCGGTGGCGTTGGCGATTCCGGCCCACAGGGCGTCACCGCCGAAGCGAACGGGATCGTCGCAGGGCAGGCCCGTCTCGGCAGCCGTGGCCTCGATCACGCGCCTGGCGTCGCCCTCGTCCGGGATACGCGAGGTGTTCAGAGCCACGGCCACCACCTTGGACGGCGCCACGAGGCCGGCCACCTCCTCGTGGACGCGGATGAGCTCGGGCAGCGGCTTCAGCGGGAACTTGCGGTCCGGCAAGTGGTCCCAGTCGTGCTCCTCGAGCCCGGGCATGTGCACCAGCACCATCGCCTGCGGCGTGAACCCGTGGATGAGCCCGAGGGTTACCGAGCTGTAGGCGGGATGGTCCAGCGACCCCTGCCCCTCGACCAGCACCCAGTCGCCGCGTCGCTCGCCCTCCTCGCTCAGCCACTCGCACGTGCCCTGGACGAAGTCCGAGACGACGCGGTCCACCGCCACGCCCCAGCCCTCGATCATCATCCCGGTCTGGCCCGTGGCCACGAACGACGCCGAGCTGCCGCGTGCACCCGCGGCGCGGCGCAGCTCCAGCGCCACCGACATCTTGCCGATGGCGCAGTCGGTGCCCACGGTCAGGATGACGCGCTTGCCCGGCTCGTGGGGGCGGCCGACGGCGGTCTCCATGCGCTCGGGCGGCCGACGGTAGTCGATCAGCCGGACACCACCGGCTCGTGCCGCCTCGGCCAGCTCCGGATCGTCGCCGAGGAACGTGTGCAGGCCCGAGTGGACGTCGAGCCCGGACCGGATGGCCCCCAGGATGACCGCGCGCCAATCGTCGGGCAGCTTGCCGCCAGTGGGCGCGATGCCGATCAGGAGCGTGTTTGCCCGCGGCAGGAACCCGAGGGCGTCGGACAGGCTGGAGACGATCGGGATGTCGTAGCGGCCGGTGTCGCCCAACCACTCGCGGACATTGCGCCCCGCCTGGGTCGAGTCGATGACGGCGACGACCCTGTCCTGGCCGAATCGGATGACGCCCATCGCGGTCTTGCCGTGGTGGAAGCCGAAGTTGCCCTCGGCAAGGATCACGAGGCGACGGTCAGAGGTCGGCGGCATGGGTGCTCCATGGCGGGTCGAAGGGATGCGTCCGAGTCTAGGCCATGGACCGAATTGCCGCGATGGCCGCACGCGGCAGCACGTCGTCCGGGAGCCGGTTCGCGATGCCAGTGAACAGCGTCAGAGACGGCAACGCCCCCGGGGCGGACCGGGGGCGTCGAGGGGAAGCGCTGGTACCGCATATCGGATTCGAACCGATGATCTCCGCCTTGAGAGGGCGGTGTCCTGGGCCTCTAGACGAATGCGGCGAGGCAGTCGGGCGATAGCGCGACCGGCGGCGCAGGATAGCAGGGAGCGCCTGAACCCCGCAACCGCCGGGCCGGGAGGCGACGACGGACCGGCGAGGCGCCGGACGGACGGGCAGTGCTGGGCGCGGCGCTCCCACGGCCGCCAGCGCGTCGGAGACGTCCGTCCCGAGGGAGTCGTCGCAGAAGCCTCGACATTCGCCTCCCGCTCGTGACGCGGGAGTGGGCCACCGGTTGAGCCATCGTCAAGGGCGGCACGGCCCGGTTTCGGCGGATGCGCGAAGAGGCGCCGGGTCAGGCTGGGCGCCGCGACCCGGCGCGAACCCGGCAGGTCCACGAAATGCCACCCCGACGTTGCGCTCAAAACCACCAGGTCAGGAAGCGACAGGCCCGAGCCGCGCCAGGCCGGGTTCACGGTCGGTTCCGGACCTGCTGCGTCGGGGACGGACAGGGCGCCTGCGATTCACGGACTTGTCAGGTCCCCTTCGCCGCGTCGGGCGGCCCGGGCGCCGACGCGCCAGCGGTCCGAGACTCAGAGCCGGTGCTGCTCGAGGAACGCCCGCAGCGTGTCGGCCACCTGGAGGTAGCTCTGCTCGCCCAGCAGCAGGCCGTAGTGCGAGTGGGCGCCGAACGGCTCGTACGGCGCGTCCAGCCACTCGGCGAGGCGTTCGACATCCGGCTCGGGGACGAACGTGTCGAGGCCCGCGCCGATGACCAGGCGAGGCACGTCCGGCAGCGCCGCGCGGTCCACGGGAACCCCATTGAGGACCTGACGGCGGGCCAGCCCGGACTCGAACGGCTTCTGGCCGAGCAGGTGCTGGATGCGCACCACATCGGCCACCGTGAGGTCGCGCTGCTCCCGGATCAGTTTCTCCGGCAGCGTCTCCCAGCCCAGCTCGGCGCGTCCCCAGGTGTCGGGCACGTCCCGAACCACGTGCGGGAGCGCCGGCTCGCGGATCTCGCGGGGCGGCTCGGGCGCCAGCAGCACGTAGGCCGCCACCGGCGCCCGCTCGATGCCCTTGAGGACCAGCAGGCCGCCGAGGCCGTGCCCGATGGCCACGGTGGTGGGGCCGAGCCGCTCCATCGCAGCGATCACGTCTTCCGTGTACGACTCGATCGTCAGCGAGGTCGGGTCCGCCGTCTGGCTCCAGTAGTGGTTGCGCAGGTTGAGGGCGTGACCCTCCCAGCCGCGGGCCGCGAAGTGGTGCAGGTACCGCTCCCAGACCCACGAGCCGGCGAGCACGCCGTGGACGAACAGCAGCGGCTTGCGGCGCGAGCGGCGCTCCGGCAGCCACGACTCGACGTAGAGGCCCCGCTCCGCCAGCTCGATCTCGTCCTTGCGCACCGGGCGGCCACCGGACGCGGCTCGACTGGCGATGCGCTCGCTGTGTGCGGTCAAGTCGGTCATCAGGGCTCTGACGCTACCACTCGTGCGGGTTGAGGAGCAGCCCCGTGAGGGCCTTGGGGTAGAAGTACGTGGACTTCTGCGGCATCACGTCCCCGTCCCGCGCCACGGCGAGGATGCTGGCCACGGGCGTGGGCTCGAGGAGGAACGCCGCGTCCACGCCATTGGAGCCCGACGCCACTGCCGCGGCCGCCTCGTCGGCCGACTTCGTGTAGGCGACGCGCTGACCGCCGGACACCGCCGCCGCGTCGATCCCGAGCAGCGACTCGAGCGCCGCGGCGAGGAGGGAGACGTCGAGGGCACGCACCGCCGCGCCGCCCGACACCTGGTGCGGCGCGATCGCGTCACGCCGGGCCGTGAGCAGCCATGCCCCGTCGCGCGTGAGCAGGCCGAACCGTCCGTGACCGCCCTCGAGGCCGCCCGCGGCGTCGAAGCGCGCGAGGAGGTCATCGGCGGTCGACGCTTCCGCGGCGAACAGCCGGGGCATCCCCTCCTTCAGGCGGCCCAGGCCAGCGTCGCCGAGGGACCGCACGAGCCGGTGCGTCGGCAGGACGGTCAGGTTGTCGGCCGCGTCGAGGAAGAGCGTCAGCAGGAAGTCGAACGCGGGGTCGGTCTCGCTTGCCCGCGCCCGCCGCTCATCTCGGTAGCGGAGCGCCGTCTCGTAGCGGTGGTGGCCGTCCGCGATGTAGACCGGGCCTTCGGATGCGGCACCGATCATGGCGTCGACGGCGCCGCCCGACGTCGCCGGGACCGCCCACAGCCGGTGCTGGACACCATCGTCGTCGACCAGGTCCACCGCCGGGGCGTCGTCGACCGCTGTCGCCATCGCCGCGGCGGCCGCCCGCGACGGGTCCTCGTACAGCCCGACCACGGGCGAGGTGTTGAGGCTGGTGGCACGCAGCAGCCGGTACCGGTCCTCCTTGGGCCCTGACAGCGTGCGTTCGTGCGGCAGCACGCCGGACCCGGGCCCGAACGGCTCGATCCGAAGGCGGGCGAAGAAGCCGCGCTGGGTCCGCTCGAGCGCCGTGCCGGGAACGCGGTACCGCTGCTCGTACACGTAGACCGACGGCCGCGGGTCGCGGCGCAGGGTCCCGTCCGAGCGCCACTCGGCGACCGTCCGCGCCACGCGCCGGTAGCGCTCGTCGGCGTCCTCGCCGGGCAGGCTGACTGGAAGGTCCAGCCGGACGGCGTTTCGAGGGTGCCGGGCCAGCAGCCGCTCGTGGAGGGCGGGACCGATCACGTCGTACGGCGGCGCCACCAGCAGCGCCAGGTCGCCAGCCACGTCAGGGTTGAAGCGGAGCGCACGGAACGGTCGGATGTCGGGCACAGAATCCTCTGGCGGCGTTCGGGCACGGCGGCACCTGGAGTCGGTCGGGCCCGGGGCCCGTGCATGGTACGGCAGGCCGGCCGGTACGGCCAGTGCCAGTGCCACCTCCGAGGTGCGGCTCCGGGGACTCCGTTCGCCTGGGGCACCCGCCTTGCGATCGCCCGCCGGACCTCGCTAACGCGGGGAGGGGTCATGGCCGGGGTACTGCACACGACCGCCCGCCACCGCACGCAACCCCTCCAGGGACCGCTCCGGGTCACGGGACGAGGGTGACGAACGGGCCGTCGATGCGGCGAGTGGCCGTCCCGATGCTGGCCCCATGGCCTCCACTCGTCGTCCGCGCCGCGCAATCTCGACTACGCTCGCCCTGCTGCTGGCCGTCGAGTCCGTCGCCGTCGTGTCGGTCGCTGCCGGCAACGCACTCGCGGCGCGCTCGGCAACCCATCCGCTGCCCACGGCATCCCCGGCGGGCATCGTCCTGGCCGAGGCCGGCACTGCCAGCATCACCTCGGAGCCGGCACCAGCGGCGCGGGGCAACCCCTCAGTCTCGACTCCGGGGACCGCGCAGCGCCAGGACGCCGCCAAGAGGATGCAGGGCCTCACGTCGCCGGCGACGCGCGGCGCACCTTCGAGCGCGACTCCCGCTGCGGTGCCGACGGCCACACCGGCGGACGACGCCTCCTCCAAGCCGAGCGCCGCCCCCAAGGCCAGCGCCACACCCAAGGCGAGCGCCACACCCAAGGCGAGCGCCACACCCAAGCCGACACCCGTGCCGGAGCCCGCGGCCGTCAGCTACGCGGGCCGCAACCACGTCTGGATCCCGACGCTGGGGATCAACCAACCGGTCTCCATCTTCCCCTGCACGCGGTCCCAGGCACCCGACAACTACGTCTACCGCTGGGGCTGCGCCGGGGCGAACAACGTCTACCTGCTGGGACACGCCTCTGGCGTGTTCAAGCCGCTCCACGACGCCTACCTCAACGGGCGGCTCCAAGTCGGCATGAAGGTCTACTACGCTGACGACTCGGGACAGACCTACACCTACACTGTCTCCTGGTGGAAGCTCGTCCGCCCGACCGTGGACGCCGCGTGGGCGTGGGCCGCGCAGACCGTGCCGTCGATGACGCTGCAGACGTGCATGGGCGCCAACAGCGAATACCGGCTGATGGTCCGCCTGATCCGGGCGGGGTGACCGGGCGGCGTGACCGGACGGTCCGGAGCCGGGCGTCCCGAAGCCGCATCGGGCGAGGGCGCGCGCAGGTCGCACACAGGACGGACAGCCGCAGTTCCTGCTAGCCTCGGCCCGGCATGACAGCGCCCCAGCCCAGCAGTCCCGAACCCGCTCTTCGTCGCGCCATCCTGGTGCACCTGCGGCGGGTCGGGCCAGCGTCGCCCGACGCCATCGCCGCTGTCATCGGCGCGTCGCGCAGCGGCGTGGCCCAGCAGCTGCGCACGCTCGAGGGTGCTGGACTGGTGAGCCGCACCTCAGTGCGCCACGGCGTTGGGCGGCCGCGCCACCTCTACGACGTGACCGACGACGCCCAGGGGCTCTTCCCGTCCAACTACGAGGGCCTGGCGGCCGGACTGGTCGCCGCCATCGTCGAGCTCGGCGGCGACACGCTCCTCGAGGACGTGATGGCGGCCCGCAGCCGCCAAGCCGGCACCGCCCTGCGCGATGGCCTCGCCGCCGCGCTCCCGCCGGACGCCCCGCTCGTGGACCGTGTGCGCGAGCTGGCCCGCCTGCAGGACGACCTGGGCTATCTCGCCGAGGCCGAGGTCGCCGGCGACGAGATCCGCCTCGTGCAGCACAACTGCGCCGTGCACGACATCGCCGTCGTCAACGGTGCCGCCTGCCGCGCCGAGCTCGCGATGTTCCGCGACCTGCTTGGCCCCGGCGTCGAGCGCGAGTGCCACATCCTGGAGGGCGACCGCTGCTGCACCTATCGGGTGGCGAATCCCGGGCAGCCGGACATCACGCCTCCTCCCGCTCCACGACCTCGCGCGGGGCGGGCTCACGCGTCGGGCGCGGCACGTCCGACACGTTCGGCACGAACGACGCCGCCAGCGAGGTGACGGCCGCCTGCTGCTGCTCCTCGATCGAGAGGATGCCCAGGCGCCCGAGGGTCGCGAGCTCGTCGCGGATGTAGGTGCGGTTCATCTCCGGGCCGTCGGTGCTGATCGTGTAGCGCACGCCGTTGCGGCGGAACTGGTCGAAGATCCAGCGGAACTCCTCCCAGCCGGACACGACGCCCGTGTTGAGGTTGGACGTGGGGCAGATCTCGAGCACGATGCCCCGCTCGCGGAGCATCCCCATGACGCGCGGGTCGTACGCCGACTTCACACCGTGGCCGATGCGGTCGGGCTCGATGAGCTCGACGACGCGGGCGACCTCCTCGACGGGGCCGGACTCGCCGGTGTGGAACGTGACGCCGAGCCCGTACTGGCGTGCCCGGCGGAACAGCCGGCGGTAGTCGGCCACCCGGAACGTCGCGGACTCCGGCCCGGCGACGTCCACGCCCACCACGCCGCGGTCGCGCCAGGAGATCGCCTTCTCCACGAGGATCTCGTTCAGCTCGTACGGGAAGGCGCGGTCGAGGCAGAAGATCAGCCCGGGCTTGACCGGATACTCGAGCGTCGCCCGGTCCATGCCCCGGACCGCCGCCGCGATGATGTGGTCGAGGTCCTGCTCGCCGCCGCGGTTCCGCTTCATCGGGTTGAAGCGGAGTTCCATCGTGGTGATGTTGTTCTTCCGATAGGCGCCGCCCACCACCTCGTACACCGCACGCTCGACGGCGATCGGGCTCGACTGGATGAGCTCGGTCCAGTGGAACAGCTGGAGGTAGCCGTCGAAGCTCTTTGGGCGGCGCGGATGCACCGTGATCAGGTCGCGGAACTCCCAGTAGTCGCGTGTGGGCAGCTTGATGCCCTGCGCGTGCGCGATCGACCACATGATCGCGGGCGTGACGGCGGCGCCGAGGTGGCAGTGCAGCTCGGCCAGGGGGATCTTGCGGGACAGAGACGCGGCCATGGCCGAAGGATAGCCGAGCTGGCCTCCCCGCCGACGGCCCCGAGGCCCCCGGCGCCGCGGTCAGGACCCGGCGGGCACCACGCGCCCGTCGGCGTCGACGACGGCCCGGCGCCGTGCCGCACGCGCCTCGGCGCCGGGCACCTGATCGCGGGCGTGGTAGCTCGAGCGGACGAGCGGGCCGCTCTCGACGTGCTTGAAGCCCATCGCGAGGCCCTCCTCGCGCATCTCCGCGAACTCATCCGGGTGGTAGTACCGCTCGACGCGGAGGTGCTGCGCCGTCGGCCGCAGGTACTGGCCGATGGTGAGGATGTCGCAGTCCACCTCGCGCAGCGCCCGGAATGCCTCGGTCATCTCGGCGCGGGTCTCGCCCAGGCCGACCATCAGGCTCGACTTCGTGTGGGCTGCGTGGCCGTACTCGGCCGCGTACACCTTGGCACGCTCGAGCACCGAGAGCGTACGGTCCCACCGGGCGCGCCGGCGCACAGGCTTCTGCAGCCGGCGCACCGTCTCGAGGTTGTGGTTGAGGATGTCCGGGCCCGCGCGCATGACGTCGCGCAAGGGCGCCTCGTCGCCATTGAAGTCAGGGATCAGGACTTCAACTCCCATCTGCGGGCTGCGGGCGCGGATCTCTCGGATGGTGGCCGCGAAGGCCGAAGCGCCGCCGTCAGGCAGGTCGTCGCGGGCGACGCTGGTGACCACCACGTGGTCGAGGCCCATGTACGCCACGGCCTCGGCGACACGGCGCGGCTCGTCGTCGTCGAACCAGGTGGGTCGGCCGGTCTTCACGTTGCAGAAGCCGCAGGCGCGCGTGCACACGTCGCCCAAGATCATCACGGTGGCCGTGCGCTGGTCCCAGCACTCGCCGATGTTGGGGCACATGGCCTCCTGGCAGACGGTGTTGAGGTTGAGCCCCGCCAGTGTGCGCCGGAGGTCGTGATATGCCTCGCCGGCCGGCATCTTGGCCCGGATCCACTCGGGGTGGCGCCTGACGGTGGCGGTCCCGGCCACAGGCGCACCCGGCGCCAGCAGCGCCGCCCGCCCGCCGCCCATCGCGATCGTGGCCGGAAGCGCCGGCGCGTGGACGTGCGGGGTGGGGTCGGCGTTGAGGACGGGAAGGTCTCGGCTCATGCCTAGTAGATCGCGGTATCCGGCCCGACGCCCTCGAGCCAGGACTTGATGTCGCGCAGCATCGCGGCCCCCGCGGCGCCGTCGTTCGCACGGTGGTCGATCCCCAGGACCATGTTCATGATCGGGCGGATCGCCAGGACGTCGCCCTCGGGCGTGCCCACCACCACCGGCCGCTTGGTGATGGCCTCCATCGTGACGATCCCCACCTCGGGCACGTTGATGATCGGCATGACCAGGTTGGTCCCGAGGTAGCCGGTGTTGTCGACGGTGAACGTGCCGCCGCCGAAGTCGTCGAGGCGCAGCTTGCCGGCGCGGGCCCTCGTCGCGAGGTCGTTGATCGCGGCGTTCAGGCCGTGGATCGAGAGCTGGTCGGCGTCGCGGATCACCGGCACGATAAGACCCTCGTCGACCGCCACCGCCACGCCGATGTTGATCCGCCGCTTCGCGAGCAGCCCCTGCTCAGTCCAGTGGGCGTTGAACGTCGGGTTGCGCTTCAGGGCCTCGGTGCACGCCTTGACCACGAACGGGACGTAGGAGAGGCTCATCCCCTCCTTCGCCTGGTAGGACCCCTTGAGGCGATCCCGCAGCGCGACGAGCCGCGTGACCTCGACCTCCACCTGGAGGTAGGCGTGGGGCGCGGCGAGGGCGCGGGTCATCTGCGCCGCGATCCCCTTGCGCATCTGGGTCGCCGGGACCAGGACCTCGTCCGCGCCGGGCGGGAAGGCGATCGAGGCGCCGGCGGGCATCCCCCGGGGACGCGTCTCACGGGCGGGCGCGGAACCTCCCTCGCGCGTGGACTGCGCACCCGTGAGCGTGGACTGCGCACCTGCGGCCGGGCCGGGGGCGGGCGCGACAGCCGGGCCGGGGGCGGGCGCGACAGCCGAGCCGGTCCGGATCGCCTCCACCCGGGCCACGACGTCTTCTCGGGTGATCCGGCCGCCGCCCCCCGTGCCCTGGACCTGCGACGCGTCGAGCCCGTGCTCACGCAGGAGTCGGCGCACCGCCGGGGTCATCCGCGCGTTCGGATCCCCAACCTCGTCGAGCGCGGCCGAGGCCGTGGTCGATACCGGCGACCCCGGTGCCGTGGTGGGGGATGCCGCGCCGCCCGACGCGCCGAGCGGGGGCATGGCAGCTGGGGCAGGCGGTGCAGAGGGCGCGGCGACGGCCGCGGGCGTCGAGCCCTCTGGTGCGCCTGCGGCCGCGGTCGTCGAGCCGGCGGGTGCACCTGCGGCCGCGGGCTCGCTCGCGTCACCATCGCCCGCGTCGTTGCCCGTGTCGATGATCGCGATCTCGGCGTTGTTGGGCACCACGGCGCCCTCGGGAGCCAAGATCTCGCGAAGGACGCCCGCGAACGGCGACGGGACCTCCGCGTTGACCTTGTCGGTGATGACCTCCAGGAGAGGCTCGAACTTGGCGACGGCGTCGCCGGGCTGCTTGAGCCAGCGCCCGATCGTGCCCTCTGCCACGCTCTCGCCGAGCTGGGGCATTGTCACCTTGGCCACCTGGTGGTTCCTCCATCGCTCGCCCAGCAAGGACGCCGGCGCTGGGCGGACCAAGTGTCGCGCATCCCGCGCGGTCGTGCTGCCGATGGGGCTGCAACAAGCCGCGACATCGGCCGGGCCGTGCCGGTCCCCGCCCGCGCGCAAGTCCGCCACCCACGCCCTCGCCCGCTCCCGCGCGCACGTCCGCCACCCACGCCCTCGCCCGGTCCCGCGCGCACGTCCGCACCCATCTACGACCACACTTCCGTATCGAGACGCGAGCCAAGGGCTGCCACCACCCACGATGCTGGATCGTGCAGGAGGTCTTCCGCGACTGGAACGCCACCACGCACGACGCACGATCGTGCTCGGCGCGACGGTGAGCCCGACACCGCGCCGAAGACGAAGCGGGCTCGTGCATGACGGGAGCGAGCGCGCGGTCAGCGCTCGCTCCGGGTCTCGCCCGACCTCCGGATGCGTCGGGACGTGGGGGAACGCCGCGCAATACGACCAGAGGTCGTAATCGGGGCGTAGGCGAGGCTGGCCGCCGATCCGCTCGGTGCGGCCAGCCACCCTCGGAGAGCCGGCCCGCGGAGCGGATAGGCGCTGCGCAGCACGGCCTCATGCCGCGCCACCTGGCGGCGCGGTGTCGTCGCGTCGGGGAGCACCAGCAGCCGCGCCACCCGAGCCGGCCTCCACCCGAAACGCTCGCCGACCACGGTAGCGGCAAGGCGCACCTTGACGTCATGGCGGCGAAGCGTCTCCTCGACGGAGGTGAGCTCGGTCTTCACCTCGACGACCAGCAGGGTCCGCGTAGCCGCGTGCCAGGCGACGACGTCGATGGAGCCGCGCTCGCCGAACACCGCGAACGACACCTCTGGCCGGACCTCCCAGCCGAGCGCCCCGAGCCGGCGGACGACCGCCCCGACCACGGCCGTGGCCCTCATCGAGCAGGCGGGCCAACTCCCCTCCCCGGAACCACAGCTCCAGCCGCAGTTCCGCGCCCATGGCTCGGGCAATCGCTCGCAGCGACGGGACTGAGACACACACGATCCTGCCACGCTCGACCAGCGACACGACGTCCTGGCTCAAGCCCGCCCGGTCGCCGACGTCCGACTGCCGCAGCCCCAAGTGGTGGCGCAATGCCCGGAACCGGCGCCCGGTCTCGCTGTCCTGCACGCCTCGGACAATGCCACTGCGCGCTCACTGGGCGCTTACGCGGAGGATCAACCCACGCGCCGACGGGCCGGCTGCTGCACGTCACAGGCGCGGCCAGCGCTACAACCCCGCGGCGTACCGCGCGAAGGCCCGCGCGAGCAGCGCCTCGACGTCAGCCGCCAACCCGTCGGGCAGCGACGTGAACCCGAACGTCGACGCGCCAGACTTGCGGGCACGCAGCGCAGCCGACGACCCCTCGAGCAGCTCGGGCCAGGTGTGGACTGGCAGGAGGAACAGCGACACGTGCTTCGTGGTGGGCTTGACGAATGCGAACCAGTCGTGCGCCTTGGCGCCCGGCCGACGCAGCGTGGGCAGGCCGTAGATGGTGGCCCACTCGAGCCGCCCGGCATACGGCTCGAGCATGGCCCGCAGCCTCGCCTCCGCCTCGGCCAGCTCGGCGGCGGACGCCGGCGCCATCAGTACGCCGCGAGCTTGCGGATCGCGTCGGCGATCTTGGCCGGGCTGAGCATGAACCACTCCTCGAGCACGTGGTTGTAGGGCATCGCGGGCGTGTCAGGCCCGGCGAGCCGCGAGACCGGACCGTCGAGGTAGTCGAACGCCTCCTCGGCGACGATGGCGGCGATCTCGGCGCCATACCCGCCGAACCGGTTGTCCTCGTACACAACGAGGCACTTGCCCGTCTTGCGCACCGATGCCAGCAGGGTCTCCCGGTCCAGTGGCCGCAGGGTCCGCAGGTCGACGACCTCGCAGTCGATTCCCTCCCCCGCCACGAGCTCGGCGGCCTCGAGCGCGTAGTGGACCATCAGTCCGTAGGCAACGACAGTCAGGCGACGGCCCGCGCGCCGCACGGCGGCGCGCCCGATCGGCACCGTGAACTCGCCATCGGGCACCTCGCCGCGCACCGAGCGGTACATCTTCTTGTGCTCGAGGAAGAGCACCGGGTCCTCGTCGCGGATCGAGGCGCGGAGCAGGCCCTTGGCGTCGTAGGGCGTGGACGGCACGACCGTCTTGATGCCCGGCACGTGGGTGAAGAAGGCCTCGACCGACTGCGAGTGGTAGAGCGCGCCGTGAACGCCGCCGCCGAACGGGGCGCGGATCACCATCGGCACGGTCGCGCCGCCCACGGTCCGGTAGCGCATCCTGGCCGCCTCGGACACGATCTGGTTGAACGCCGGGAAGATGAAGTCCGCGAACTGGATCTCCGCCACGGGCCGCAGCCCGATGAGCGCAGCGCCGACTGAGGTGCCGACGATCTGCGACTCGGTGAGCGGCGTGTCGATGACGCGGTCGTCGCCGAACTCGGCCCACAGCCCGTCCGTGGCCAGGAACACGCCGCCCTTCTTGCCCACGTCCTCGCCCAGCAGCACCACCGACGGGTCGCGGCGCATCTCCTCGGCGAGGCCCTCGCGGATCGCCTCGATCAGCGTGCGGACGGCCATCAGCCGCGACCCCCGCCGAGCTCCGCCGAGGGCGGCGACGCTGGCGAACCCGACGACGGGCCGCGCGGCAGCGGGTGCCACGGCGGCGGCGCCTCGGCGGCCGACGGGTCGGCGAACACGTGGTCGACGCCGGTGGACGGGTCCGGGTCGGGCTCGGCCTCGGCGAACGCGGTGGCGTCCTCGACGGCGAGTGCGACGTCGCCGTCGATCTCCAGCTCCACCACCTCGTCGAGCACGCCCGCATCACGCAGCTGGTCGTGGAAGATCGGCAGCGGGTCGTGCGAGCGCGTCTCGGCGAGCTCTGATTCAGAGCGGTACTTGGTCTGCTGATCGTCGGACGAGTGGCCCGTGAGCCGGGTCACCTTCGCCTCGATCAGGGACGGCCCGTCGCCACGCCGTGCGCGGTCGACGGCCTCGCGCGATGCTGCGTAGCAGGCCAGCACGTCCGTCCCGTCCACGACGACGCCCGGCATGCCGTAGCCTGCCGCACGCATCGCAACGTCGCGGACGGACAGCTCCTTCTCGGCGGGCACGCTGATCGCGTACCCGTTGTTCTCGACCACGAACACGAACGGCAGCCGGTGGATCGCCGCGAAGTTGAGCGCCTCGTGCACGTCGCCCTGGTTGGAGCTGCCCTCGCCCATGATCGCCATCGCCACCTGGTCGA
>JBJKRU010000228.1:0-2945 GCA_046704485.1 Candidatus Limnocylindrales bacterium | reverse complement strand
GGCCTGCCGCCCGGGCCGCGGCCCGCGCCGCTGGCGCCAGGTCCCGGCCGGGAGCGGGGCGGTCGGGCCCCCCGCCTGACACTACGGCCTGCACGCTGTCGGGTCAATGCCAGATGTGTACGTTTCGGTGTACGTCCGATCCCCACGGGGCGAGGAGCTAGCCTCAGGAAGTGTGGAAATCGCCGTCGGCCTCGCCGCAGCCGGCCGGTCCACCGGCCGCGTCGGAGGCACGAAGAGGCGGCGGACCCTTCCGGCTGTTGAGACCACGAGAAGGAGACGCCGCGGTGGAACCGTAAGGATAGGGATCCGACTTGCTTCTCGGCACCGCCCGAGCGACTAACGGCGACGTCGACACACATACGCCGAGGGGGACCTCGAGCCTCTGCGGATGATCGTCCGGGGGCACCACCGGCGCGCTACTGGTCGCGGAGCTCGGCCTGGACGGTGATCGAGCCCGCGTTCTTGAACACGAGCGTGAGGTCGACAGACTGGCCGACGATGGGCGAGGCGGTGAGGTCCATCAGCATCACGTGGTAGCCGCCGGGCTGGAAGGCGACGGTGCCGCCAGCCGGGATGTCGACGCTCGGGACCTGGACCATCGTCATCATGCCGCTGCCCATCGACGGCATCACCGAGCCCGTGGCGGCCGCGCCGGAGTCGGCGGGCATCGACATGCCCGGCATGCCGCTCGCGCCGGGCATCGCGGACGCAGTGGGAGGCGGCGTCACCGTGACGGTCTCGTGGAGCTGGGCGGTCTTGGCGATCGGGCACGAGGCTGAGAGCAGCGTGTCGGCCTGGCTGCCCGTGTTCGTGATGGTCATGTACGCGGCCAGCGAGCCGGTCGCGGCCGTCTCGGCGCGGATCCAGGCGCCGGTGACGGTGATGCCGGCTGCCGCGGACGGCGAGGCGGCCGAGCCCGAGCAGGCGGCGACGAGCGCCGCGGCAGCGGCGGCGAGGGCGAGGATGCGGCCGGGGCCGCGGAGCGGGTTCACGATGCGTCCTCCTGCGCGGTCTCCCGGCTCACCCCGCGGTCGCCGCACGCAGCAGCGAGACGACCATGTCGGTCGGGGCGCCGAAGAAGATGTGGTTGCGGAGTTGGCCCGACGCGTCGACGAGATAGGTCTCGTCGGTGTGGCTCATGGCGTAGTTGCCGCTCGAGTCAGCGGGCTCGGCGGCATAGCCGACGCCCCACGCCTTGGCCGCCGCCGCGATCTGGCCGGCCGTGCCCGTCAGGCCGATGAAGCCGGCCTTGTAGGCGTCGAGGTAGGACTTCATCGCGGGCGGTGTGTCGCGCGCCGGGTCCACGGTGACGAACACCACCTTGGCCGGCTTGCCGAACGCTGCGATAGCGGTTCGCAGGTCCACGAGCGTCGTCGGGCAGATGTCCGGGCAGTGGGTGTAGCCGAAGTACACGAGCACGGGCGTGCCGCGCAGGGACGCCAGGTCGAACGGCTGGCCGTCCTGGTCGGTGAGCTGGAGCGGGGGCGCCGGGCGGGCCGGGTCGTAGACCGTGTCGCGCTGCCCCATCGGGGGCGGGGTGATCTCGCCGCCCGGCAGGGCCGTGAGGGCCGGCGCCCCGGAGCTGCAGCCCGCCAGCAGGACCGCCGCGAGGACGGCCAGGCCGGCCGAGAGCCGGGCGCCGCGGGCGGTTGTCCGGGTATCCGGGGCGAAGGTTCGCGGGCGGGGTCGGCGGCCCGATCGAGTCCCGCCGGGGAGACGCAGCATCCGCTGATCGTAGCAGCGCCCCCCGCGAGAGTGGCTGGAGCGGACCTGTACTAGACTCCGGCCATGTCTGCGCGCGTCCCGCGGCTGCTGCTTCGCGTCCTCCTCGTGGGGATCGCCGAGGTGCTCGCGCACAACCTGACCTTCCTGCTCACGTACGGCTCCGACGCGGGGTCTGCGATGGCGAGCACCGGCCACGGCGGCGCCTGGAACGATGCCGTCGCCACGGTCCTGGCGGCAGGCGCGCTCATGCTGGTCGCGGCGGCCCTGCGCCTCAGGCACCTGACGCTGGTCGTCCGGGACCTCGAGCAGCGGGGACGGATCGCCGTGCCCCGGTCGGGCGCCGCGCTGGCGCCGGCGCTGCTCCGGCTCTGGCTCGCGCTCGCGCCGGCGACTGCCGCGCTCTTCGTGCTCCAGGAGAACCTGGAGCACGCGTCTGCCGGCGAGCCGCTTCCGCTGCTGGGGGTGCTGTTCTCGCCCGCCTACCCGGTGACGATCCCGGTCGTAGCCCTCGTCGCACTGGCCGTCGCCGCCGTCGCGGCCCTCTTCCGCGCCTCCACTTCGCGGCGCTGCTCCGCCGCCTCCGCCAGGCGCTGGCGCCCCGCCGGTGGTCGGCCCCGCGCCCTCGGCGGCCCGCCCTCCCGCAGCACGGGCGTGCCTCCATGCTCGGTCAGCGACTGGCCGGGCGGTCCCCGCCGCTCCCGGCCTGATCTGCCAAGGTCGGCCAAGTGCCGACCAGATCGGGCCCGCCGCCGCGTCCCCGTGCGCGGCGCGAGCCTCGGGGCGCCCGCCCCGGCGGCGCCCTGCATGGGAGGACTTCCGTGCGGAATGCAGCGCGGTTCGGCGCTGTGTGCTTGGTGTCGATAACCCTGGTGCTGCTCGCCCCGGGCCTGAGCCTGGCGCACGTCGTGCAGACCGTCGGCCCGTACACGACCGCCATGGGCTGGCTCCAAGAGCCCGCCTACGTCGGCGTGCAGAACGCGGTCCAGGTGATCGTCAAGGAGGAGGCGACCGGCGGCCCGGTGGCCGACCTCGCGTCAGGCGACCTCAGCGTCGTCGTCTCGACCGGAGGCCAGTCGACCGCGTCGCTGCCGCTCGATCCCACCCTCGACCCTGACACGGGGCTCGGCCGCCCGGGCGAGTACCTCGCCTGGCTGATCCCCACCGCGCCTGGCGACTACACGTTCCACCTGACCGGATCGATCCACGGCCAGCCGGTGGAT
>JBJKRU010000227.1:0-33113 GCA_046704485.1 Candidatus Limnocylindrales bacterium | reverse complement strand
AACCGTCTCCAGGGCGGCCTCGCGGTTCGGGTTCGCGCCGCGCCCGACGCAGACGGTCTACGAGTACGCGACCTCGCTGGCAGATCTGGTGCCCGTCGCCAAGCCGGACATCACGACCGTTGCCGATGCCAAGGTGGAGACGACCTACGCCCGCGTCGAGCTCACCCCGGAGCGCGAGCACGCCGTCGCGGCCGCCATGCGCCGTCTGCGCCTGTCGCTGGTGCGCCTGCTCCTCCGGCGGCGCCCGTGGAGGCGGCGCCGGGGCTGATCCCCTCGTGCTCCCGCCTGCCGCTACAGCGCGCCGGAGCGCGCCCGGTGCTCGGCGGCCTCTCTGGCGAGCTCGTCCTCGATCGGCGCGAGGTGCCCGGTCCAGTTGTGCGCCCGCAGGACGGACCGGCCGCCTCGGACCTCGACGACGGTGATCCCCGTCAGGCCGAGGGAGAAGGACCAGAACCTCGAGAGGGGCAGGTCGAACAGCGCGAGCAGCACCACCTTGAACACGCCGTCATGGCCGACGAGCACCGACCACGGCTGCTCACCGGGCTGCCCGGCGCCCTGGTAGCCGGGCACCTGCGAACGGTCGCTGGTGCCGCGGGGATAGCCTCGGCCGAGCTCCTCGAGGATCCCCGCCAGCGCCGGCCGCACGCGGGCGTCCACCTGGACGACGGACTCGCCGCCGGGCGCGTGGGCGGAAAGCGGGTCGCGACGCCAGCCGCTGAGCTCGGCGGGCCAGCGGCGGGCGATCTCGTCAGTGGTGAGGCCCTCCCAGGCACCCTGGCCGATCTCCCGGATGCCCGGCTCGGCACGCAGGGAGGGCAGGGGACCCGCCGGCTCGAGGTCCCGGATTGCCGACGCCACGGCACGGGCGGTCTCAGCCGTCCGCCCCAGGGGCGAGTGGACGATCTCGCGCGGCAGGCCCCCCGGGATCGGCATGGCCGGCGCGGCGTGGGGCCGTGCGAGGCGCTCGCCCGCGAGGGCGGCCTGTCGACGTCCGAGCGCGGAGAGGGGTGTCTCGGAGCAGCCCTGGAACCGCCCCTGGCGGATCCACTCACTCTCGCCGTGCCGGAGCAGCACGAGCGTGGCGTCGAGTCCGTCGGGGATCAGCGGGAGGCCGTCGGGCCGGGCCGCGGGCACCGGTCCCGAGGTCACCGCCCCACGTCCAGGGTGACGGACCACACGTCGATCATGGCGTCGTCGGCGAGGAGCGCCTCGATTACCGGGGCCGGTGGGGCGTCGTCAAGCGCGAGCACCATGAACGCGTCGGCGCGGGGCGCGGACCGGGCCAGGTTCATCGAGCTGATGTTCACATCGGCTTGGCCGAGCATCACGCCGACGCGTCCGACCGTGCCCGGCCGGTCGCGGTGGTTGGTGATGAGCATGTGGTCTGCCGGCGCGAGGTCCATCGCATGGGCGCCCAGCCGGAGCAGCCGGGGCTCGCCCCCGGTCACGGTCCCGCCCACGGTGATGGACCCGTCCTCCGCCTCGACGGAGACCGTCAGCGGTGAGGAGGGAGAGCCTGCGTCGGTGGTCTTGCGCTCCACGACGGTGATGCCACGCGCCTTGGCGATGGCGGCCGCGTTGACGAGGTTGACGCGCTCCTCGGTGGTGGCCTCCAGCAGGCCGCGCAGCACAGCGGCCACGAGCGAGCTGGCGTCATGCGCCGCGGGCTCGCCGGCGATCTCGACCGTCAGCGTCCGGGGCGCGCTCCGGACCATCTGGGCGGCGAACTGCCCGAGGATCGTGGCCAGCGGCAGGTAGGGCGCGATGGCCTGGGCGGTCTCGGCGGTGAGGAGCGGGGCGTTGACCGCGTACCGAGCAGGACGGCTGTCGAGGACGTCGAGGATCTGCTCGGCCACCTCCTCGGCCACGGCCACCTGCGCCTCCTCTGTGGATGCGCCCAGGTGCGGGGTGAGCAGCGTGTTGGGCGCCTCGAGGAGCGGATTGCCAGTCGGAGGCTCCGCCGTGTAGACGTCGATCCCAGCGCCTGCGACCCGGCCGCTCTGGAGCGCCGCCGCCAGGTCTGCCTCGTCGATCACGCCACCGCGCGCCACGTTGAGCAGCAGGACGTTGGGCTTCATGCGCTCGATCACGGCCGCGTTGATCATCCCGGCGGTGGCCTTGGTCTTGGGAACGTGGACCGTGATGGCATCCGCGCGGGCCACGACCTCGTCGAACGGCACGAGCTCAACCCCGAGCGTGGCCGCCTGCTCATGCGTCACGAACGGGTCGGACGCGATGACCGTCATCTGCAGGGCGCGGGCGCGGACGGCGACGGCCTGCCCGATCTTGCCCAGGCCAACGATGCCGAGCGTCTTGCCCCGCACCTCGATGCCCGTGAACTGCGAGCGCTTCCACTCCCCGCGGCGCATGGACGCATCGGCCGCCGCCGTCTTGCGGGCGAGTCCGAGGAGCATCGCGACCGTCAGCTCCGCGGCCGCGATGGTGTTGCCGGTCGGGGCGTTGACGACCGTGACCCCGGCGCGGGTGGCCGCCTCGAGGTCCACGTTGTCGACGCCCACGCCGGCACGGCCCACCACCACGAGTCGCGTGCCGGCCGCGATCATCGCGGCGTCCACCTTCACCTGGCTCCGCACCACGAGGGCGTCGTAGTCGGGGATCAGGGCGATGATCTCGTCGCGCTGCAGGCCCAGCCGCTCGTCCACCTCGTGGTGGCGGCGCAGGATCTCCAGGCCCTCGGCGGCGAGGCGCTCCACGACCAGGATCTTCATCAGTTCGCCTCCGCGGCGGCGAGCGCGGCCTGCGCGGCGGCGACTCCGGTGCCGGGCGTGACCGGGAGCCCGGCCTCGACCGCCTGCGCCTCGATCGCGCTGATCGCCGCGATGACGTCGTCGGTGGTGACCGAGCCCAGGTGGCCGATCCGGAAGATCCGGCCCTTGAGCTTCCCCTGGCCGCCGGCCGTGACGAGGCCGCGGCGCTTCAGGCCCCCGCTGAACGCCTTCCAGTCGAGCCCTTCGGGAATCCAGGCGGCGGTGACGGTCGTCGAGGCGACGGCATCGGCGGCGAGCAGCCGGAAGCCGATCGCCCGGAGTCCCGCGCGGGTCATGGCCGAGCAGGCCGCATGACGGGCATGCACGCCCTCGCCCTCCGCCTGCATGAGGCGGATGCCCTCGTCCACCTGGAACATCACGGCGACGGCGGGGGTCCACGGGCTCTCGCCGTTGGCCTGGGACTCGCGGTGGCGCTTGAGGTCCAGGTAGAAGCGCGGCATCGTGGCCGCGTCGGCCGCGGCCCATGCCCGCGGCCCGACGGCGACGAAGGCCATCCCCGGTGCCGACATCCAGGCCTTCTGGGACCCGGTCACCACCAGGTCGCAGCCCCAGCGGTCCATCTCGAAGGGGACGGCGCCCAGCGCCGAGATGCCGTCCACCAGCACGAGCGCGTCGGGGGCTGCCGCACGCACAGCCGCGGCGAGCGCCTCGATGTCGCTCGTGACGCCGGTCGAGGTCTCGTTGTGGGTGAGGAGGACCGCCTTGAGGCCGGGGACGGCGGCCGCGGCCTCGCGCACCGTCTCGGGCTCGGGTGCCAGGCCCCACTCGACCTCGAGACGCGTCACGGCTGCGCCGTAGACCTCGGCCACCTTGGCGAAGCGGTCGCCGAAGGCGCCCATCGTCACGGCCAGCACCGGGTCGCCAGGGGACAGCGTGTTGACCACCGCCGCCTCGAGCCCGCCGGTGCCGGCGCAGGTCAGCAGGATGACGTCGTGCTCGGTGCCGAAGAACGGCTTCATCGCCGCCTCGACGCGCCTGGTGAGCGCCTTGAACTCGTCGCCGCGGTGGTTGACCATCTGCCGCCCGCCGGCCTCCCGCACCGAGGGGGGCAGAGCCGTGGGGCCGGGGATTCGGAGGTTCGGCTCGAAGCGGGTCATCGCGTGGTCTCCAGAAGGCGCCGTTGGAATGGCCCGCATGGTGAAGGAACTGGCGCGGTGCCGTCTACCGTGGTAGATATGACGTCATATGAAGACCGTCCGGACGACGATCCTGCTGGACGCAGACCTGCTCGACCGCCTCGATCGCCACGTCCACCGGCAGCGCACCACCAAGACCTCGGTGATCGCGGCCGCGCTGGAGGCGTGGCTGGACTCGCACGGCACGGCGCCGGAGTTCCCGTTCCTGGCCATCGGGCGGAGCGGCCACGGGCGCCTGTCACTGGACGGTCGCGCGATCGTCCGTCGCGACGCTGGGCGGCGACAGGGCGGCGGCTAGATGGCGGTGCTGCTCGATCCCTCGGTGGTCGTGGCGGCAGCGGACGCCGCAGACCTCAACCACGCGGCCGCCGTGGCTTGGTTCGAGCGCGCTGACGAGCCGCTGCTGCTGGGCGCGCTGTCGCTGGCCGAGCTCGACGTGCTGCTCCAGCGCGAGCTGGGTGCCATCGCCAGCAAGGCCGTCCTCGAGAGCGTCGTGGCCGGCTCGATTCGCCTCGTGGCCCCAACGACGGACGACCTGCGCCGGGCAGCGGAGCTCATGGACGAGGCGTCCGAGCACCGACCGCGCCTTGCCGACGCGGTGCTCGTGGCCACGGCGGAGCGGCTCGGGGTCCGGCGCGTGGCCGCCTTCGACCGCCGCCCGCTCGCGGTGCTCCGGCCACGACACCTGAGGAGCCTCGACTTCGAGCCCTGACGCTCCTGGCCGAAGCGCGAGAACGTGCGACCGTGCGCCGGAGACGCGAACGGGGCCGGTGGCCGGCCCCGTCCTTCTTCGCACCGCTGCGTCGGGCGGCTAGAGGTGCTTGATGACCACCGTGCCGGCCTGGACGTCGTGGAAGCCCTGGCGCTTGGGGCTCTGGGAAGCCGTGTAGAGCAGGTAGATCACGTATATGAGCGAGAGGAGCGAGAGGAGCGAGCCCAGCCACGGGATGTCCGAGGTGCCGAGGGAGAACTGGAGGGCGCTGGCGATCGCCTGCGGCCCGAAGAGCCATGCCCAACGGCGGATGGCCTGGTCGCGCGGCAGCGTTGCCCCGTCGGCCGCGTTGACGGTCTCCAGCCTGAGGAATTTCTGGCCGGGCGATGCGCGCATGGTCGTCCACGTGTACACGAAGTACGCGGCGGAGATGACGAGCATGAGCACCGCGAGGATGAACGCTGCCGCGAATGCCAGCACGAAACCGCCGGTGAGCAGGAAGCCCAGGATCGCGACGCCGAGGAACCCCGCCACGACGAGGCTGACGACGGCGAGGATGATGGAGTCGATGATGTACGCGATGATGCGCGTCACCAGGTCCGCGTAGACGATTCCGGGCGCGGGCCCGGCCTCGATCGGTGCCTGCTGGAACCCGCCTGCGTTGGGCGGCGGCGGGGCTTGCCAGTTGCCAGAAGGCGGAGGGGGAATGGGCGCACCCCCGGCCGGATCCGTCATCGTGTACCTCCCTCGCCGGCGCACAGCGCGCCCGCTCCGGCCGAAGCATACGACGCCGCACACGCCGTTGTGAGCCCGACGATGGTCGCGGGCCGCCCGGTGCAGGGCAGCACCGTCACGTGTCGCGGCGTAGTGCCGGCGTGTCATCATGCGGGCGACGTCACTGCCCTAGACGCGAAAGCCGAGGACCGATGCGCATCCGAGCCGCGAAGTTGGAGGAGCTTGCGCCCAAGCCGCGTGAGCGTGCACTCAGCCCGCGCCAGCTGGCCGCCCTGCAGCGCGAGGAGGAGATCCGGAAGGCCCTCGCCCGGCTCAAGTCGGACCAGGACGTCATCGCGATCGAGTTGGACCCGGCAGACAAGGTGCCGACGATGCGGCTGGCGGTGAAGCGGGTGATCGCCGCCAATCGCCCGGACGTCAACATGGCCATTCGCGGCCGCACGATCTACCTCTCCATGGCCGCGCTTCCAGGCGCTCGCCGCGGACGCCCGCCGAAGGCCGGCTGACCAGAGGCGGTCGCAGCCCTGGCCCAAGCGTCGAGGCCCTGGCCCGGCACTCGGCGGGCGGGGTTGCCGCACTCTGTGCGCCGTTCCCGGGCCTGCCGTCGCGACGTGTGCGCGCCCAATTGGCGCGAGAACCCGAGACCCGCCTCCTGGCTTGACATCGCGACCGCGCCGCTGTTCAATGGGCGCATGCATAACCACTTGGTTATCAATACGCCCGACCCGGCGCGGCTGAGCGCCGTCTTCGGCGCCCTCGCGGATCCCACGCGCCGGGCGATCCTGGAGCGCCTCGCTGCCGGCGAGGCCACCGTCGGCGAGCTCGGCGCTCCGTTCTCGATGTCGCAGCCCGCGATCTCCAAACACCTGAGGGTCCTCGAAGGCGCCGGACTCGTTTCCCGGCAGCGGAGGGGGACTGCCAACCTCAGTCGACTCGAGCCGATCGGGCTTCGCGGGGCCGGCGATTGGCTCGAGCAGTACCGTGCCGCCTGGGAAGAGCGCTTCGAGCGCCTCGACGAGGTTCTCGACGACCTCGGGCAGCGACAGCCCTGACCACGTCCCCATCCGCCATCCGTCAGGAGGCCCTCCCATGGCCAGCACCCGCGTCTCCGCTCCAGCAGGCACCCCGTTCATCGAGATCGAGCGTGAGTTCGATGCTCCGCGCGACCTCGTCCTGCGCGCCTGGACCGACCCCAGGCTCATCGTCCGCTGGCTGGGTCCGCGGCGCCTCAAGATGCGCGTGGACTACTGGGACCTCGGCGAGCACGGCGGCACCTACCGCTACATCCACTCCGGCGAGGACGGCGCCGAGCACGCCTTCCACGGCGCGTTCCACCGCACGACGGCGGATGCGTACACGCTGCTGCAGACGTTCGAGTACGAAGGTGCGCCAGGCCACGTCTCGCTCGATGAGCTGCGGCTCGAGGAGCGCGAAGGCGGGACGCTCGTGCGCATCCGGTCGGTCCACCAGTCGGTCGAGGCGCGTGACGCGATTGTCGCAGCGGGCATGGCCGAGGGGCTGGACGAGGGCTTCGACAAGCTCGACGCGCTCCTGGCCGGCGAGCCGGCCGCAGCGCGTCGAGCAGGAGGTGTGCGATGACGCTGCTCCCGATCCGCCCGTCCGGGCCGATCACGCCGTACTTGTGGTTCGACGGCCAGGCCGAGTCGGCGGCAGAGTTCTACGTGACCCTGTTCGCCGACAGCGCCATCGACGAGGTGACCCGCTACACGGAGACCGGCCGAGAGGTCCACGGCCGCGAGCCCGGGTCCGCGATGACCGTGCACTTCCGGCTCGCCGGTCAGCCGTTCGTCGGGCTGAACGGCGGGCCGCAGTTCCCGTTCACGGAGGCGGTCTCGTTCATGGTGACCTGCGAGACGCAGGCAGACCTCGACGTGCTCTGGGAACGCTTGGCCGAAGGCGGTGATCCGGCGGCCCAGCAGTGCGGGTGGCTGAAGGACCGGTACGGCGTCTCCTGGCAGATCGTCCCCGCCGCCCTCGGGAGCTACTTGGGCGACCCCGACCCGGGCCGAGCGGCCCGTGCAACCGCGGCGATGCTCCGCATGAAGAAGATCGACCTCGCGGAACTGGAACGGGCTGCCGCTGGGTAGTCCGGGCACATCCGTGCCCAACGACGCACCCGGCGCGGTCCCTCTCGCCCTGCGGCCAGCCCGTGGCCGGGCGCAATCTTGGGGCGTTGGCGCGGACCGCAGGGGTTGATGGGCGATGGGCCACCAGTCGGAGCTCCGGGCAAACCACCTGCTTCGGCTGCTGCCGCCTGCGGAGCTGGTCCGCGTGCGGCGCAGCGCAGTGATCGAGACCTTCGCTCCGGGCGACGTGACGAGCGCGCGCGGCGATGGCGAGTCCGTGCGGTTCCCGCTTTCGGCCGTGTTCGCCCTCCTCGCGTGGGAGCGTGAGGGTGGCGGCGTGTTCATGGCGATGATCGGGAGCGAGGGTGCGGTCGGCCTCAATGAGTCCTTTGGCAGCCCGCCACTGGCCCTGGACCGGATGTGCGTGGTGGGGGGCACGGCCGCGCGCCTGCCCGTGCTGGACTTCCTGCGGCTTCTCGAGGCTTCGGCCCCGCTCAGCCGACACGTCATCCGGTACCTCGGCCTGCGCGAGACGGTCATCGCGCAGATGGTGGTGTGCAGCCGGTTCCACCCTCTGAGCTCGCGCCT
Organism: Candidatus Limnocylindrales bacterium; assembly: GCA_046704485.1. Lineage (GTDB taxonomy): Bacteria > Chloroflexota > Limnocylindria > Limnocylindrales > CSP1-4 > CAIXZV01. The sequence goes on along the minus strand of JBJKRU010000227.1, from coordinate 25,066 downwards.
GGCCCGGGTGCTGCTCGCCGCCCACATCGGCACCGGGGGACGGCCGCTCCTGATCACCCACGATCGGCTCGCCCTCCTGGTGGGCGCGTCGAGGCCGAAGCTGTCGGCCGGCCTGGAGGGGTTCCGGCGCGCCGGGCTCATCGACACCCGGCCCGGCGAGATCGAGTTCCTCGACCCCGCGGGCCTCCGTCGTGAGGCCTGCTACTGCTACGAACTCGTCCGCCAGACGTACGCTGCGATCGCGCGGGCAGACGGGCGCCCCGCCTGACGGGCCCGCCGCAAGGCGCCTGCGCGGATCGGCGACCGAGTGTTCCCGAGGTTACCGACGTGCCGGCCGACAGCCCCTACGCTTGCCAGACCGCGCCGTCGCGTCCCACACAAGCTCGAGCAGTACTCGTGCCCCCCAATGCGGTTCGGCAGACGGGAGGACGCCTTGATCACAGACAGCAAGTTCTACATCCGGCGCGCGCAACTCCTTCGGCCCGGGCTGGACCCGACACAGCTCCGCAGGACGGGCGGGGATCCCACCCGGATCGCCCGGGTCGTCGCCCGCAGGACCACGCTCCCGCCCGAGGCGATCACCGAGATGCTGCGCCGTGCTGGCTCAGCCACGGGCACCGGATCGTGAGCGCGGGAACCGTGGCGAGCCCCGTCGCTGACCGGCATGCCGCGGGCCGCGCCACCGCGCCGCCAGGGGAGGCCCGAGACCGCGTGGCGGTCATGGGTGCCGCGGTCGCATGCCTCCCATTCCGCGCGCCCGGCGCCGGGGCGAGGGGTCCGGAGGGGCCGGTGAGGGACTTGGGCGCCGATGGCGCCCAACTCCCCGACCGCCGGCACGACACGGGTGCGACCGCCAACCAGCTGTACCTCGAACTGATCTGACCGCGCGACCTGCAGGCGTCGCCGCGATCACGCGCGGTCCGATCTGGCGACAACGGGCCGGCTGCGGCTTCGGGGCGGATCAGGCCGACGTCCCCGACTTGAGCGCCGCCAGACGCGCGTCGACCTCGGCCGAGGACCCCTCGTCCTCGAGGCTGGCGAACTGCGCGTCGAGCGAGCTCGCCTGGACCTCGGCCATGCCCTTGGCCCTCGCCTCCTCGTGCCGGATCTTCTCCTCGAAGCGGGCCACCTCGCTCGTCGGGTCCATCACGTTGACGCTCTTGAGCGTCTCCTGGACCTTGACCTGCGCCTGGGCCATCTTGGCGCGGCTGATCAGCTCGTCGCGCTTCTGGACCAGCTCCTCGCGCTTGGTGCGCATCTGGTTCAGCCCATTCTTGAGCTGCTCGACGAGCGCCGTCTGCTGCTCGATCTGGGGCTGGAACGCCTTGACCTGATCCTCGTAGGCGATCTGCCGCTTCAGCGCGACACGGGCGAGGTTGTCGAACTTGTCCGCGTCCGCGCTGTTGCCGGCGGCGCGCAGCTCGTCTGCCTTCTTCGAGGCAGCGGCCGCCTTCGAGCCCCACTCCGCCACCGCGTCGGACGCCTCCTTGGCGTCGTCCTCGAGCAGCCGCAGGTTGCCGATCGTCTGAGCGACCGCCTCCTCCGCCTCGCGGATGTTGTCGGTGAAATCGCGGACCAGCTGGTCGAGCATCTTCTGCGGATCCTCGGCGCCGTCGATCAGCGCGTTGACGTTTGCTCGGACGAGCTGGCCGATGCGTCCGAGGATGGATGACTGGGTCACGACTGCCCCTCCCGATGCTGACGGCGCCGACGTGGCGCCGTGATCACTCCGAGGTTGCACGCCGCGGGGGCCGCGCGGCCCCCCAGCATCGACCATCGTACGCGCCCTGCGCGGCCGTGGCGACGCCGGGCGAGTCGCCTTGCCATGGCCCTTGGCTCACCAGCGGCCGCTGCCGGAGGATCCGCCGCCGAACCCTCCGCCGCCCCCGAACGGCCCTCCGCCGCCGAACCCGCCGCCCCAGCCGCCGCCGAACCCGCCGAAACCGCCGCCGAACGGGCCGCCACGGTGGCGGCCCCCGCCACTGAGCATCCCGCCGATGATGCCACCGGCCAGGTCAGCGTTCGGGTACCCCCCGCCCCCGCCGCCTCCGCCGCGCCACGGGTCGTCCCAGCGGTTGTAGTCGGTCTGGGCGAGCGACTCCGCCTGGGCCGCGAGCCGGCTCGCCGTGTCGGCCTCGGCCCGAGCGGCCGTGGCGTCGGTCGCGGCGACGGCGACGGCCTGGTCGAGGTGGCGCTGCGCCTCGGCGAGCCGCGTCCGCGCCTCGGTGCCCACGCCGGCGCGCCGCGTCGACACCAGGCCGGATGCCCGGACGACAGAGGCCTGCGCGGTGTGGATCGCTGCATTCAGCTCCGCCGAGGCCCGCGCCGCCGCCTCCTGTGCCGACCTGACCTGGGCGAGCACGTCCTCGGCGGCCTTCTCCGCCTGCCGCGCCTTGTCCAGTGCGGTGGTGACGTCCGGCTTGGGCGGGTTCAGGGCTGTGCGGGCCTCGGCGAGGAGCTGGTCTGCCTGGGCGACGCGCGCACTGGATGACGGATCGGCGCCGGGAGACCCCACCGCCGCCTTGGCGCGGGCGATGTCCTGGCTCGCCTCGGCCAGCTGTGTCGCGACCGTCGATGCTGCCGCGTCGAGCTGCTTGGCGAGCGCGTCCACCGCGTCAACGAAGCGTCCCCCCTGCGCAAGGGCGTCCTGGCCGGCCTGGGCGGCGGCCGCCACCTTGGGGGCCTCGCCGGCCGTGATTGCTGCCCGCCCCGCGTCAACCGCCGCCCGGACCGCGGCAACCCGCTTCGTCGCCTCGTCGAGGTTCGGCGCCACCGCCTGCCAGTCCGAGTCGGCGTACGTCTGCAGGTGCGCCATCGTCTCGGCCGCGGACGAGACGCGCGCCTCGAGGGCGTCCCCTTGGACGGGCAGCGCATCGATGATCCCCGGCGCCTCCTTCTGGAGCGCACGCAGCTCATCGAAGCGGGACGCCTGGGCGTCGAGCTTCTGCTGGGCGGAGCGGCACGCGCGGACGAGCTGCTCGAGCATCTGGCGTCGCTGTGGTGGGGTCTCCGGCGTCGCGTCGTCGAGCTGCTGGCGGACGACGAAGGCGCCCTTGAGGTCCTCCTTGGCGCCTTGGAGGGCTGCCGCGAACGGGCCGGCCGCCTCGTCGCCGAATTGTGCCTGGGCGAACCCGAGCTCCTGCTCCGAGTCGCGGACGGCGTCGTCCGTCTGGACCAGGAGGCTGTTGGCGAGCGCCTCCAGGTCCTTGTCGGACATCCGGGTGAAGTCGGCCCCAACCCCGTCGCCCAGGCGCCTCGGGGCGTTGCCGGTGGCCTCGCGGTGCGTCGACAGATACCAGATGACGAGGCCGGCGCCGATCACGACGGCCGCGATCGCGAGCAGGGTCGGGAGGGTGCTGTCGCCACCCGTGGATGCGGGCGAGGGAGCCGCGGTAGCGGCCGGGACGGGGGTCGCGGCAGCAGGTGTGGCTCCGGAAGGCGCCGACGCTGCCCTGAGCGCGTCCGGGAGCTGGTTCGCGAAGTCGATCGCCGCCTGGTCAGGCGCGTTGGCGCGCAGGTTGGCCGGCAGGGTGCGGGACAGGAGCAGCGCGAGATCGCTGTCGGACAGGGGGACGGCGTTGCCCTTCCAGTAGCCGTAGGCGTGGTCGTTCATCGCGATCACGATCAGGAGGTCGGCGCCGCCGAGGCCGCTCGCCTGTGCGGTGTCGGTGGCGAAGGCGGCGGGATCGGTGCTACCGGTCGTGTCGATGTACCAGACCCAGGGCTGGACGCCAGTGGCGGCCTGGACGGTGTCGAACGCCGACTGGATCCGGGCGGCGGCGCCGGACGGCAGGGCGCCGGCGTCGTCGGTGACGGGGGAGGCGAGGCGCTCGGGGCTGGCCGCCGCGACGAGCGGCGCGATGACGAGGCCAAGCGCCACGGCGGCGACCGCGGCGGTGCCGAGGCGGGTCGTGAGTCGGGCGACGGCGCGGCGCATTCAGATCCCCCTTGCTGCTGGTGCCCATCCGGGACCCGGAGGTGAGCGCTCCAGCATTCTGCCCCTGTTCGGTCCCCGGCGGACGCGCCGCTGCTCCCGTTCGGTGGTCGTCGGATCGCCGGTCTCAGTCCGCGGCGTCGCGCTTCTCGGTGTCCGCGAGGCGTCGGCGGCTCTCCTCCCGGGCGCGGATGATCTTCGAGGCGGCGCTCATGCCGCCGCCCTCGCCGGTCGGACCGGGGACGGGGTTGCGCGGAGTCCGGCCGGAAGTGCGCGCCTCGTCGCGCTGGCCCTGGCGGTACGCCATGCGCTCGCCGATCGTCCGCTCGTAGCCCTGGTCGGTGGGCAGGTAGTAGCGGCGTTCCCGGAGCGCGTCCGGCAGGTACTGCTGGTCCACGTCATGGCCGGCGAAGTCGTGCGGGTACTTGTAGCCGACGCCGATGCCGTGGTGCTTCATCCGCCGGTCGGCCGCGTTGCGCAGGTGGTTCGGCACGGGCAGCGAGCCGTGGTCCACGACGTCGGCGACGGCCTGCCAGTACGCAGCGCCCGAGCGGTTCGACTTGGGGGCCGTCGCGATGTACGTGGCCGCCTGCGCCAGCGCGTATTGGGCCTCCGGCAGGCCGACGTGGTCGAGCGCCTGCGCGGCGGCGACCGCGACTTGGAGGGCCCGGGGATCGGCGTTCCCGACATCCTCGGACGCCGAGATGATCAGCCGCCGGGCGATGAACCGGGGGTCCTCGCCGGCCGCGACCATCGCCGCGAGCCAGTACAGCGCCGCGTCCGGGTCGTTGCCGCGCAGGCTCTTGATGAACGCGGACACCGTGTCGTAGTGGCCGTCGCCCGCGCGGTCGTAGGCGAGCACGCGCTGCTGGGCTGCCGACTCGACATGCGCGAGGGTGGGGGAGACGCGGCCGCCGGCATCGCGCGCGTCCTCGTCCTCGGCCAGCGTGATCGCGCCCTCCAAGATCGTGAGGGCCTGCCTCGCGTCGCCGCCGGCCACGTCCACGAGGTGCCCGAAGGCCTCCTCGGCGAGCGCCACGCCGCCGGCTGGACCCAGCGCCCCGGCCACGCCGCGCTCCGCGTCGGCCAGCGCACGGCGGACGATCGAGGCGATGTCCTCGTTGCCCAGCGGCTCGAGGCGCCACACGCGCATCCGCGAGAGGAGCGCCGAGTTCACCTCGAAGTACGGATTCTCGGTCGTTGCCCCGATGAGCGTGACCGTCCCGTCCTCGACATGGGGCAGCAGCGCGTCCTGCTGTGCCTTGTTGAAGCGGTGGATCTCGTCGATGAACAGGACGGACCGCTGCCCGTGGAGGCTGAGGCGCTCCTGGGCGGCGGCCACCGCGGCCCGGACGTCCGCAACGCCCGACATCACGGCCGAGAACACGGCGAACTCGGCGCCCACCGCGTCCGCGAGGATTCGGGCGAGCGTGGTCTTGCCGGTCCCGGGCGGGCCCCAGAGCAGCAGCGACGAGAGGTGGCCGCGCGCGACCGAGCGGCGGAGGGGTCCGCGCTCACCCACCAGGCGCTCCTGGCCGACGAACTCGTCGAATGTGCGAGGACGCATCCGCGCCGCGAGTGGCTGGCGGTCCGACGGCGGTGTGAACAGGGGCTCGGGGCGGGCGCCGCCTCGGGTGGTTCGGCTGGGCACCCGCCAAGTCTACGGGCCGCTGAGCTCGGCGTGATGCCGCGCGGATGCTGGCGCGCCCTCCACGCCGTCTTCCCCGCGCCGCTCGGCGGACTAGTAGCGGCACAGACTCGCGATGAATGGCGTCCGGTTGAACATCAGGAGCGAGATCGGGAGCAGGGTCCTCTCTCGCCCCGGTCTTCGCGTACCGCCTCTGTCAGGCCAGCCGCGTGTGTGCAATACCGCTCCAGCAGTCCCATTGGTCGTGCGAGACACTTGCTGGGCCTGCGCGCCATTGCGATCTCGACCCGCCAGCCCAGCAGGGAGATGCCGCCCATGACTCCTGACGCCGTCACCTACGTCGGCCTCCCGATCTCGAGCGGTGGCGCCCACTCGCTCGGAGCGTTGTCGCGCCGCGCTGCGTACGAGCAGACCATGGCGTTCCTGCGCACGTGCACACGAACCGACGGGCCTGTGACGTGCATGTTCCGGGTCAACGATGTGCCGCAGCTGGGTCGCGTCCCGAGTCTGGAGCGCGAGCTGACACGCCGGTTCCCGGTCGGCACCGACCTGGGCCAGGCGCGCGTCCCCGAGGCGCTCGACTTCCTCGACCAGATCGACCCCCAGCCCGTCAATCGATGGGGGATGGCACCGGTGTGGTTCTGGGTGCGCGCGGGTTTCAAGATCCTCGACCCGCTCACCGGGCAGTTGTTGCCGGGTCAGGATCCGGCACGCTTCGCTGGCGTCGAATACCAAGCGGCCGTGCTGCTGGGCACGAGCGGCCTTCATCTCATCCTGCACAACCGGGCCCAGCTGGGCATCGAGCTGTGCATCCCGAGCACTGACGAGGCTGTCCTGAGCCGGATCGTGCCCTGGCTGCAGGCGTCGCTGCCGTGTCGCCTCTCGCCGACGCAGTGGCGAATGTGGACGCCGACGAAGGCCGGCACGTTCAAGTCCAGGCGGCTGGCCAGGACACCCGCGTAGGCCAGGACGGCGACCGCCGTCAGGCGATCGTGACCACCTTGACGATGTCGATCAGGAACCAGAGCCCGAGCAGCATGGTCAGCATCAGCACGGCCATCTCGGCGATCCGCCGCACGTCGCGGGCCACGTAGGCGTACTCCTGCTCGGCGCGGACGGCCAGCGAGCCGCCAGTGCCTGGGGCCTCGCGGACGGAGCGCTCGACCGAGCGCTCCTTCGATCGGGCGCGGGCCGCCTCTGCCTGGCGCTCCTGCTCGAGGAGCTGCTGCTCCAGCTCCGCCGCCCGCTCGGTCTCCGCCTCGGTCAGGCCGGTCGCACGCGGTGCGGTCTGGGCGGGCCGCGACGGCGACGGCGTGGCGGGACGGCGGTCGATGGGCCGACGCTGGCCGGGACGTACGCTGCCGCGCGCTCGCTTCGCCATGACGGGGTGCCTGGCCTCCTGGTCGTGCGGCCTCCGCGGGTGTGGGGCCGTCGGCCGGGAAGGATACACCGGGTCCGCGCCGCCGCGTCCCGCTGTAGACTCGGCGAGCCTGACCGGGAGGAGACCTTGGACGCCACCAGCAGCGGCTTCGTGGCCGCAGCACTCGCCATTGCCGTCATCGTTCTCATCGTGCTCGTGGCGCTGTTGTGGCGGCACGTCGCCGCCCTGGAGCGTCGGCTTGCCAGCCTGACGAGCGCCGGCGACGGCCGGAGCCTCGAGTCCACGCTGCACGCGACGCTCGACAAGGTGGCCGCGCTGTCGACCGGGGTCGACCAGCTTCGGTCGCGGGCAACGGTGATCGAGGCCGTCCAGAAGAAGGCCGTCCAGCGGTCGGGCCTCGTCCGCTACAACCCGTTCGAGGACACTGGCGGCAACCAGAGCTTCGCGGTGGCGCTCCTCGACGACCGCGGCGACGGGGTGGTGATGAGCAGCCTGCACGCGCGCCAGAACACGCGCGTCTACGCGAAGGCGGTTGCCGGCGGCCGGTCGGAGGCCGCGCTGTCCGACGAGGAGGCCGAGGCCATCCGCATGGCGATGGCACAGGACGTCCTGGGCGCCAAGTCGTCCTGACTGGGCGAGCGGCCGTGACACCGGAGCTGACACGGCGAGGCGGCATCGTGGCCCCGTGGTCGAGCTCTGTGAACACCCCCAGGCCAAGGTGACCCGCCGCCCGCGCCGCGCCGTCGCCGGCCTCGTCCAGATCCCGGTCTGGGGCGCGTCGCCCTCCGCGCCCCCGTCGTCGGACGGTCTGCCAGCGGAGAGTCCCGCGCAGGATGGTCTGCGCGCGCTGCTGGCCGGTCTCAACCGCGAGCAGCTCCGCGCCGTCACGGCCGGCGACGGGCCGCTGTTGGTGGTCGCCGGCGCCGGAACCGGCAAGACGCAGGTCATCACGCGCCGGATCGCGTGGCTGATCGCCACGCGGCGCGCCAAGCCGTCCGAGATCCTCGCCCTCACGTTCACAGACCAGGCCGCGGACGAGATGCAGACGCGGGTGGACCAGCTGGTCCCGTACGGCTACACGGACACGGCCATCTCGACATTCCACGCATTCGGGGATCGGCTCGTCCGCGAGTTCGCGCTCGAGCTTGGACTGCCCACAGACCTCCGCGTGCTCAGCCGGCCCGAGACCGTGGTGTTCCTCCGCGAGCGCGTGTTCGAGCTGGGACTGGACGAGTACCGGCCGCTGGGGGACCCCACCAAGTTCCTCGACGCGCTGGCCACGCTGTTCAGCCGCGCGAAGGACGAGGATGTGTCGCCCGAGGCGTTCCTCGGGCATGCCGAACGCCTGGCGGAGGCGGCTGCGGCGGCGCTGGACGCCGCGGAGTCGGATCCGGCCGCAAGCCGGGAGGCGGCCCTCGCCCTGGCCGAGGAGGCGCGGCGCCGGCTGGAGCTGGCCCGCGCCTACGGCGCCTACCAGCGCCTCCTCGCGGGTCACGGGGCCGTGGACTTCGGCGACCAGGTGAGCCTCGCGCTCCGGCTGCTGCGCGAGTCGCCGTCGGCGAGGGACGCGGTCCAGCGGCGGTTCAAGTACGTGCTTGTGGACGAGTTCCAGGACACCAACCGCGCGCAGGCCGAGCTGGTGGCGCTGGTCGCCCAGCCGCACCGGAACGTTACGGTGGTGGGCGACGACGACCAGTCGATCTACAAGTTCCGCGGCGCGGCAATCAGCAACATCCTCGAGTTCCGCGAGCGGTACCGCGCGGCCAAGGTGGTCGTGCTGCGGCGCAACTACCGCTCCAGGGCGCCGATCCTTGACGCGGCCTACCGCCTCGTGCGCCACAACGACCCGGACCGGCTCGAGGTCCGCGCCGGCATCGCGAAGCGGCTGGTCGCCACCCGCAAGGGCAAGGCGGCGCCGGTGCGCCACGAGGCGTTCGCGACGGGGACCGAGGAGGCGGACTGGATCGCCAAGGACGTCGCGCGGCGGATCGCGCAGGGGACGGCCGCGCGCGACATGGCGGTGCTCGTGCGCGCGAACGCGACCGCCGACCCGCTGCTCCGCTCGCTGAACCTCGAGGGGATCCCGTGGCGCTTCTCGGGGACGAGCGGGCTGTACGCGCGGCCCGAGGTGAAGCTCCTGCTCTCGCTCCTGCGCGCCGTGGCGGACCCGGGCTCGTCGGTTGACGTGTACGCGCTCGCGGCCTCGGACCTCTACGGCCTGGGGGGCGAGGACCTGGCGTCGATCGTCCAGATGGCGCGACGGCGCAACCGCTCGGTGCTCGAGGTGCTCGAGGAACTGGGCCGCCAGCCGGGGATCCTGCGCCTGGCGCCGCACACGCGGACCGCCGGCGCGAGGCTCGTCGCGGACCTGTCGCGGTTCACCGCGCTCGCGCATGAGCGGCCCGCGGGCGAGGTCGCCTACGCGTTCATGCGCGAGACGGGCTGGCTCAAGCGGCTGGCCGGGGCGGGCACCCTGTCGGCGGAGGAGGCGCTCTCGAACCTCGCACGCTTCTTCGACATCGTCCGCGCCCAGTCGGCCCTGCTCCCGGACGACCGGGCGATCTTCCTCGCGCCCCACCTCCAGACGCTGATCTCCGCGGGCGACGACCCGGCCACAGCAGACATCGACCCAGACGCGGACGCGGTGGCGGTCATGACCGTGCACAAGGCCAAGGGCCTCGAGTTCCCCGTCGTGTACCTGCCGGGCCTGGTGTCGGGGCGATTCCCCGCGACCGCGCGCCGCGAGCCACTCTCGCTGCCGGTGGAACTCGTGGACGAGACCCTGCCCGAAGGCGACTACCAGCTCCAGGAGGAACGCCGCCTGTTCTACGTGGGCATGACGCGGGCCCGGGACGAACTGGTCCTCACGCACGCGGCCGACTACGGCGGGGCGCGGGCGCGGCGCGTCTCGCCGTTCGTGGTGGAGGCGCTGGACCTGCCGGTGGCGGCGGGGACCGTCGGCGCCGGCGCGAAGACCCAGCGCCCGCTTGACCGCTTGACGAGCTTGGAGCGGACCGAGGCGGCCCCGGCAGCCGTGCCCCGGCGCGACGATGAGCCGCTCACCCTGAGCTTCTATGCGATCGACGACTACCTGACCTGCCCGCTGAAGTACAAGTTCGCGCACCTGCTGCGGGTGCCGCTGGCGCCGCACCACTCGATCATCTACGGCGCGGCGCTCCACGCGGCCGTCTCCGAGTTCCACAAACGGCACGGGCGGGGCGTGGTCATGTCCGAGGAGGCCCTGTTCGCGGCGTTCGAGGCCGCCTGGACCAGCGAGGGGTTCCTCTCCCGCGAGCACGAGGAGGCGCGGCTGGCGTCGGGGCGCGAGGCGCTGCGCCGCTTCCGGGACGAGCAGCTGCGGCCGGGGGCGGTCGTCCCCGCCTACGTGGAGCGCGACTTCTCGTTCCTGCTCGACGGCGACCGGGTGCGGGGCCGGTTCGACCGGGTGGACATCGTCGCACGGGCCCCGGGCGAGCCGCCGCAGGAACCGGCGCCGGCAGAGGCTGCGTTCGCGGCCGACGTCGTCGAGCCCACCCTGGGCCTCGCGCCCGAGCACGTGGTCATCACCGACTACAAGTCGTCCGACGTGCGCGACCCGGCCAAGGCGCGCGAGCGGGCGAGGAACTCGCTCCAGCTGTCCATCTACGCGATGGCCTACGAGGCGATGACCGGGCGCCTCCCGGACGAGGTGGCGCTGCACTTCCTCGAGACCGGGCTCGTGGGGAGGTCGCCCGTGGACCGGAAGCGGATCGACAAGGCCCGAGAGGCGGTGCGGGGCGCGGCGGCCGGGATCCGGGTCCGCGAGTTCGGGCCCAAGCCGGACTACATCGCGTGCGGCTTCTGCGCCTACCGCGAGATCTGCCCGGCGAGCGCCGCGCGTCGATGACCGCTGGGCTGGATCCTGCGGCGCGCGCGCCGGTCGAGGCCGTGCTGGCGCGGCGGTCGCCCGGCACCGTGGTCGAGGCCGACAACCTCCGCCTGCTGGCGGCGCTGCCAGACGGCTGCGTCGACCTTGCGTACATGGATCCGCCCTTCGCGACGGGTTCGGCGCGGCGCCTCCAGTCGATCCGGCTCGGGTCGGGGGAGCGGGAGCGCCCCGGGTTCCGCGGCGAGGCCAGGCAGTACGAGGTCACCAGCGACCTCGCTTATGAAGACGGTCTGCCGCTGGGCGAGCACCTGGCCGCGCTCCGCCTCCGCGTGCGGGAGGTCCGTCGGGTCCTGGCGGCGCACGGGTCGCTGTACCTGCACGTTGACTGGCGGACGGTCCACCATGTGCGCCTCATGCTCGACGAGGTGTTCGGCGCGGAGCGGTTCCTCAACGAGATCGTGTGGGCGTACGACTACGGCGGCCGCTCGCGCGACCGGTGGCCCCGCAAGCACGAAACGATCCTGTGGTACGCGAAAGGCGAGCAGTGGCTGTTCGACCGCGAAGCCATCGACCGCGTGCCGTACCTGGCGCCGGGGCTCGTGGGGCCGGAGAAGGCCGCGCGCGGCAAGCTGCCCACCGACGTGTGGTGGATGACGATCGTGCCGACCAGCGGGAAGGAGAGGACTGGCTACCCGACGCAGAAGCCGCTCAGGCTGCTGGAGCGGATCGTGGCGGCATCCAGTCGGCCAGGCGACCTTGTGCTCGACCCCTACGCCGGGAGCGGCACGACCGGGGTCGCGGCTGCGCGGCTCGGGCGGCGGTGGATCATGGCCGACCGCAACCCCGAGGCGGTCGCCATCGCACGGCGGCGGCTGGACGCGGAGCGGGTGGGCAACGCGTGATCGACGCGGTCACGCTCGACTTCGGCAACACCCTGGTGCCGGTGCCCGCGGTGGCGCTGCGCGGTGTCGTCGCCATCACCGCGGAGGCGATGGCTGAGCGCCTCGGGCCGTTCGACGTGACGGCGGTCCTCGCCGCTTGGCACCAGGAGCGCGAGCGCCAGTTCCGCGAGGAGGTGCCGCAGTTCCGCGAGGTGGACCTCTCGCAGAGGATCGTCCGCATCCTCGCCCGCCTCCGGGGGATGGAGCCGCCCGCCGAGGAGGAGCGATGGGACGACGTCGCCGCGGCGCGCCTGTCAGACGCGTCGGAGGCCGCCTGGACGGTCGACGTCTACTCGCGCGCGTTCGTCGACGCCCTGCCGGCTGGGCCTGGGGCCGGCGAGCTGATCGAGCGGCTGGCCGCGTCCCGGCCGGTCGCGGTCTTGTCCAACTGGCCCCTCGCCGCGACGATCGACCGGTACTGCGAGGCGGCCGGCTGGACGCGGCACCTGGCCGCGGTCGTCGTCAGCCAGCGTGTCGGGGCCATCAAGCCGCACCCGGCGATCTTCGCCGCCGCCCGCGACGCGCTCGGCGGCCCGGAGCCCGAGCGGATCATCCACGTGGGCGACGACTGGGCAGCCGACGTCGTCGGGGCGAAGCGGTCGGGCTGGCGCGCGGCGTGGCTGGCGAGCCGCCCGCGGGATTCGCCGCTGCCCGGCAGCGAGCGCGACGATTCGGTCGAGCCCGACGCGGTGCTCGCCTCACTCGACGAGCTGGTGGGCGCGCTCGCGCGGCTGGGCGGGTAGCGCGCGCGGGTGCCGCAGTGCGCCGTCGGCCGACCTGAGGCCCTCGCCGCGCCTCGCCGCCGAGCCGTCCCCTGCCGAGCAACCCCGGGACCGCCACCGACCGCGACGAGGGGCGGCGTGCAGAGCGCGATGGTGGCCATCCGAGGCGTCGCTGCCCCGTACACTCGGCGTCGTGGAGACTAAGGACCGCCTCGCCAGCATCGGACTGCTGGGCGCCGCCGCGGTCGTCTGGGTGCTGGTCGCGATCGTGGTGACCACACGCGATCCGTACCGCGATCCCTCGGCCGGCTACCTCGGGGCGCTGCTGATCGGCCTGGCGGTGGGCCTCACGTGCGCGCCGCTAGCCTGGCTGGTCGTGTTCGCACGCCACCGGCGGATCGCGTACATGGGGGATTGGTTCCGGGCCGTCCGGCGCGGCACGTGGATCGGCCTATTCGCGGCTGTGATGGTCGTGCTCCGTCTCGTTGACGCGTTCCAGCTCCCGATCGTCCTGTTCCTCGCCGCCATCTTCTTCGTGGCCGAAGTCACCCTCTCCGCCGAGCGCTAGGAGCCTCCCGTGCCCGACCCCGCCCCGCTGACCTCGTTCACCCCCGCTGGGCCATTCGCCGACGTGAAGGCCCTGGCTGCCTCGGCCATCGAGGCGGCCAGCGTCGAGCTGCTCGACCTGTCGCACCGGATCCACGCCGACCCGGAGCCGGCCTTCGAGGAGCGCCACGCGGCGGCGGCCTGTGCCGAGGTCCTCGAACGCCATGGCTACACGGTTGAGCGCGGGCCGGGGAGCCTCGAGACCGCGTTGCGGGGCCGCATCCAGGGAGGCAGGGGCGCCGACGGGCCGAGGATCGGCGTGCTCGCTGAGTACGACGCGCTGCCCGGCTTGGGCCACGGCTGCGGCCACAACACGATGGCGGCGTCGGGCGTCGGCGCGGCGGTGGCCCTGGCGGCCGTCCGCGACGCGTGGGCGGGCGAGATCGTCTTCCTCGGTACGCCGGCCGAGGAGCGGGGCAGCGGCAAGCAGATCATGCTCGACGACGGCCTGTTCGCGGGGCTGGACGCGGCGCTGCTCTACCACCCGTGCGACCGCAACCACGTCGAGACAGCACCGCTCGCGAGCGAGGACGTGAGCGTCGTGTTCACGGGCGTCGCCTCGCACGCGGCGAGCGACCCGTGGATGGGCAAGAACGCGCTCGACGCGATGATCGCGCTGTTCGTGAGCGTGGGCCTCTGGCGCCAGCAGCTGCCGACCCACTGCCGCGTCCACGGGATCATCCAGGAGGGCGGCACGGCGGCGAACATCATCCCGGCCCGGACGAGGGCGTGGTTCATGATCCGCTCCGCCGACCAGGCCTACTACGACGTGATGAAGGACCGTTTCACGGCGCTGTGCGAGGCGGCGGCGAAGGCAGCGGACGTCCAGGTGACCGTGGAGTACAGCGGGTACGCCAGCACGATGAAGCACAACCACGTGCTCGCGGACCTGTGGGTGGCCAACGCGGCGGCCTACGGGATCGAGGAGCAGGGCCTGGATCCCACGTCGGGCTCCACCGACATGGCCAACGTCTCGTGGGCCGTGCCGGCGCTCCACCCGGAGCTCGCGATCAGCGACGGGCCCGTGCCCGGGCACACGATCGCGTTCCGCGAGGCCGCGGCCTCGGCCCGCGGCGACCGGACGACGCTCGTGGCGGCCACGCTCGTCGCGCAGACGGCGCTCGACCTGCTCCTCGACCCCGCGAAGTCGAAGGCGGCGTGGCGCGAGTTCCGCGGCGAGTAGGGCCGTGGACGCTGAGGCGGTGCCGCGGGTGGACGCCGGGCCGCTGACGTTTCGGCGGCCGGTCGAGGCCGACCACCGACGGCTGATCGGTCTCGTGGACGATTGGTGGGGCGGCCGGCCGCACCACCACCTGCTGCACCGGCTGTGGTTCCAGCACTTCACCGGGACGTCGTGGATCGCCGAGGCGGCCGACGGGACGCCGGCCGGGTTTCTCGTCGGGTTCGTCAGCCCCGACGACCCCGCCGTCGGCTACGTGCACATGGTCGCGGCGAACCCGAACCTCCGACAGCGCGGCGTCGGGCGCGAGCTCTACCGGCGCTTCCTCGAGGACGTGGCGGCTCGCGGCGTCCGAGAGGTGCGGGCCATCACGTGGGCGGGCAACTCCGCATCGATCGCGTTCCACACGGCGATCGGCTTGCGAGTGGACGACGGGCCGGGCACGCACCCGGCGTTCGGGACGACCGCGTATCCCGACTACGAGGGGGACGCCCTCGACATGGTCGTCTTCCGCAGACGCCTGGACGAGCAGCGCTAGGCTCGGAGACCCTCGGGCCGGCCGTGGAACAGGGCGGGCCACCGTTGTGCACGGGGCGGCCCCCCATCGGCGGGCGACCCGGCGTCCTGCCCGCCGGTGCCCGACGTGAGGGCTGACACCATCAGATGCGGCACAGCGCGGTCCGGGTGGCGGACGAAGCGACGCCAGAGCCGCTCCGTGCACATCTGCCGCGACGCCGCTGCGGAGGCAGAGGGCGCGACGCCGATCCGTGCAGGCAGCGGCCGCGACGCCCTGCGGAGACAGCGGCCGCGACCACGCGACGGCTCGGCCGCGACGACTTGACGACGCCCCTGCACCGGAACGCGCCCGCCCCGGAACTCCGTACCGGGTAGGATCGGGGCGGCGCGCCCCGCCGGGCGGCTGACCGAACCGGCGGCGCCCACGAGCCAGGCGGCGAGCCCCCGGCCGCGAGGAACGGCCGATGAGGGTCGGCGCCCGCCCGGGAGGGAACCGTGGCCGAGCGTCCCCACGACGAGCACAACGTCGACTTCGCCGCCAAGAACGGCTGGAACCGCGAGTACGAGGCCTACGACGACTTCGACCTGCCCACCTACGTCGGCCTGCCGTCGTTCATGAAGCTGCCGTGGGTACCCGACCCGGCCGAGCTGCGCGCCCGCAAGGTGGACGTGGCGATCGTGGGGGCGCCGTTCGACGACGCCGTGAGCCACCGGCCGGGCGCCCGCTTCGGCCCGCGCGCGATCCGCGAGGCGCAGTACACGGGTGGCGCGATCTTCAGCCTGCAGCTCGACGTGGAGCCGTTCGACGTCCTCAACGTGGTGGACGCGGGGGACGCCAACATCGTCCCCGCCTGGATCGACCGCGCCCACGCCTTCATCTACCGCAAGATCCGCGAGGTGGCGGCCACGGGCGCCATCCCGATCGTGCTCGGCGGCGACCACTCGATCACCTGGCCGTCGGCCACGGCAGTCGCCGAGGTCCGCCGCCCCGGCAGCATCGGCATCGTCCACTTCGACGCGCACGCCGACACGGCCAACGAGGACTGGGGCGTGCTGGCGGGCCACGGCACGCCGATGCGCCGCCTCATCGAGTCAGGCGCCGTCAAGGGCTCGAACTTCGTCCAGGTCGGGCTGCGCGGCTACTGGCCGCCGGTCGAGACGTTCGACTGGATGCGCGAGCACGGGCTTCGCTGGCACCTGATGCGCGAGGTGGAGGAGCGGGGCGCGGAGGCCGTGATAGACGACGCCATCGCAGAGGCGCTCGACGGTCCGGACGCCGTCTACATCAGCGTCGACATCGACGTCATCGATCCCGGGAACGCCCCCGGCACCGGCACCCCCGAGCCTGGCGGCTTCCTGCCGCGCGAGGTGCTGCGAGCCGTGCGGCGCATCGTCTCGCAGGTGGAGGTCGCGGCCATGGACATCGTCGAGGTCTCGCCGCCGTACGACCACGCGGAGGTCACCGCCATGGCGGCCAACCGGATCGCCCTCGAGTGCATCAGCGCCCTGGCGAAGAAGCGGCTCGCGGGGCACCCTGTCCGGCTTGCAGGCAGCGATCCCGAATGACCGGTCAACCCGTGGCAGCAGGTGCAAGGCGCCGGCAAGCGGGCGCGGGCCCCGAGTGAGCACCCCCCGCGAGCGCACGGCCGACGCGCTGGCCCGCCTGTACGACCTCGATCTCGCGTCCGACCCCGGCGACCTCGACCTCTACCTCGCCCTGGCGGCGAGGACCGGCGGCCCGCTGCTCGAGCTCGGCGTCGGGACCGGCCGTATCGCCCTGCCGCTGGCCGCCGGCGGGTACGAGGTGACGGGCGTGGACATCGACCCGGCGATGCTCGCCCGGGCGAGGGCCGCGGCCGAGCGTCGTGGCAGCGCGGTCGCGCGCCGCCTGCACCTGGTCGAGGGGGACGCCCGCACCGTGCGGCTCGAGGACGCGGGCTCCTACCGGATGGCCGCCATCCCGCTCAACTCGATCTTCCTGATGGGCACCCGGGCCGACCAGGCGGCGGCGGTCCTCACGCTGGCGGCGCACCTCGCACCGGGCGGGATTGCGGTCTTGGACGCCTGGCTGCCCGACGCCGAGGACCTGTCCCGCTACGACGGGCGCCTGGTCCTGGAATGGGTCCGCGATGACCCGGACACCGGTCACACCGTCACCAAGACCGGCGCAGCCGACTACGACGCCGCCACGGGCACGGTCCGGCTGACCACGATCTTCGAGAGCGGGCTGCCCGGCATGACGCCTGCCCGCTGGGTGCGCACGGACCGCCTCCGCCTCGTCGGCCCCGACGAGCTGGCGTCCATCGCCGAGACTGCCGGCCTGCTGGTGGAGGAGCTCGCCGGCGGCTATGACCTCGAGCCGCTGGGTCCCGGCGCCGAGCGCGTGCTCCTGATCGCCCGGAGGCCCTGAGCGCGCTCGCGCAGGGGTCATCGCCTCCCGGACCATCGGGCCCGTGTGGCGTCGGGCCTGCGTGGTATCGTCGCGACGATGCCGGATCAAGTCCGTTTGCTCGTCGTCGAGGACGTGCCCCAGGTCGCGCAGTACATCCGCGGCCTGCTGAACTCGCAGACGGCCATCAAGCTCCTGGACGTCGTCACCGACGGGACGAAGGTGCTCGGGCTCGCCCAGGAGCTCCGTCCGGACGTCATCCTGGTCGATGCGCTTCTGCAGGGCCGGCTCAAGGGCATGCAGCTGGTGGCCAGACTGCACGAGAGCGGAAACCCGGTGCCGGTCATCGTCCTGACCGTTCCCCAGCACCCGGTTCAGCCCAACCCCGCTACCGGCATCCACTCCGTTCTGCCCATGCCGTTCACCGGCTATGAGCTGGTGACCAGGATCCAGCAGGCTCGGCAGATCGCCGCCGACGTCGAGGCGCAGGGCGGCGCCAGGATGATCACGATCTTCGCCCCCAAGGGCGGCGTGGGCAAGACCACCATCGCGTTCAACCTTGCGGTGGCGATCGGGCAGTCGGGCCTGCGGACGGTGCTGATCGACGGCAGCCTCCAGTTCGGGGACATGCGGGCGCTCCTCAAGGTGCCCATCGACGCCCCATCGCTCCTCGACCTGCCCACCGACCGGATCCAGGAGTCGGACCTCGAGGACGTGCTGTGGCGGGATCCCTCGGGGATCGACATCCTGCTCGCCCCGCCGCGCGTCGAGCTGGCCGAGATGGTCACGGTCCGCGACCTCGAGAAGACCCTCTCGCTCCTGCGACGCGTGTACGAGATGGTCATCGTGGACACGCCAGCCGTCGTGAACGACGTCAATCTCGCCTTCCTCGATGCCTCGGACACCGTGCTCGAGGTGGTGACCTGGGACTCGACCACCATCCACAGCACGATGGTCATGGCGGATGCCTTCCGAGCCATCGGCTATCCGCCGTCGAAGCTCCGCTACATCGTCAACCGCCGCGACTCCACCGGCGGGTTCGACCCGGCGGTGCTCGCCAACGCGCTCGGCCGCGACCCGGAGCACGGCATCGCGTCAGGCGGCGCGCTGGTGGTCCGGGCCAACAACGAGGGAATCCCGTTCGTGCTGGCCGACCCCGAGGCGCCGATCAGCCAGGACGTCTTCCACGTCGCGGCGGAGCTGACCGGTCGGCCGGCCGCTGCGGCAGCCCGGCGGTAGCGCCCGAGTGTCCGACCCCCGGCCGATCGGCGTCTTCGATTCGGGTGTCGGCGGGCTGACGGTCCTTCGCGAGATCCTCCGCCGCTCGCCCTACGAGTCCACGATCTACCTCGGCGACAACCTCCGCGCGCCCTACGGCACGCGCACGGATGACGAGGTGCTCCGCTTCTCGACGCAGGCGCTCGACGAGCTCGCGACGCGCGATGTGAAGGCCATCGTCGTGGCGTGCAACACCTCGACGGCCGTCGCCCTGCGAACGCTCCGCGCCCGGTACGACCTGCCCGTGCTGGGCGTGGTCAGGCCCGGCGCGGCGGCCGCGACCCTCGCCACCCGGAATCGACGCGTCGGCGTGATCGCGACTCCGGCGACGGTGCGCTCGCACGCCTACTTCAACGCGATCAAGGACGAGAACCCGGCGGTCGAGGTCTATGAGCACGCGACGCCGAGGTTCGTGCCGATGGTCGAGGCCGGCATCCTGAGCGGCGGCGAGCTCGAGGGGGTCGTCGCCGAGGAGCTGCGGCCCCTGCTGGGCGAGCGCGACGGGGCAGGCGAGTTCGTGTTCCCGCGCCCCCCGTCGGCCAAGATCGACACGCTGCTGCTCGGCTGCACCCACTACCCGCTCCTGCGCACGGTGCTTGCGGCCGCCGTCGGTGATCGGGTGGCGATCGTGGACTCGGCGACCGCGACCGCTGCGACGCTCGCCGAGCTGCTGTCGGTCAACGGTCTGGAGGCGCCCGGGACCACCCGCGGCACCGCCGCCGACCCGGGCGAGGCGGGCCACTCGCGCCCCGCCGAGGTGTTCGGCCCGCCCCCGACGCACGTCCAGCTCACCACCGGCGACGTGGCGCGGTTCACTGCGATCGCGACCAGGATGTTCGGGGAGGCCTTCCCGGACGTCGTCGGGATCGAGCTGGCGGACGGGGGATGAGTCCCAGGGGCGGCGGGGATGACCGCCGGAGCGGCGACGACCGTGCTGGGCGCGAGGCGCGCGCCTCGCGCGTCTGGCCTGCCGGTTTCGCCGTCGGCCTGGTCGTGGGCGCCGCGCTGACGGTCGCGGAGCGTCGGATCGAGCGCCATGCGCGCGCTGCGGGCCTGGTCGACTGGGATCGCGTGGAGCGCGTGGCCACGGCGCGCCTGCGACGCGCGAGGGGGACGCTCGAGCCCCGCGAGCTCCGCGCGACGGAGCCCTCCTACACGGCGGCGATGGCCAGGGTGGTGCCCGCGCTGGAGGCCCGCCTGGGCGCGCAGCTCCCGGGCGTGGTGGACCGCGTTGCCGTCGTGGACCGGAGCGCCTGGGTGGCGGCGAACACGGCAGCCTTCGCGGCGCTGATGGGTCGCCTCGAGGTCGGCCTGCTGGACCAGCTGCTGCCGCCCGGGGCCGGGTTCGCCAAGGCGGCGATGGCCCTGGCCAACCGCTGGGTGACCACCACCCAGATGGGCGTGCTGCTGGGCTTCATGGGTGAGCGCGTCCTGGGCCAGTACGACCTGGCGCTGATCTCCGCGGAGACCGAGCCGGGCAGGCTGCTGTTCGTGGAGGAGAACATCAGGGCGGTCGCGCACGCGATGGACGTCCCCGTCGAGCCGTTCCGGACCTG
Source organism: Candidatus Limnocylindrales bacterium (assembly GCA_046704485.1). GTDB lineage: Bacteria > Chloroflexota > Limnocylindria > Limnocylindrales > CSP1-4 > CAIXZV01. The sequence continues at coordinate 5,047 of JBJKRU010000227.1, read as the reverse complement.
GATCGCCCTTCACGAGACCACGCACGCCTACGAGTTCGAGTCGCACCCCTGGCTCCGCCCGTACCTGTCGTCGCGGCTCGAACGGCAGATCTCCTTGTTCTCCGACGACGCCGCCGGGCTCGGGCGGGACGCCGTCCGCCAGCTCGGCGCGTCGCTGCGCGGGGAGGGCCGCCGCGACGACCAGCACTGGCTGGAGCGGCTGATGACCGACGAACAGCGCGAGCTGTTCCGCGAGACGCAGGCGGTCATGAGCCTGCTGGAGGGGTTCGGCGACCACGTGATGGACGCTGTGGGCCGTGACCTCGTACCGGGCCACGCGCGCATCTCGGCGCGGTTCCACGGGCGGCGGGCCAACCGCTCCCCGTTCGAGCGGGCCATGCTCCGGATCACGGGCATGGACCTCAAGATGGAGCAGTACCGTAGAGGCGAGGCCTTCGTGGCGGGCATCGAGGAGCACGGCGGACCGGAGGCGCTGCGCCAGCTGTGGGCGGGACCTGACTCGCTGCCCACGCCAGCTGAGATGGACGACCCGGCGGCGTGGGCCCGACGGATGGGCCTCGGGCCTAGCAGAGGAGGGAAGGCGTGACCGACGCAGCCTCGCACGCGCCGGGGCCCGGCTCCGGACCAGGCGGTGCCCCCGCGGCCGTCGCGCTCACGCCGATCCTTGCAGCGCGCTACCGGACCCGCGACTTGGAGGCGATCCGCGCGGCGGCACCCGGTGCGCGCCTGGTCACGATCGGGTTCGACGGGCACCCGGACGGGCCGCTCGATGATGTCGAGGTGATGCTCCGGGGGCGCCTGCCGGCCGAGACGTTCGACCGGGTCCTCGCCCGCGCCCCGTCGCTCCGCTGGGTGCACTCGGCGACCGCCGGCGTGGAGCGCGTGCTCACCCCCTCGTCGAGGGCGCGAGGCCTCGTCATCACCAATGCCCGGGGGGTGTTCAGCCGCCCGATCGCCGAGTACGTGATGCTGATGATCCTCTCGGCGGCGCGGCGGCTGCCCGAGCTCCTCGAGCTCCAGGCCGAGCGGACGTGGCAGCCGCTCGAGGCGCGCGAGCTGCGCGACATCACGGTGGGCATCGTGGGCCTGGGGTCCATCGGGCGCGCCGTGGGCGCCCTGGCCACCGCCTTCGGCTGCCGCGTCATGGCGACGCGTCGTCGCCCCGAGGCGGGAGCAGACAGCCATGAGGGCGCGGGCGACGAGCCGTTCTTGGGCTCGCTGATGCTGGACCGCGTCATGCCGCCCGAGCAGCTCCCGGAGCTGCTGGCCGAGTGCGACTTCGTGGTGCTGGCCGCGCCCCTGACCGACAACACCCGTGGTCTGATCTCCGACGAGGCGATCGCGAGGATGAAGCCGGGTGCATGGGTGATCAACGTGGCGCGCGGGGAGCTGGTGGACGAGCGGGCGCTGACCCGCGCGCTGGTCGACGGCCGCCTGGGCGGCGCGATCCTGGACACCTTCCTCGAGGAGCCCCTGCCGCCCACGTCGCCGCTCTACGACGTGCCGAACCTGATCATCACGCCGCACACCTCGTGGTCGTCGGCCCGCGTCCTCGACCGCTCGGTCGACCTGTTCTGCGAGAACCTCCGCCGCTACGCGGAGGGGCGGGCCCTCGTGAACGTGGTCGACCCGACGGCCGGCTACTGACTGCGAGGCGGGCCGGGCTTCGCGCCCCTCGCGCCGGGTAGCATCAGCGCATGCAGATCGCCATCGTCGGACTTGCCGGGTGCGGCAAGACCACCGTGTTCAACACGCTCACCCGCGGCCATGCCGAGACGGGCGGCTACGGCGGCGTCACGCTGAACGTGGGCGTGGTCAAGGTGCCCGACCCGCGCCTCGACAAGCTCGCCGAGCTGTTCCACCCGAAGAAGATCGTCCACGCCGACGTCACCTACATCGACCTCCCTGCCCCGCCTGCGTCGCACGAGGGCCACGTGGGCACCGAGGAGCTGCCGGCGGAGCACCTCGCCCGGCTGCGCGATGCCGACGCGCTCCTCCACGTGGTGCGCGTCTGGGACGACCCGCACCACCCGCACCCGTCCGGCTCGGTGGACCCGCGCCGCGACCTCGAGCAGCTCGACCTCGAGTTCACGCTGGCCGATCTCGCCCAGGTGGACCGCCGCCTCGAGCGCCTGCGGGCCACGGGCCGACACGGCACGCCCGCCGAGCGCGAGGCCAACGAGCGCGAGGAGGCGATCCTGGCCCGGCTGAAGCCGGCCCTCGAGGCGGGTCGCCCGATCCGGGACGAAGCGCTCGACGAGGACGAGGAGAAGGCACTGCGCGGCTTCCGGTTCCTCACCCAGAAGCCTGTCCTGGTCCTGCTCAACGTGGGCGAGGGCGACCTCGCCAGGGCGCCGGGCCTGATCGAGTCCATCGCCGCCGGCTACGAGCACCAGCACGCGATGGTCGACGCCCTCTCGGCGCGGATCGAGATGGAGCTGGGCGAGCTCGAGCCTGACGAGGCGGCGGTGTTCATGGACGAGCTCGGGCTGCACGAGTCGAGCCTCGACCGCGTCATCGCGCTCTCGTACCGGCTGGTGGGGCTGATCTCGTTCCTCACCGCCGGGCCCGACGAGGTGCGCGCCTGGCCCATCCCCGACGGCTCGAACGCGGTCGACGCGGCCGGCGCCATCCACACCGACCTCGCCCGCGGGTTCATCCGAGCCGAGACGATCGCCTACGAGGAGCTCCTCGCCATCGGGTCGATGGCCGAGGCCAAGAAGCACGGCAGGCTGCGCGCGGAGGGCAAGACGTACCGGGTGCAGGACGGAGACGTGATCGAGATCCTGTTCAGCAAGTAGCGGGAGACGCTCAGGTGGTCGACGAGGAGTTGCGCATCCGCCCGATGACCGCCGACGACTACGACGCGGTCATCGCCCTCTGGCGGGCGTCAGAGGGCATCGGCCTGTCGGGGGCCGACGAGCGCGACGCGATCGCCTCCTTCCTCGAGCGGAACCCCGGCCTGTCGCGAGTCGCGCTCCGGGGCGGGGCGCTGGCGGGGGCCGTCATGTGCGGCCACGACGGACGGCGCGGCTACCTCCACCACTTGGCCGTCGTGCCGTCGGAGCGAGGCCGCGGGGTCGGGCGCCGGCTGGCCGAGCAGTGCCTCGACGAGCTCCGCGCGCTGGGCATCGCCAAGGCGAACATCTTCGTCTATGGCGCGAACGCCGAGGGCCAGGCGTTCTGGCGGGCGACCGGCTGGTTCGGCCGCGAGGACCTCCTCCTGATGCAGCGCGTGCTCATCGACGACCCGAACGCATGCTGACCGACGAGCCCCCGCGCCGTCACGTGGCGTGCCGACCGGCGCAGCTGGGGCCAGCCCTCAGTTCAGCCGCGGATCGCCTGCCTGGAGGTCCGCCAGGATCGACCGGTAGTCGCTACCCTCGTCGGGAGCGTCGAGGTCGGCGAGGAAGTTCTCCTCCTCGTCGCGCGACACGTTCACGGCGGCGGTGAGGCGATCGTCGCTGATGGCGATGAAGTCGTAGTTCGACTCCAGCTCCTCCGCGATCGCCTCGACGAGCGTGTCCTGCTCGAACGAGTCGATGACGCGGCGGCGGATGCTCTGGACCAGCTCGAAGAACTCCTCGGGGTCCATCTCCTCCTCTCGGACGAGGAGGATGTCGGCGAAGACGTCGTTGTCGCCCTCGTGGAGCTCGTAGAAGTGCATGATTGGGAACCTCGGTCGAAGGCGACCAGAATGGCCGCGGTGCCGCGCGAGCGCGGGGCGGCCAGTATAGGCGGGCCGCCGAGGCGGTCCCGGGAGGATGGATGAGCGCGACGCCGGACGTCGTGGTGGTGGGCTCTGCCTGTCGGGACGTGGTCGAGGACGACCCGCGCGGTTGGCGGCTGGGGGGCGGCGCCTCCTATTCGGCGCTGGCGCTCGCGAGGCTCGGGCTGCGGGTCGGCGCGATCGTGGTCGCCGACGAGCTCGCGGCCGGCTCGTCGGAGATCGAGATGATCCGCGACGCTGGCGTTGACGTGCACATCCAGCCCGGCTCCAAAGGCCCCATCTTCATCAACACCGAGACGCCGACAGGCCGGGTCCAGCAGACGCCGCAGGTCTCGGATCCGGTCGACCCTGCGGCGCTGCCCGACGCTTGGCGCAGCGCTCCCGGCTGGATGATCGCTCCGGTGGCCGCGGAGATCCCCGACGTCTGGGCCGAGATCCCGCCGGCCGACGCCCACGTCGCCCTGGGCTGGCAGGGGCTCCTGCGGGTGCTCGTCCCCGGGGCGCACGTCCACCACCGGCAGCCGTTCATTTCGCCGGTCGTCTGGCGCGCCGACCTGATCGGCGTCGGCGTGGACGACATCGACAACGCAACCTCGGCCGCCGACCTGGCCGCCCTGCTGCGGCCGGGCGCCGAGATGCTCCTCACCGATGGCATCCATGGCGGCAACGCCTATCGGGTGGGGGAGGGGGGTTCGATCTCCGCCGCCCGCCACTGGCACTCGATCCCGACCCTGCGCTACGTGGACCCGGTCGGCGCGGGCGACTCGTTCCTCTCGGGCGTCTTCGCCGCCCAGCTCAAGCCGTCGCTGGTGGCCGCCTGGGCGTGCAGCGACCCCGACCTTCGACTCGGCGCCGCCTGCGGCTCGCTGGTCCTCGAGGGTCCCGGGTTGTTCGGCGTGCCGCACCACGCGGATGCGATCGCGCGGATGTCGGGGGGCGACAACCCGGACTGAGGGGCCAGGCCGGGCAGCCCGGGCGTGCCCCTGCACCAGCGCCGGGCGAAGGCGGATCCCCGCACCCGCTCAGCGGCGCGCAGACGAACGCTGTCAGGAGCCGCCCATCGCCCCCGGCCGGCCCATCGGGCGCGACCGACTGGCGCGCCCGTCACCCGGCGGCAGCGCCTCGGCCGATCCGTCCGATGAGCCGCGCAGCGCGGCGCGCCGTGTCCGCCTCGACACGCGGATACGGCCGCCCGAGCGTTCGTGAGCGCTCGAGCATCCGCCACGCCGCCAGGGTTGCCGACAGCGCGCCGCGCGGGTCGGCCAACCGGTGCTCGCGCAGCTTGGCGACCTCGATCCACGCGATGGCGCCCAGCGC
>JBJKRU010000226.1:0-3412 GCA_046704485.1 Candidatus Limnocylindrales bacterium | reverse complement strand
CCGGAGGCGGCGTTCGCGCTGGCGTCCGACCTCGTCGAGGCGCGCTTCGAGACGCTCTCCGTGGCGGCCCGCGGCGCTGACGTGATCGTCGCGACCGGCCTCATGCCGGCCGGTGCGCGGGACGTCGCGGACTGGCTCGGGATCCGCTACGTGCTGGCGGTGTTCCACGTCTTCGGGATCCCCTCGCGGCACTACCGGCCGTCTGCGCGGCCCGGCAGGCAGTCCTCGCCCGACGAGACCGACAACAGGGCGCTCTGGGCGCAGGACGCGGAGCGCGTGGACGCGATGTACGCCGGGCCGCTCAACCGCCACCGCGCCGCGATCGGCCTGCCCCCGGTGCACAACGTCCGCGACCACGTCCTCGGGGGCCGGGTCTGGCTCGCGGCCGACCCTCTCCTCGCCCCGTGGCGGGACCTGACCGATCTCGAGATCGTGCAGACCGGGGCCTGGATCCTGCCCGACGGGCGCCCGCTCCCGGACGACGTGCGGCGCTTCCTCGACGCTGGCGCTCCGCCCGTCTACGTGGGCTTCGGCAGCATGGGCATGCGCACGTCGCCGGACCTCGCCCAGACGGCGATCGGGGCTGCCCGTGCCTGCGGTCGACGCCTTGTCCTGGCCCGCGGCTGGGCCGACCTCGCCCTGGCCGACGAGTGGGGGGACTGCCTGGTGCTCGGGGACGTGAACCACCAGGCGCTCTTCCCGCGCGTGGCCGCCGTCGTCCACCATGGCGGGGCGGGCACGACGACGACCGCGGCCCTGGCTGGCGTGCCGCAGGTGCTCGTCCCCCAGGTCGTCGACCAGCCGCACTGGGCCCGCCGGGTCGCCGAGATCGGCATCGGCGCGGTGCATGACGGCCCGGTGCCGACCGTGGAGTCCCTCTCCGCCGCCCTGGCCGCCGCCCTGGCGCCCGAGGTCCGCGAGCGCGCGGCCGCCGCGGCGCCGGCGATCCTGCGGGACGGGGCGGCATCGGCCGCGAGGATGCTGGTCAACCCATAGCGACCCCGAGTGAGCGCCTCTTGGAGGAAGGGGTGCCGAGGTCCGCTGGACGGACTGCCCCTCTGGGAGGGCGGCTGTCGGCATCGCGATCCGCGGCCGGCGATCTTCAGCCGTCAGTGACGGACAGGGCCCACGGCCCATCCGTTATCGACGGTGTAGAACACATCCCCGCCGCCGAGGGCAGCTCTCCGACCGGTCACCTGCGGCGGCGAGTGACGAACAGCGTCACGAAGGTGACGAACAAGGCCACGAACACCGCGACCAGAGCGCCAGTCGGCATCGGTCCACCCGCTATCGCACGCTGCCACGCGACGGCGACCTGTTGACAGCAGGCGTCTGCGCCGGCACCTGCGCCTGTCGGCGTTCGCCGCCGACGACGGCAGTCTCGTCCTCTGCCGCCCGCGCGTCAACGCATTCCGGCTGACACGCGTTCCGGTTCCGGCTGACACGCGTTCCGGCTGACACGGGGATGGCAGGCGCCCAGGAGCCTTCCCGCATTCCCTTGACCGGGCTACCCCGAAGCCTGAAGGGGCGGCCGTCTGAGCAAGGATCGATCAGTTCCCCTTGCCCAGCGCCCCGGTGCCGCCCGCGTCTCGGCGTGCTCCCTCACGCCTTCGCCACGGCCGGAGGATGAGCAGGGCCGCGACGACGACGGCAGGGAAGGCCGAGAAGTAGGCGAAGCCCAGGATCTCCGCGAGCACGGTGGCCGGCTGGTGCCGGGGATCGCTCGCCTGGTAGAGGGTCATGTTGTCGATGGGCGCGGTCACGCCGACGAAGGACCCGCCGACCAACACGACGGCCATGCCCAGCAGCGTGACCGCAGACGGCGGATCGGCGACCCCGCTGGGCACCCAGAGGCTGAACGACAGCCGGAACATCCCCAAGGCGGAGATCCCGACAGCGACGACCCAGACCGCCCACGCCACCTGGAACCGCGAGGCGAGGGCGTCGGCGCTCGAAGTGTCGGCCCCCGGCGCGAGCACGAGCCACGCAACCCCGCCGAGCAGGGTGAGCGCCCCCGCGATCACCGCCAGGGCATCGAGCACCCGTCCTTGCGGCTCGGACTCGCCGCCTGCGTTCGCCGTCATCCCCCTCATCGTCGGGCCCAGGGCCGCGCCGTGGCAACGGGCCAATCGACCTCTCGCTGAAGGCAGACTCGCTCAGACGCGAGTGGTCGGCCGAGGGCGACTAGCCAACCATCCTTGACGCACAAGGGCTGAGACCGCCATCGACAGAGGTGCGAGGAGGGAATGCAGAGGGTGGTTCCCCACCGCGTATGACGGACAGGACCATCGGGGCATTTGACAGGAATCGCTCCCGCCAGCATGCTCCTCTATATCGCCCGATGGATTGCGGCCGCCAGGCCTTCGCCAACATCGCGACCTTTGCCGCCGCACCCGGGCCCAAGAACGCTGCTCCGGCCTCCGAATGCCACGGCCGTTGGAGCGGCAGGGCAACCCGTCCAAGACCCGACGGAGCCTGGAAAGGAACAAACCGTCACATGCTCTCCCGCGCTTCCACGAATGCCGTGGCGTCCCGCGCGTCCTCGATGCGCCGGATGCGCCGTCGGGCCGCGCACGCCAACCGGCTGTACTGCGCGACCAACGGCTGCACGAGCTTCCTCGTGATCGACGATGCGGCCGGCACGGCGCACTGCGAGATCTGCGGCTACACGCGCCGGCTGAACTGACCATTGGCGGGCACTCGCCCGCCCCACCACATCCGAGTCCGCGGCCGACCCCACGTGCGGTCGGCCCGCTCGTCCCTGGAGGTCGACGCCTCGAGCGGCCGCCTCCGCCCCGGGCAGCCTGCCCGCCCTGCGCGACGGGTTTGCCTGCCCGATCGGGGCGCCCCGACAATCGCTGCCGTGCACCCTCGCCGCGCGTCGCCTCAACCTCGGGAAGGAGCTCCATGACCGCCGACCGCACCCTCGATCGCGCCCGCCTGGAGCACCTCATGGCGTCCGAGCTGACGGCTTTCGAGCGTGCGAACCCCCGTTCGCGGGCGTTGTTCGAGCAGGCCCAGGGCTCGCTGCTCGACGGCGTGCCGATGAACTGGATGGTCAAGTGGGCCGGCGCCTTCCCCCTGTTCGTGGAGGCCGCCGCCGGCGCGCACTTCCGCGACGTGGACGGGCACGATTACGTGGACCTCTGCCTCGGCGACACGGGCGCCATGGCGGGCCACGGGCCTGAGGCCACCCTTCGCGCCGTCGAGGCGCAGATGCGGCGCGGCATCTCCCACATGCTGCCGACCGAGGACGCGATCGCCGCAGGCGACGAGCTGCGCCGGCGCTTCGGTCCGCGCTTCTGGCAGTTCACGCTCACGGCCACCGACGCCAACCGGTTCACGATCCGGCTGGCCCGGCACATCACCGGCCGCTCCAAGATCGTCGTCCACAACCACTGCTACCACGGCT
>JBJKRU010000225.1:0-11649 GCA_046704485.1 Candidatus Limnocylindrales bacterium | reverse complement strand
ACCGTGGAGCGGGTGGTCGAGGTCAAGGACGCCACCGACGAGGAGCGCGCGATCAGCGAGGTCAATGCCGGGCTGTACGCGTTCGAGGCGGCGTGGCTCCGGCGGCGGGCCGGTGACCTTCGCCCCTCGCCCGCGACAGGCGAGCTGTACCTGACAGAGCTCGTGGAGCTGGCCCGCGCAGACGGCCGGCTGGTGGCGGCGCTGGACGTGGAGGACGACGGCCGGCTGCTGGGCATCAACGACCGCGCCGAGCTGGCGCACGCCGACTGGGACATGCGGGTCGAGATCAACGACCGCTGGATGCGCGCCGGGGTGTCCATGCAGGACCCGTCCACCGCCTACGTCGACTACGGCGTGGAGCTGTCCGAGGACGTCACGCTGGAGCCCAACGTGATCCTCCGGGGCGCCACGAAGGTGGGGCGGGGCACGTTGATCGGCGCCGGGTCGCAGATCGTCGACTCCACGATCGGCGAGGGCTGCGTCGTGTGGGCGAGCATCGTGGAGCGGTCCACGATCGAGGACAGGGCGACGGTGGGCCCGATGTCGCACCTCCGGCCCGGCGCGCACGTGGGCCGGCGCTCGGAGATCGGCAACTTCGCCGAGATCAAGAACAGCCGCCTCGGCGAGCATGTCCGCCAGCATCACAACAGCTATCTGGGCGACGCCGACGTGGGCGCCGAGACGAACGTGGGCGCGGGCACGATCACGGCCAACTACGACGGCGTCCGCAAGCACCGCACGACCATCGGCGAGGGCGTGTTCCTGGGTGTGGACACGATGCTCCGAGCCCCGGTGACGCTGGGCGACGGTGCCAAGACGGGCGCGGGCGCCGTGGTCACCAAGGACGTGCCGGCGGGGAAGCTCGCCGTGGGCGTGCCCGCCCGCCTTCGCGAGATCCGCAAGCCCGAGGAGCCCGGCGCGACGACCGCCGGTGCCGCCGACGCGGCCGAGGACGCCCACGCGAACGACGGTGCAGCCGGGTGAGCGCCCCCATCCCGCAGGTCCTGCTGCTGATCGTCCTCACCTTCCTCGAGGGCTTCTTCGTGGCGGGCGAGATCGCGCTCGTCTCGGTCCGGCGCAGCCGCGTGGACCAGCTTGTCGAGGAGAACCGGTCGGGGGCCAGGCGCGTGCGCCGCCTGCTCGACGACCCCGGCCGCTTCCTCGCCGTCTGCCAGATCGGCCTGACGTCCATCGGCTTCCTCGCGTCAGCCTTCGCCGCCGTGAGCCTCAGCGCGCAGCTGTCGGGGTTCCTCGAGTCGGCTGGTCTGGCCCGGGGTACCGCCGACACGGTCAGCCTGATCATCGTGACCGTGATCCTGGCGCTGTTCACGATCGTCTTCGCGGAACTGGTGCCCAAGAGCATCGCGCTCACCTATGCGGAGCGGTTCGCGCTCGCACTGGCCGTCCCGCTCGACGTGCTGGGGCGGGTGCTCGGGCCGGTGGTGGCGGTCCTGACCGGCCTGACACGGGCAGTGGCGCGGCCGTTCGGCGCCAATGTCAACTCGGAGGCCCAGATCACCGCCGAGGAGCTGCGGCTGATCGTGGAGCGCGGCGGGGAGCAGGGGATCCTCGAGGCGGAGGAGGAGCAGATGATCAACGCGGTCATCGAGCTCGGCGACCGCCGTCTGCACCAGGTGATGGTGCCGCGCGTGGACATCATCGGCCTCCAGGCCAGCACCTCCATCGACGCCGCGGTGGACCTGATCATCGAGGGCGGCCACTCGCGGGTGCCCGTCTACGAGACATCGGTGGACGACGTGGTGGGCATCCTCTACGCGAAGGACCTGCTGCCGTTGCTGAAGTCCGACGCCGACGTGCGGCCCACGCTGCGCAGCCTGCTCCGGACGCCCGTGTTCGTCCCGGAATCGCTCTCGATCGACGACCTGCTCCACGAGTTCCAGCGGCGGAAGGTGCACATCGCGATCGTGCTCGACGAGTACGGCGGGACGGCCGGCCTCGTGACGATCGAGGACCTGCTCGAGGAGATCGTCGGCGAGATCCAGGACGAGTACGACGTCGAGGAACCGCTGGTCGAGATCCTGGACGAGAGCCGGGCCCGGGTGGACGGCCGCGCCGCGATCGACGACCTGCTCGAGATCTGGGACCTCAGCATCGACCTCGAGGACGAGGAGGAATACGACACCGTCGGCGGCCTCGTCTACCACCGGATCGGGGGGATCCCGCAGCCTGGCGACGAGGTGCGCCTCGACGGCCTGCACCTCACGGTCGAGTCGACGGACGGCCGCCGCGTGTCCAAGGTGATCGTGGAGCGCGAGCGTCCCGTGGAGGACGGTTCCGTGGCGGAGGGCGAGGACTAGCAGGTCGAGCGACGCGCCCGACTCACGCGCCCGACCTACGCGCTGATCACCGAGTGGATGATCCCCGCCAGCTTCTCGCGCGCCGCGGGCTCCACGACGGCCAGCCCGTCAAGTTCGGCGAGGGCGTCGTCGCGGTGACGGCGGGCCTCGGACCGGGTGAAGGCGTCAGCGCCGGCGCGCTCGAGGATCGCGACGACCTCCGCGACCTCGGCATCGCTCGGCTCGGCCAGGGACCGAAGCTCGATGAGCCGCTCGCGGTCGGCCGGCACGGCGTGCTCGAGCGCGTAGAGCACCGGCAGCGTCTTCTTGTTGCGCACCACATCGGTGGGCACCTTGCCCGTCTTGTGCTCCTCGCCCCAGATGCCCAGCAGGTCGTCGTTGAGCTGGAACGCGAGGCCGAGGCTCCAGCCGAAGCGGCGGTACCGGGCGATGACCTCGTCGTCATCGGTGGCGAGGAGGGCGCCAGCCTCGATTGACGCGGCGATCAGCGCCGCGGTCTTGCGGCCGATCATGTCGAAGTACAGCTCGACCGTCATCGGCGCGTCGCGATCCGACGTGGCGATGTCGATGTACTGCCCCTCGCACAGCAACACGCAGGTCTCGTCGTACAGCCGCATCAGGCGGAGCACCTTGCTATCGGAGAACCCGAGGTCCGACAGCCGGTGGAGCGCCACCCGCGACAGGCTGAAGATGAGGTCGCCCGTGTTGATCGCCTGGGGCACACCCTGGACCGCCCACAGGGTAGGGCGGTGGCGCCGCTCGACGTCCCCGTCCTCGATGTCGTCATGGACGAGGCTGAAGTTGTGGCCCAGCTCCACGGCGGCGGCGCCGGGTAGGGCGGCCGTGTGCTCGCCCGCGATCGAGGTGTAGGCGAGGAGCCCCAGCAGGGGGCGCATCCGCTTGCCGCGCGGACCCTCTGAGCCGTCAAGGCCCAGGTGGTAGCGGATCATCTCGTAGACGCCCGACGTGGCCCCGTGGCGTTCGCCGACGACACGGAGGATCTCCGCCTCGGTGTCGGCGAGCATCTGGGCGAGGTCGATGTCGTTCGTCACGGTCATGGCGCCATAGTGTACCGGCAGCGGCGCTAAACGTGTTCGCCAAAGGTAGCCTGTTGGCCGCCGGTTGGGAAGGAAGGGGTCGACGGCTTTCGGTCAGCCGGTCTGTCCCGGTTCGGCGATCGCCACGGTCATGCGCTCCACGCCGTAGGCGAACGCGGCGTCCACGTCTCCGCCGAGGCGGAACGCGCCCGCCAGCTCCATCGACACGAACCCGCTCGCCCAGGCGACGACGGTCCGCGCGGCCTCGAGGACATGGTCCGGGCTGGCGACGGCGGCCACCGTCTGGAACATCGCGTCGAGCGCGCCGCTGCCCGCCTCGGCGTCGAGCCTCCAGGTGTCGGGCAGGCGGGCGAACAGGAGTGCGAAGCTTCCGGGATGGCGGTGGGCCCATTCGCGGAACGCGGGCGCGAGCGCCCTCAGGTCAACCCGGGGGTCGCCGGACCCGACGGCGTCCGCCAGCGTGGCGCCGAGGTCCTCGACAACATCGACCGCGATCAGCCGGACAAGCGCGTCCCTGTCGCGGACCCGTTTGTAGAGCGAAGGCGCCCGGACGCCGACCGTGGCCGCCACCCGCTGCATCGTGAGCGCGTCCAGCCCCTCGGCATCGAGGATTGTCCGGCCGGCCTGGACGATCTCCTCGATGGAGGTGCGCGGCGGGGTGGGCACGGCTCGCCTCCTGGACGGGTCGAAGGAAGGCTATTGACAGTAGCAATGATGGCTAAGTATAGTAGCCAACACACGCATCGTACTGCAGCGCCGTCGACGCAGCAAGGAGTCTCAACCGCATGGCCGTCCTCGCCATTCGCTTCCTGGTCGAGCTCTGGGGCGTGATCGCGCTCGGGTACGTCGGTGCGAACACGGGGACCGACCCCGGCTGGCGCCTCGTCCTCGGTCTGGGCGCGCCGGCCCTCCTCCTCGTGGTCTGGGCGCTCTTGGTGGCGCCCAAGGCCCGCAACCCGGTTCCCCACCGCCTCCGGGAGGTGATCGGGACCGCGCTGCTTGTGTTCGTGGCGGCCGCGCTCGCAGGGGCTGGCCAGCCGGGGTGGGGGACGGCCCTCGCCGCGTTGACGATCGTGGACCAGATCCTCATCCTCGGGCTCAACGTCGGGCGTCCGACAACCGCCCTGGGTGTCGCTGCAGCTGGGGGAGGCCGCTGATGCAGATCGCGCCCCGGATCCATCGCGTCGGACCCGACAGCATCGTCAACTCGTACCTGGTGGAGGAATCGGGGGAGATCACGGTCATCGACGCAGGCGCGCCTGGCCTCTGGAGGCTCGTGCCGGCGGAACTCGCCGCAATGGGCCGAACGCTCGACGACGTGCGCGCCATCGTCCTCACGCACGGCCACACCGACCATATCGGCTTCGCGGAGCGGGCTCGCCGCGAGCGGGGCTGGCCCGTGCTGGTCCACGAGGCCGACGAGGCGCTCGCGAAGCACCAGGTGCCCAATCCCGCCAAGCAGGGACGGCTGCGCCTCATGCCGTTCTCAGGCTTCCTGTGGTGGGGCCTCCGCCGCGGGCTGCTGCGCGTGCCGGCGATGACCGAGGTCGCGACGTACGGGGACGGCGCGACGCTCGACGTCCCGGGCGCCCCCCACGTGGTGCTGGTGCCCGGCCACACCCCGGGCTCGGCCGCACTCCACCTCTCGGGGCACAACGCGCTGTTCGTCGGCGACGCGATGGCCACATACGCGGTGACGACGGGCGAGCGCGGGCCGAGGCTCGCGCCGTTCACGGCGGACCCGGACCGAGCACTGGAGTCGCTCGCCCGACTGGAGCGGCTCGATGCGCGCCTCGTCCTGCCGGGCCACGGCGAGGCGTTCGCGGGGGGAGCGGCGGAGGCGGTTCGCCTGGCACGGGAGGCGGGCTGAGGCGGTTCGCCTGGCACGGGCCGCGCTGAGGACCCGGCGGGCCGGACGCCATCTCGCCGAGCGGTCGCCCATCCGCGACGTCTGATCGGCGGGTGGCAGCCCGGCGACGCCCGAAGGCAACCCGCCGCCCTGCGGAGTGCTACCGTCGGGCTGTGCCCGTCCCCCGCCGCTACGTGACCGATGCGATCGTCCTCTCCAGGTTCGACCTGGGCGAGGCCGACCGTGTCCTCACGCTCATCACCCCGGAGCACGGCAAGCTCAAGGCGATCGCCAAGGGCATCCGCCGGCCGGCGTCGCGACTGGGCGGCAGCCTCGAGCCGTTTGCCGAGCTGACCGTCGCCCTCGCGCGCGGCCGCACCTTCGACGTGGTGACCGAGGTCCGGGTCGGCCACGCCTGGCTGCGCCTCCGGGACTCGCTCGAGAGCGCCGCCACCGCCTGGTACCTCGCTGAGCTTGCCGACCGGAGCCTGGAGGAGCGCCACGCCGCGGAGCCGCTGTACGCGCTGCTCCACCGCGCCTACGAGCTGCTCGACGCCGGCATGGCCCCGGGGCGCGTGGCCCGCTGGTACGAGATGCACCTCGCCGATGAGCTGGGCCAGAGGCCCGAGGTGGACCGCTGCGTCGAGTGCGACCGGATGCTGGAGCCCAGCGAGCAGTTCCGATGGGTGCCGCCACTCGGCGGCGTGCTCTGCAGCCGGTGCCCAGGACCGTCGGCCGCCAACACCGGGCTGTCCCTCGACGCCCTCAAGGTGCTCAAGGCCTACCAGCGGCTGGACATCGAGGCCATCGCCGCACTCCGCCTCGGTGAGGAGGCCGAGCGCGAAGTGGAGGCCTCGATGCGCGAGTTCATGCGCATCGCCCTCGAGCGCGACGCCCGCTCGCTCGCGTTCCTCGACGAGGTCCGAACTCATCCGGCGCCGGGGCCCCGACCCCCCGCGCCAACCGTCCAGCCTCCCGGCAGAAGGGTGTCCGCATGATCTTCGACTCCGGCAGCGATCGCGACCAGCGAGCGCTTCAGCGGCTTGCGACCGAGCGCATCGCGTGGCTCACGAGCGTCACCCCCGATGGACAGCCCCAGACGGTGCCGGTCTGGTTCCTGTGGACCGACGGCGCGATCCTCGTCTACGGCGACAACCGCGCCCAGCGCAACCGGAACATCGCCGCCAACCCGAGGGTCTCGTTCCACTTCAACGACGACGGCACGGGCAGCGACGTCGTGTTCATCGAGGGCGAGGCGTCCGTCGACCCGAGCGTGGGGCCGATCGAGCAGCACGCGGCGTACATCGCCAAGTACGCCGACCGCATCGCAGCCGACTACGGGTCGCCCGAGCGTTACGCCGAGCGCTACAACGTGCCGATCGTCATCCTCCCGACGCGCGGCCGCTCTCCCTACTGATCGCCATGTCGATGCGCCGCACGATCGCCCTCGCGGCTGGCACGGCCGCGGTCGGGGCCGCTGCCGTCGCTCGCCCGGCGCTGGACCGGATCGTTGCCCGCATCGAGGACCGGATGAATCCGGTCACGCCCGGACCGTGGCCGGCACCCTCGGAGGAGGCGCTCGCGCTGCACCCGACGCTGCGGATCGCCGACCTCCACGCGGACTCGCTGCTCTTCGGGCGAGACCTCGTGCACCGGTCGACCCGCGGCCACGTGGACGTCCCGCGGATGCAGGCGGGGAACGTCGCGGTCCAGGTGTTCTCGATGCCGACCAAGACGCCGCGGCACATGAACTACGACCACAACACCGGCGACACCGACGAGGTCCTGACCCTCGCCCTCGCCAAGCGCTGGCCGCCGGCGACCTGGCGGAGCCTCACCGCGCGCGTGCTCAACTTCGCGGCCGCGGCCGAGCGCTTCGCGGCGCGCTCGGACGGCGTCTTCCGGCTGATCCGCACGCGCGACGACCTGTTCGCCTTCCTCGCCGACCGGGCGGACAGCCCGTCACTCACCGCCGGAGTGCTCTCGATCGAGGGTGCCCACGCGCTCGACGACGACCCGGCCAACGTGGACACGGTGTACGACGCCGGGATCCGCATGATCTCGCCGTCCCACTTCTTCGACACCGCGTTCGGCGGCTCGGCCCATGGGGTAGAGCAGGGCGGGCTGACCGCGATGGGCCGCGAGATGCTCGCCCGCATGGAGGCGCGGGGCGTCATCCTGGACCTCGCCCACGCTTCGGCCGCCACGATCGATGACGCCCTGTCCCTGGCCACGCGGCCGGTGGTCGCCTCTCACACCGGCGTGAAGGGGGTCGCCCAGGGGCCGCGGAACCTCAGCGACGACCAGCTCGCGGGGATCGCCGCGACGGGCGGCCTCGTGGGGATCGGCTTCTGGGATGTCGCGTCCGGCGGCAAGGAGCCCGAGTGGATCGCCCGCAGCATCGCGTATGCGGTCGAGCGCATCGGCGCCGAGCATGTCGCGCTGGGATCGGACTGGGACGGGGCCGTCGAGGTCCCATTCGACGCGGCGAACGTCGTGGTGCTCACCGACCAGCTGCTCCGGGTGGGCCTCGACGAGGCGTCCATCCGCCTGGTCATGGGCGAGAACGCGCTCCGGCTTCTCGGGACCGTCCTGCCCGGGGCCTGATCAGGCGGACGGCGGCGGGCTCGTCGGCGTCCCGATCTTGCGCTCGGTCCCCGCCAGCAGGCGGGCGATGTTGTCGTGGTGGAACGCGAAGACCAGGAGCGGCCCGCCAACCGCATAGGCGTACAGCCACGGGTCGAGAGGCATCAAGGCGGTGGCGACGGCCAGCAGCACCCCGGCTGTCGCCGTCCCGACCAGCGACCCCAGCGACGAGTAGCGGGAGATCAGGATCACGCCCGCGAACAGCGGGACGATCACGATGGCGATCCACCACTGGAGCACGAGCAGCGCGCCCCATGACGGCGCCACGCCGCGGCCGCCGTGGAACCCCATGAAGATCGACCGGCTGTGGCCGACGACCGCCCCCATCGCGGCGAAGACCGCGAGGCCGGCCCCGCCGCCCACGGCGAACGCGAGGAGGACCGCCACCGCGCCCTTGGATGCGTCGAGGAGGCCCGACAGCAGCGCCCATCGCGGGCCGAGCGCCCGCATCATGTTGGAGCCTCCGGTTCGCCCGCTCCCGATCGTGCGGGGATCCGGTCCTCCCGCCACCCGCGAGATGATCACGCCCCACGGGATGCCGCCGATCACGAAGCTGACGGCGATGACGATGACGTCACGGATGAGGGAGGGGGCGTCCACGACGCCCGAGTATACGATCGCGGGCCCGGCGCTACGCCCCAGGGGCCCACGCGACGGCGGCGTCGCGCAGGGCGGCCGGCTTGCCGCGCCACCGGTCGCCAGCGGCCGCGTCGCGGGCCATCTCCTCGACGAACGAGGTCAACGCCGCATTCACCGGCGTCGGGACCCCCAGGCGCTCGCCGGCCGCTGCGACGGCCCCGTTCAGCCACGGCGCCTCGGTCGGGCCCGTCCCGCCGCCCCGCAGGCGGATGAGCAGGGACGGCGGCTTGCCGCCGCCGGCCTGGCCGATCACCGTGGAGATGACGGGCCGGGCCACCATGCCCGGGAGACGGAGCCCGAGCAGGAGCGCCCCGACCTGCCCGCCGGGCAGGGAGACCACCCGCAGGTCCTGGGCCCGCATGACGGCCAGGGCCTCCCGGAGCTGGCGGCGCTCGAGGTCGAAGCCGGCCGGGTCGGCCCAGACGGCACCTGCCCCCATGTCGAGCAGCCCGCTCGAGGCGTTGGCGACCAGGTTCGCCAGCAGCTTCGACCACTTCATCGCGGCCGCGTCGGCGCAGTGCACCGTGGGCAGGCCGCCGTCCGCGAAGGCGTCTGCGAGCTCGTGGCGGAGATCGGCGGTCTCCCCGCGGACCGGGGCGATGCCGAGCCCGCCCGCCCGTCGACGCGCCACGCCCTCGGCCGTCGGCTCGACCGCAGTGGTGAGCGAGAGCGCGATCAGCGGCGACGTCCGGGCTGCCGCGGCCAGGTCCTCGGCCCCGACGCCGTTCTGCACCGTGGCCAGCGGGGCATTGGGCCAGCGCGACGCAGCCTCGAGCGCCCCGCCCAGGTCGTACATCTTGACGGCGAGGATCACGACGTCGGGCGCGTCGCGGACGGCCTCTGGGGAGTCCACCCGACGCACGGGCACCACGACGCGACGGCGCCTCGGCCCCTCGACCACCAGTGGCGCCTTCGTCCCGGCGCTTTCGCCCCGCCGGCCGACGAGCGTCACGTCCCATCCCGCCGCCTCTAGCGTCGCGCTCAGGAACGAGCCGACCGCCCCGGCCCCGACGACCACCGCCACGCGCGGCGGCACGGCCTCCCGGGCGGTGCGGGCGCGCGCGCGCGCGCCGCTCACGCGGGCTCGACCCAGTCGAACGTGCGGGTCACCGCCTTCTTCCACGATGCGTACTCGCGGTCGCGGCGAGCCGGGTCCATCGCGGGCTCCCAGCGGCCGCCCTCCTGCCAGTTGGCGCGCAGGTCCTCCTTGTCGCGCCAGTAGCCCACGGCCAGCCCCGCCGCGTAGGCGGCGCCGAGCGCGGTCGTCTCGGCCACCCTCGGCCGGACGACCGGCACGCCCGCCACGTCGGCCTGGACCTGCATCAGCAGCTCGTTGCCCACCATGCCGCCGTCCACCTTGAGCGCCGCGAGCGGTACCCCCGAGTCGGCGTCCATCGCATCGAGCACCTCGCGCGTCTGCCAGGCGACCGCCTCGAGCGCGGCCCGGGCGAGGTGCCCCTTGTTCGCGAAGCGCGTGAGCCCTGCGATGACGCCGCGCGCGTCCGAGCGCCAGTACGGGGCGAACAGCCCGGAGAACGCGGGCACGATGTACACGCCGCCGTTGTCGTCCACGGTCCTCGCCAGCGCCTCGACCTCGGCCGCGGAGCCGATCATGCCCAGGTTGTCGCGCAGCCACTGGACCAGCGCGCCGGCGATGGCGATCGAGCCCTCGAGCGCGTACACGGCCGGCTGGTCGCCGATCCGGTAGGCCACGGTCGTGATCAGGCCGCGCTCCGAGGGGACGATGCGCTCGCCCGTGTTGAGGACCATGACGCAGCCGGTGCCGTACGTGTTCTTCGCCTCGCCGACCGCGAAGCACGTCTGGCCGAAGAGCGCCGCCTGCTGGTCGCCCAGGGCTCCGGCGATGGGGACGCCCGCCAAGTCGCCCACGCCGGTGCCGTAGACCTCGGACGACGAGCGGATCTCGGGAAGCGCGTCGCGCGGGACGCCGATCGCGTCGAGCAGGCCGGGGTGCCAGTCGAGCGTCCGGAGGTCCATCAGCATCGTCCGCGACGCGTTGGTCACGTCGGTCGCGTGGACGCCCCCCCGAGGCCCGCCCGTGAGGTTCCAGATGCACCACGAATCGACCGTGCCGAACGCCAGGCGGCCGTCGAGGAGCGCGGTCCGCACCGCGGGCACGTTGTCGAGCATCCAGCGCATCTTCGGCCCGGCGAAGTAGGTCGACAGCGTCAGCCCCGTACGGCTGCGGAACCGGTCGGGCCCGTCGGCTCCGCCGAGGGCGGACACCAGGCGGTCGGTCCGCATGTCCTGCCACACGATCGCATTGGCCAGCGGCTCGCCGGTGGTCCGGTCCCAGGCGATTGCCGTCTCGCGCTGGTTGGTGATGCCCACCGCGGCAAGGTCGGCGGCCGTGAGCCCGCAGACCTGGAGGGCGCCGCGGATCACCTCGCCCGCCCGCTCGCGGATCTCCGCGGCGTCGTGCTCCACCCAGCCCGCCTGCGGGTAGATCTGCCGGTGCTCGACCTGATGGCGTGCGACCACGTTGCCGGCGTGGTCGAAGATCATGAACCGGGTGCTCGTGGTGCCCTGGTCGATGGCGCCGACGAACTTGGTCATCGCATGCCGCTCCCGTGCGCTCGTGTCGGTGCCCCGAGTATGGCGCGTCGGGCACGTCCCTGGCGTGGCCGCCCGCCTGGCCTCGTCGTGAGTGTCGCTCGGGCACGGTGGGCGCGTCTGCTAGCATCGCCCGGCGCCCAGCACGTCCATCAGCCCGCTCGCGTGTCCCTGCCACGGCCGCGCGACCCACCGGAGCTCCTCCCCGTGACCCCCGACGAACTCGACCCGAACGCCGTCGCGCCCGCCCTCGCCAGCATCGAGACCATCGTCTCGCTGTCCAAGCGGCGCGGCTTCATCTTCCCGTCGTCCGAGATCTACGGGGGGATCAACGCCGTTTGGGACTACGGGCCGCTGGGCGTCGAGCTCAAGAACAACGTGAAGCGCGCCTGGTGGCGGGCGATGGTCCAGGACCGCGAGGACATCGTGGGCCTCGACGCCGGGATCCTGATGCATCCCCAGGTGTGGGTGACGTCGGGCCACGTCGGCTCGTTCTCGGACCCGCTGGTCGAGTGCCCCGAGTGCCACCGACGCTACCGGCTCGACGAGCTGCCGGGCACCGAGG
>JBJKRU010000224.1:0-3845 GCA_046704485.1 Candidatus Limnocylindrales bacterium | reverse complement strand
CCCGCGAGCGTCATCTCGGCGAGCCCGGCGCCTTTGCCGCCGAGCAGGTCCTTCATGTTGCCGTTGCCCTCGGCCGTGCCGGCACCCCAGGCGTAGATGTAGCGCTTGGCGGCGGCGTGCGGGCGCTCGGGCGTGGTCTGGCTGTCGGCCATTCTGCGTGGGCTCCTTGTGCGTGGAAGCGGGCCTATGAGGCACATGGCCCGCGGGAGGTCACCTTCCGGGATCGTCAGGAATTGTACGACGGTCGGCCCGACGGTCCGGCGAGGCCGCGGAACGCACTCGAGGGCCATCGGTCCCGGCAAGACGGCCGTTCGGCGGCCGGTGGCGGGCCGGGGGGAGAAGGACCCGCCCGGCGGTACACTCAGGGCGCGCCCACCCTTCCCCCTCGAGCCCCCTTTCAGCCGGAGACCGATCGTGACGAGCCCCATCGAGGACAAGCGCGTCATCGACATCTTCGCGGCGCCGTACAACGCGACGCTCGTCCACCGCGAGGACCTCAATGCGGACCTGGCCTACTTCCGCGTGAAGCTTGACGGCGCGGCGACGCCCTTCGAGCCGGGCCAGTACATGACGACCGGCGTCATCGCGGACGAGAAGCTGCTGCAGCGGCCCTACTCGGTGGCCTCGGCGCCCGTGACGGCGGACACGCTGGGCTACGAATTCTTCGTGCGCCACGTCCCGGTCGTGCGATTCACCACCGCGCTGTGGCGCCTCCAGGTCGGGCACCGGATGCGGATGATCGGCCCCAAGGGCAAGTTCATGCTCGAGCCCGACGACCCGCGCACGCACCTGTACGTGTCGACCGGGACCGGGATCGCGCCCTTCATGTCGATGATCCGCCAGTCGGTGGCTGAGGGGAGGCCTCGCAAGACGGTGCTGATCAACGGCTGCTCGTACGCCGACGAGCTCGGGTACCGCACGGAGCTCGAGGCGTGGGAGGAGGACCCGGTCTACAGGCTGACGTACGTGCCGTCGATCTCGCGTCCGGCCGACCCGCGGAACGCGGGCTGGACGGGGCGCACCGGCCGCGCCGAGGCGATCATCAAGGACGTCTGCGAGGATCTCGGGCTCGAGCCGGAGAAGACGGTCGTCTACATCTGCGGCAACCCCGAGATGATCCTCAACGTGGAGCGCGAGCTGATGGGTCACGGCTTTCCCGAGTTCCACGTCAAGAAGGAGCTCTACTGGCCGAAGGGCAAGGCTCCGGCGCCGGCTCCGGCCGGCTGATCGGCGAGCTCCCCCACGGCGTGGGGCGTACGGCATGGGGCGCCACAGGCGGCAGTGCATGAGGCGCCACAACCGGCAGTGGTATGAGGCGCCACAACCGCAGTGCATGAGGCGCCACAACCGCAGTGGTGGCCCGCCCGAGGCGGGTGCGTCACCGGCGCTCTGGCGCGTCTCGCACAAGCCACAGTTGTGCGAATGCCACCACGAGGCGTGCAAGGTGGACCGTCACAACTCGTGGTTGTGCGGCGGACCACAGTGGTTCGCGTTTCCCGCCCGCTACCACGGGTGGTTGTGCGGCAACGGTCGGGCGTCGGACCGACGATCGTTCAACTAGTACCGACCATCGTTCAACTGGCCGTCCCCGCAGATGCTCGCCGGGCGGCTGCGCGACGGGGATCCGGCTGCGCGACGGGACCCGGCGACGAGCCGCGCGCAGGGGGGTCGGACCGCGCAGACGACCCCAACGGACTACCCTGTTGTGACCATTGGACCGCACCGCGGGGCCGACGGAACGTGACGCGCGCGCGAGGCCATCGGCGATCCTGCGCTTATCGGCCCGGCAAGGGTTGATCTGAGCGTCCCGCCCCACAAGAGCATTGAGGTTGTCTTGCATCCGATCGTCGAGCGCGAGCAGCTCTCCCCGAACGTCGTCCGCCTCGTCGTCGAGGCGTCCCGGATCGCAAAGGTCCGGCGTCCCGGCCAGTTCGTCATCGTCCGGAAGGGACCGGGCTCGGAGCGCATCCCGCTCACGATCGCGGACAACGATGCCGAGGCCGGCACGATCACCCTTGTGATCCAGGCCATCGGCGCATCCACCACCGAGCTGACCGCGCTGCAGGTCGGCGATTCCATCCAAGACGTTGCCGGCCCCCTCGGCAGCGAGACCCATCTGCTGAAGTCGGGCCACGCCGTGTGCGTGGGCGGCGGAGTGGGCACCGCGGTCCTGCTGCCCATCGTCCGCGCCCTGTCCTCGGCCGGCGTCCACGTGACCAGCGTGATCGGCGGCCGCTCCAAGGAGTGGGTCATCCTCGAGAAGGAGCTTGGTGAGCTGGGCGATGTCGTCACCTGCACTGACGACGGCTCGTACGGGCGCCCCGGCTTCGTCACCGAGGCGCTGAAGGACCTGCTCGAGGCGGGCGGCGTCGACGCCGTCTACGCCATCGGCCCGGTGCCGATGATGAAGGCCGTGTCGGCGATGACCCTCCCCTACAACGTGCCGACCACCGTGTCGCTGAACGCGATCATGGTCGACGGCACGGGCATGTGCGGCGGCTGCCGCGTGACGATTGACGGCGAGACGAAGTACGCCTGTGTGGACGGCCCCGAGTTCGACGGCCACAAGGTCAACTTCCCGGAGCTGTCGGATCGCCTGACCACGTATCGACCCTTTGAACAGCAGGCGCTGGACAAGCTCGGCGCCTGCGCTACCACCGAGGTGAAGGCATGACCGACCGCGCGTCCCCGGTGCCGGCTGGCGAGAGGGCCGCCACCGAGCCCAAGCCCATGAGCAACAAGGAGCGCATGGCCATCGAGCGCGTGGCCATGCCCGAGCAGCCCGGCGACGTCCGGGCGCACAACTTCGGCGAGGTGAACCAGGGCCTCACCTACCAGCTCGCGATGCTGGAGGCCGAGCGCTGCATCCAGTGCCCCAAGCCGTTCTGCGTGGACGGCTGCCCGGTCAGGGTCGACATCCCGCGGTTCATCAAGTTCCTCCGCGACGGCGAGATCGCGCAGGCGGCGGAGAGCCTCCTCAACGACAACGCGCTCCCCTGCGTCACGGGCCGTGTGTGCCCGCAGGAGACGCAGTGCGAGCAGGTCTGCATCCGCGTCAAGAAGGGCAACCCGGTCGCCATCGGCTACCTGGAGCGCTACGTCGCGGACTGGGCACAGGCCAACCTCGACCAGCTCCCCAAGGCCCATCCCGCTGCGACCGGCAAGAGGGTCGGCATCGTGGGCTCCGGACCGGCCGGCCTCACGGCCGCGGGCGAGCTCGCCAAGTTGGGCCACGACGTCACCGTGTTCGAGGCGTTCCACGCCCCCGGCGGCGTCCTGATCTACGGCATCCCGGAGTTCCGCCTGCCCAAGGACATCGTCCAGGCCGAGGTCGACCGCCTCAAGAGCGAGGGTGTCAAGCTCGAGCTGGACTCGATCATCGGCCGCACGTACACGATCCCCGAGCTCCGCGAGGAGTTCGACGCGCTGTTCCTCGCCGTCGGCGCCGGCCTGCCGGTGTTCATGAACGTGCCGGGCGAGAACTTCAAGGGCGTCTACTCGGCCAACGAGTACCTCACTCGCGTCAACTTGATGGGCGCCTGGAGCCCGGACTCCAAGACCCCGATCCTCCACGGCCAGCGCGTCGCGGTCGTCGGTGGCGGCAACGTGGCCATGGACGCGGTCCGCACCGCACGCCGGCTGGGCGCCGACGAGGCGACGATCGTGTACCGGCGGTCGGCCAATGAGCTCCCCGCCCGAGCGGAGGAGGTCCACCACGCCAAGGACGAGGGCGTGAAGTTCGAGTTCCTCGTCGCCCCGGTCGAGGTCCTCGCGGACGAGAACCGCTGGGTCACCGGCCTCAAGTGCGTGCGCATGGAGCTCGGCGAGCCCGACGCCTCCGGCCG
>JBJKRU010000223.1:0-3358 GCA_046704485.1 Candidatus Limnocylindrales bacterium | reverse complement strand
ATCCCCAGATGGGCGAGATGAGGAAGAGCGCCATTTCCCGCTGGGCGAAGCTCGACGCCTTCGGGGTGTCGAGAACCGCCAGATCGCGCTCGCGAAGCCCGTGGCCGGCGGCGAACTCCGGCCGGATCCACCGGGCCATCGGCCGCTCCACGTAGTGCAACGGCACCCGCCGGCCGGTCGCCGCCGCGAG
Organism: Candidatus Limnocylindrales bacterium; assembly: GCA_046704485.1. GTDB lineage: Bacteria > Chloroflexota > Limnocylindria > Limnocylindrales > CSP1-4 > CAIXZV01. The sequence continues at coordinate 3,168 of JBJKRU010000223.1, read as the reverse complement.
CGCCCGCAGCAGCCACCGCGGCACCAGCGGCAGCACGCCCATCTCCAGCAGGCGCCGCCTGCCGATTCCCCGCGCGCGCCGGTAGCGTGCCAGCCGGCGCCAGTGCCCGCCGCGGAGCATATCCGCCATCACGACGTCGGACACCTGGAAGAGCTGGTCGCCCCCCGCCCCGTCGAGTGCCACCCGCGACCCCACCGCCCGCGTCCCGCGTGCCAGGGCCACGTTCCACAGCTCGTACAGGTGCGCCGGCGGCTCGTCCGTCGCTCCCGCCCGCGCCACCAGGCCGTCGAGCAGCGGGATGCCCGCGCTGTCCAGCCAGTGCACGTCGGCGTTCCAGCGCTCGGCGATGGCGCGGATCTGTTCGTCCTCCCGCCCCGGGTCCCCCTCGGGATACGAGATCGACACCGGGCGAATCCGGCTGGCGTCGGGCACGCGTGCGCGCCCCGCCGCGAACACCGACGGAGAATCCCAGCCGCCGCTCATCCACACCGACGTCACCGAGGACGCCAGGCGCTCGTGCACCGCGTCCTCGATCAGGTCGCGCAGCGTCATCGCCGCCTCGTCCACGGAAGCCGACCGCGGGGAGGGGGACGGGGCGGCCGGCGGCGCCCAGAAGGGCGCCGGCTGGCTCAGCTGCCGTCCGTCCCATCGAATGGCGTGCGCGGCCGGCACCACCGCGATGTCGCGGTACACCGTGTCGCTCCCGCTCGCCCAGAGCAGCCCCGCCGCCTGGGCGCCCACCGCCGCCAGATTCAGCGCCTCGGACACGAAGGGGAGCTCCAGCAGCGGACCCACCGCCGAGGCGACGCCGAGCCAGGGGCCCTGCTGGGCGACGTACAGCCCGCGCCGTCCCGACAGATCCCGCCCCGCCAGCACGCGGCCCTCGGTGCGATCCCAGACCACGAAGGCGAAATCGCCCTCCAGTCGCTCGCACACCGCATCGCCCCAGGCGCGGTAGGCGGCGAGGATCAGATCGGCCGGGGCCAGCGACCGCGGTGGCGTTCCGGCGGCGAGCAGGTCGCGGCGCAGCTCGGCGCGGTAGTACAGCGAGGCGTCGGCCGCCACCAGGAGGCGACCGTCCCCCGCCAGCAGCACGTCGCCGCTGAACTCCGGTCCGTCCTCCCACGCGTAGCGGCCAAGCCCCATGCTCCCCCCCGCCGCGCGCACCATCTGCCACCGCTCCGTCCCCAGCGGGGCGAGCCGCCGGCGGGCCGTCGCCCACAGCGCCTCGTCCAGCGGGGCGGGTCCGAAGACGCCGAGGAAGCCGCTCATGCGTCCCGCGCCGCCGTGAAGTCGTGCAGGGGCGTGAACGTGGCGGTCACCTCCGCCGGGTCGCCGATGGCCACCCCGCCGATTTCGAGCCAGGCGTGCATCTGCGGGCGTGCCCCCCGTACCCGCACGCCGATGCGCACCACCGCCCCCACGACGCCGTCGCGCCGCAGCAGCCGCTCCAGGGCGATCGTTCGCATCAGGCAGGTCGGCGTCATCGGCCAGAAGCGCGCCGCGCGGTCGATTATCCGCGCTGCGTGTTGGGCGCGCCAGATTCCCATCGCGGTGCTCTCCGCACCGGCGATGCCCCTCCGTGCGGGAGGCTCGGCCAGCAACCGCCCGCGGGGCGTGATCAGCACGGAGACGCGGGCCCGAAGGAGGTACCACTGCGCCCGGAGGAGCGACACGCGGCCCGCGGCGACAGGGGCCGGCGCGGCCGTGGGTGCGGGCTCGGCGCCAGGGGCCGGGGCGGGGTCAGAGGGGGCGGACCGGAGGTCCCGGCGGCGCGGAGTCGCGTCGCGTCCGGCGGCTCGCACGCTCATTCCCGGGGCACCACGAGGCCGCTACGCTGCAGATCGGCCAGCAGTTCGGTGACGTCGTCTCTCAGCATGGCGGGTTCCACGTCCGGGTACTCTGCCCCGAGGCGGCTACACAAGTCGTCCAGATCGCTACTCTCCGGAAGGAGCTGCCAGATACGGACCGCCACCGCATTGAGGCCGTAGTACACTTCCTCGCGGGTGTGGAGGAGAATGGCCCCATCGGAAACCGTCTGGAACACGACGGCCTCATGGGGAGACGGGAGAGTGCCTCCGCTCAACGCCAGCTCCATTTACACGACTCGAGGCTCGGGGGGGAACGCACGGGGCGGTTCGTTCAGCAAGTAGCAAATTGCATGCCGTGTAACCTCCTTGAATTGCGCCGGTTGTGTCGCCAGCAGGGGCCGGCCATCGGATTGTCGGCGTGGCGGGCACGTTGGGCATTCCGCCTCCGTCGGAGGCCCGGTCGCGGCCACAAAACAGCGCCCCAGAACGCGCCACGTCAACCCGTTCCTGGTCCGCCGGGCCAACGGTAACGTGGGGCCGACGGCCCGCCGTGCTATCGGCGTCCAAATCTGCCCCGATGGGAGGCAGGAGGCGTGATCTGCCTCACCATGGTGCAGGACCGAGGGGACGGACGGACGGATGGACAGACGAACAGACGACGGACGGACAGAAGGGCCGAACCATTGCTTGTCTCGTCAACTAAAGCGGCGTCGATCGGCCGGTCCCGGCCGGCTTCCAGCTCGAAGCTCCGTGGCGGGAGGGCCGATTCGCGTTCACTCATATGCCGCCCTCCCCCGCGCGGATGGCGCCTCTCCGGCCCAACCCCTAGATTGGCCGTCAGTCCCGGCGCCCTCGGATCCCTCCCGCCCCGCGCCCGATATGACCCAACCGCCTTCACCCGCCCGCTCCTTCGACTTCGTCGTCGTCGGGGGCGGCATCCTCGGGTTGGCCACCGCGTGGTCGCTCACGCGGCAGCAGTCGGACGCCCGCGTCCTGGTGCTCGAAAAGGAGCATGCCGTGGCGCAGCACCAGACCGGACGCAACAGCGGGGTCATGCACTCCGGCATCTATTACCCGCCCGGAAGCGCCAAGGCACGCCTCTGCCGCGCCGGCTATCTGGAGCTCCTCGACTTCGCCCATCGGTACCACATTCCGCACGAGGTGTGCGGGAAAGTCATCGTCGCCACCGACGACGCGGAGGTGCCGCGCCTGCGGACGCTGGAGGAACGGGGCGCCGCGAACGGGCTCGAGGGCGTCACACGCCTCGATGAGCGTGGGCTTCGCGAGGTGGAGCCCGACGCGGTGGGGGTGGCGGCGCTTCACGTCGCCGAGACCGGGATCATCGACTACGTGGCCG
>JBJKRU010000222.1:0-2692 GCA_046704485.1 Candidatus Limnocylindrales bacterium | reverse complement strand
GCAACCCCGAGCAGTCCGGCGAGGGCAAGGGGCTTGGCGATCCGCTCCAGCGTGCCGGCTGGCGCCGGGACCGTCCAGACGGCCCACCAGTCCACGGCGGCTGCGACGGCCGCGACCGCGAGGCAGGCCCAGGACAGGGGCGTCACGGGCTACGCCTTGCCGCGCGACTCCAGCAGCACCGTGGTGGTCTCCGACGGCAGGCCCGACGGGGTCACGGACAGCTTGGCCTGGACCGCCGGCTGGGCCCCCATCTCGTGGAGGAACTTGTCCATCGCGTCCTGGCAGTCCGCCTCCTCATCGCAGACGGGCATCGGGACCACGATCTTGGGGTCCAGCTGGGCGACGAGCGCGGCGGCTGCGGTGGCCGAGAGGGTGCCGCCCACAGGGACGCACGCGATGTCCACCGAGCCGATGTCGGCCAGCTTCTCCTCCGTCAGCTGGTGGCCGATGTCGCCCAGGTGGATGGTGTGGAGGCCGTCGAGCTCGATCAGGAAGGCGATCTGCTTGCCGCGCTCCGACCCGCGCTCCCCGTCGCGGTACGTGCGGACGCCGGTGATCAGCACGTCGTGGACTTCGTACTCGCCCGGCCCGTCCAGCACGAAGGCGCTCTCGAGGCTCGTCGGGATCGCCGTGCTGCCGTCCCGCGAGGTCTTGACGGGCTTCTTGCCCAGCGCCCCGTCATCGGGATGGCTGAAGGTGATGACGTCACCGGTGATGCCGCGTCCGGTCGGCCCGACGATGGACGGGTAGGGATCGTTGACGACGACGGCGTCCCGGCCCTTGAGCCGGATGCAGGTCCTTCCGTACCAGGTGAGCTCCATGCCGCCGATTCTGGCACAGGTCGCTCACCCCGGGTTCCGTGCGGGCGCGGTGCGCGGCCGGAGAAGGAAGGACCGGAGATGCCTGCCCAATTGGCATCTCCGGTCCCGAGGGAGGGAGGATGGAACCTGAGGGGGTGTTCCGCCACGAACCATATGGCCGGCGCGATTCAGCCCCGAGACTCCGAACGGTTAAGAAAGGAACATTCGCCATCGGCCACATGGTCACTGCGCGGTGGCATGATCGGCCACATGACGCAGCATCGCCCCGGAGCCGCGGGCCTGGCCACGCTCCTCGCGTTCGTCCTGGTCGCCGGTTGCGGCAGCCCAGGTCCCACCGGCACCCCCGCCGCGTCGCCTGCCGCCAGCACGGCCCCGTCGTCGACGGATGCCGCGGGCCAGACCGCGGGAGCAACCTCGGGTCCCACCGGCGGCCCCGCCACCTCGCCTGCCGCCAGCACGGTCCCGTCGGCCGCCACCAACTGCTCAGATGCGACGCCGACGGCCACCTTCTCGCCCCAGCCCATCGGGCCCGACGATCCCAACGCGGCCCTGCTGTCGAAGATCGAGAACGCCGTCCAGACGATCCGGGGGATCACCGCTGACCACACGGTGGCGCGCTACACGCTGGACCAGGCCACTCTGTGCACGTACCTGCGCGAGGTGCTGAACCGGGACAATCCTCCGGCGCTGGTGGCCGCCACGGACGAGCTCTACCTGCAGCTCGGCATGCTGCCCGCTGGCGCGTCGCTCGAGGCCCTGTACCTCAACCTGCTGACGAGCCAGGTCGTGGGCCGCTACGACCCCGTCACCAAGGCGATGTACATCCTCTCGCCGAGCGGGGCGATCGGGCCGGTGGAGCAGATCATCTACGCGCACGAGTTCGACCATGCCCTCCAGGACCAGAAGTACGGCCTGCAGTCGATCTCCGGGGACGCGAAGGACCAGAGTGACCGCACGCTTGCCCGCACCGCGCTCGTCGAGGGCGACGCCACACTGTTGATGAGCCTGTGGGCGCAGCAGAACCTCACGCCTGCGCAGTTGGTCCAGGTCGCGGGCTCGACGGATCCGGCCTCGCAGGCCGCCCTCGACGCCGCGCCGCCGATCCTGAGGGAGACGCTCCTGTGGCCATACACGCAGGGCCTCATGCTCGCGCTCGGGGCCTACCAGACCAGCGCCAGCTTCGCCGGCGTGGACGCGCTGTGGCAGAACCCGCCGAGCACGACTGAGCAGCTGCTCCATCCCGACAAGCTGGCCACGCGCGAGCCCGCCGTCCCGGTCGCCTTCCCGGCCGATTTGGCGGCACGGCTGGGCGCCGACTGGAAGGTGGCGATGGAGGACACGCTGGGCGAGCTGGAACTCAACATCCTGATGCGGACCGGGAATCCCCAGGCAGGCACGGACCCGGCCGCAGGCTGGGGTGGCGACCGCGTGGCGCTGGTCGAGGGGCCGAACGGCGCCACGGCCGCCGTGCTCGACACGGCGTGGGACACGCCCGCGGCCGCCGGCAGCGCACTCGGCTATCTGCAGGACCTCGTGACGGTGCTCCAGGGCGACGGCAAGCGCGCGATGGTGGTGCAGCCGTCGGGCCAGCGCGTCGTGCTGATCTCCGCAGACTCGGACGCCACCCTCAGCGCTGTGGCAAACGTGCTCGGGCTGGCAGTCCAGTAAGGCCAGGCGGGCTTCGGACGGGCGTGCCGCGCGACTGACGACCACGAGCCCCGGGACCGACACCGCCCACGCCGATTGCCCAGGAGGCCTGGCACCGCCGCCCAGGATGGGCCCGCTGGCGCCGTCGCCGCCCAGCCTGCCGAGGGCTGCGCTGGCCGCCCTGCTGGACCGGCAGTCCAGACTCCTCGTCCCTCTCGGTCAAG
>JBJKRU010000221.1:0-2732 GCA_046704485.1 Candidatus Limnocylindrales bacterium | reverse complement strand
GCACAGCTGCGGCCGTGGTTCGGGGCAGTCGTGCGACGGGACCTGCGGTCGACCGCGGTGTTCCCGGACCAGGTGTCGGCGGCCGCCTACCTGGGCACCATCGGCGTGGAGGTGGGCCCGGGGCGTTTGGCGCGCCTGCCGGAGCCGTACACGGCCCTAGTAAGGCCGTCGGTGTTGGTCGCCGACTGTTTGGGGTGGGGGCTACTGCGCCCGCGGGGGCTGGACACGACAGTCATGCTCGCTCCAACCCCGCGCAACCGACTCTCGGACACGACCCTCGCCCGGGCCGGCTGGACTGGGAGTCCAGATTCCGGGAGACTGACCGGCCCCCGATAGACCTATGGTCCAGAGCAGGACGCTCCCGGGCAACGTTCCTGGCAGCCGGAGGGCGATAGCTGGACCTACGGTCCACATCGTTCCCCAGCGGCCCTCAGAGTCTGGGCTCCCAGTCCGGCGCAGGAGGCTCCGGCGCAGGAGGCTCCGCTCTGCGGCTCCGGCGCAGCCCGGTGCGGCACGGCAGCGCCCGGCGCTGCCCGGTCCGGCGTGGCAGGGTCCGGCGCGGCAGGCGACCCCGCGGACGGATCGTCCGGCGGCTGGTGAGGTGGCGGTGCCCACCAGACTGCGGCGCGACCGAGGTCAGCAGCCCGGACGCCGAAGGGCAGGAGGCCCTATCCGGCCACCCCGAGGATCGCCGCCGTGACGTCGGCCGGGCGGTAGCGGGGCAGGTTGTGGCCAGCGCCAGCGAACGCGGCCAGGCCGATCGGGTCTCGGCCCGCGGCGACGCGGGCCACACCGGCGCGACGCAGCTCCGACAGCCGGGGTTCGGGATCGGCGGCGGCCAACGACACCAGCGCGATGATCGGCGCCGCCACCCGGGCAAGCGTCTCGGCCGGGTCGAACGCGAGCATCGTCGGGACGATTGCCGCCAGCACGGCGGGCCGGACGGCTCGCACGAGGTGCCCGGCGGCGGTCTCAACGACGGCGTCCCGCGCCGCGCGCTGCTGGTCGTCGTCCCAGCTCGCCTCATCGAACGCGCGGCGGTCCGCCAGCCACGCCTCCATCGAGCGCAGCACCTCCGGCGGCTCGTCGAGCGAGCGCAGCAGCTCGTCCTCGTCGAGGTCGAGCGTCTTGCCGAGCCGCTCGATCGCGCCGTCGACCAGCACCAGCCCAGCGCACCGCTCCCCCATGGCCGCGGCGGCCGCGGCAGCCACGCAGGCACCGAAGCCGTGACCTGCCAAGACGATGCGGCCGTCGGGTCCGGTGACCGCTGACGCATCAGCGACCAGCACAGCATCTCCGGCCAGCCCGGCGAGGTCGTACCCGCTGGACGGCGCATCCGACAGGCCGTGCCCCCGGAGGTCCATCACGCACGTCCGCCGCACGCGTGCGAGGCGCCTGGCCACCGGCGCCCATGACCAGGCCGGTGACAGCACTCCCGGCACGAGCAGCACGCCTTGGCCGCCCTGGGGCCCGCCCCAGTCGAGGAAGTGGATGCGGGCGCCGCCGGCGGTGCCCGCGAGGTAGCCATCGGGCTCGAGGGACGGATCGGGAGGCGGCGCCAGCACCAGGTCGATCTCGGCGGGGCGAACCGTGTCGGCAGGGGGAGCCATCGCCGCTAGGATACGGTCGCCATGGTCAAGCAACGCCGGGGCTCCAAGTCCGCGCACGGCCGTCCGCGGCACTCATCGGGGCACGCCCGCTTCGACCAGCTCGTCGACCGCGCCATCGCGTCGATCCCGGCGCAGTTCCGCAAAGCCCTCGACGGCGTCGCGGTGGTCATCGACGACGAGCCCACGCGCGAGCAGCTGCGGGAGAATGGGCTCCGCCCCGACGACACGCTGTACGGGCTGTACGAAGGCGTGCCGCTCGACGAGTGGGGCGGCGACTGGGTTCCCGTCCCCACGCGGATCATCCTGTTCCGGCTGCCGCTCGAGGAGGACTTCCCCCACCCTGACGACCTCGCGAACGAGGTGCGGATCACGCTGCTCCACGAGCTGGCGCACCACCTGGGCATCGAGGACGAGGACCGCCTGCGCGAGCTGGGGATCGACTAGGCGAGTCCGAGCAGCCCGGCCGCGAGGCTAGTCCACGGGAGGGCGAGCACGCCGAACACCAGCGCGGCGAGCCCGAGCGCCGTCAACGCGGCGAGTCCCGGCGTGAACCATGGATCCCAGACGTGGCCCGCCGACAGCGGCCGGCGCCGCCCCAGCTCGAGGCCCCCGGTGTAATGCGTGAGCGCGACGAAGCCGTGGACGGCCGGCGCGGCGGCGATCGCCTCGGTGAGGAAGACGAGTGTGCCGTAGGCGAACACGAGGGCCGCGGCGAGCGGGATGACGAGCACTGGCGGGAAGTTGTCGGCCAGGCCCGCCCCCGACACGACGCGCGAGACGGTGTCGGCGGCGAGACCGAGCCCGAACTGGATGACGAGGCCCGCCAGCACCGAGAACAGGGTGACGACCACGGCGAGCTGCATCCGCGCTCGGGCGAGGCCCACCGAGCGGCGCATGGCCTCGAGGGCGCCGGCCTCTCCCAAGACGATGCCCGCGGTCGAGTAGATGAACGGCAGCCCCACCACGACGCCGACGAGCGTGGAGATCACGAAGGAGAACGGGTCCGTGCTGCCGACCGACAGCACCGTGCTCACGGTGAACTCCACGATCAACGCCATGAGACCGACCAGCATCTCGACCGCGAACACCGACCAGAACCGGGCCCGAGTCACCGCGATCGAC
>JBJKRU010000220.1:0-21409 GCA_046704485.1 Candidatus Limnocylindrales bacterium | reverse complement strand
GGTGACGGCAGGTACAGCTCCCGCTCCCAGTTCGCCATCGTGTGCGGCGCCATGATCAGGTGCTGGTCGCTCATCAGCCGCTCCACGAGGTCGCGGACGGGAAGGTCGTCGAGCGGCTTCACCTCGCGCACGAAGCGCAGCGCCTGGCCGCACCAGTCGTCGTCGGCCACCAGCTTGGGCAGGCTGAACACCAACAGGAAGTCCAGCATCCCCGGACCCGAGACGCTGTTCACGCCGGCCAGCGCTGCGATCAGGGCCGAGCCGAACGTCTCGGCGCCGGCCTGCGCGTCGAGGACCGGGCTGTCGGACAGCGCCATGTAGGACTGGGTGGGCAGGCCCAGGCGCTTGCCGACCTGCACGTACGCCGCATCGAGCTGGAACGCCTCGATCGCGGCCATCGGGGACGACGCCTTCTTCATGTGGAAGGTGGCCGGCGCGCCGCCGAACAGGACCGGGGCGCCGGGGCGGACCACCTGGGCCATGGTGATGCCCGCCAGCACGTCGATCGTGTGGAACACCGTGGCGCCCACGGTGGTGACCGGCGCCACGAGGCCCATCAGGGTCACCGGCACGATCTCGACCGGGATCCCCGCCTCCACGCAGTCGATCAGGTTCTGGCACGAGTCCTCCGAGTACCGGAAGTTGCCGGTCGCGGTGATCGTGAAGATCGACATCGGCCGGGCTCGCAGATCGTCCGCGTCGGTGCGGAACAGGCGCAGCATCTCCACCATGCGCGGCACGCCGTGCTCGGTGAACGCGCCCGAGACAATGGGCTTCTTCGAGTTGGTGAGCGCCATGTACAGGCGCCATGCGTCGGAGACCTGGGGCTCGATGTCCGCATTGGTCGAGAACGCGGTTGCCAGGTACGCGATGTGCTCCAGCCCGTCGGCGAGCCGCACGTACTCGACGAAGTCGGTCGAGGTGGCGAGGCGGACCTCCCCGGTGCGGTGGTCCTGCCACTTGAGCCCTGACGAGCCCGGGACGAAGTGGACGCGATCACCGCCGAGGTCGGCGTGCGGGCTCCCGTCGCGGTTGTAGAGCACGAACGACGGCGGGGCGGTGTCGATCGCGCGCTCCACGACGTTGCGCGGGAAGAGCACCCGTTCGCCGCTCGCGTTCACGGGCAGTCCGGCCGCCAGCAGGCGCCGCCGCATCTCCGGCCCGCGGATCTCCATGCCCGTCTCGGCCAGCACGCGCATGGCCTCATCGAGGATCTGGTCAGTCAGCTCGTCCGGCAGGACGCGGAGGATCGGTCGCATGCCGGGACGCTTGCGCATCGGCATCGGGTGCGCGAGCGTGTCTCGGCCCGAAGGCCGACGGGAGCAGGATCGCGGCCCGCCATCGGCCTCGTCGCCGCCGCGAGTGGGCCTGGCGGCGCAGCGAGCGGATCGTCTAGTTGTTCCGGCTGCGCTTCGCCTCGAGCAGGGCGGCGTCGGCCCGCTCGGTGAGCTCCTCGAGGGTCTCGTTGCCGACCATCGAGGCCAGACCCGCGGTGATCCCCACACCGGTGGAGTGCCGGAGCGACTGGTCGATGACGCCGATGCGGTGCTGGACCTCGGACGGATCGATCGACGCCACGCCGCAGACGAACTCGTCGCCGCCGTAGCGGACGATCGGGTCGTAGGTGCGCAGGTTCGCGCGCATCGTCGCGGCCAGGGTGCGCAGCACCTTGTCGCCCGCGGCGTGGCCGTCGCGGTCGTTCACGCCCTTGAGCCCGTCCACGTCGATGAACGCGATGACGAAGCGCCCGTCGGAGCGCCGCGCGCGCTCGATCTCGTTGCGGAGCGCGAGCCGCCCCACCTCGCGGCGGTAGGCGCCCGTGAGCCCGTCGAGGTGCGCCCGCTGCAGCTGTGCCTCGAGGCGGGCACGCTCGAGCTCCGGGTCCTCGTCGTCGTCCTCTGCCGCCGCGCCGCTGCCGTTCGCACCGGGCTTGGGCGTTCGCGCGGTGGGCCAGGCGGCCTCCCGCTCGGCCGCGCGCCGGTCGCGCTCGTTGGCCAGCCCGTCGCGCTCGGCCGCGCGCCGGTCGCGCTCGTTGGCCAGCCCGTCGCGCTCGGTGAGCGCCTTGTCCCGTGCATCGGCCGCGCGCTCGCGCGCTTCGACGACAGCGAGCCGCTCCGTCGCCGCCCGGTCCTTCGCATCGATCTGGCGTTCGCGCGCCTCGACGCCCGCGAGCTGTTTCGCGAGCTTCTTGGAGACGCGCGGCTGCCGCCTCTTCTTCTGCTTCACAGAGAACTCCCCGTGGGCATCCGCGCTGTGCGTCCCCGCCGGCTTCCCATCCGGCCCGCACCCCGGAAGTATCACGCGGCTAGGACTCGATGGCGAGGGGTAGCGGCGCGCGGCCGCACCACCAAATGCGTTCGGTGCACGCGCACCGACCAGGGCTGACCGTCCGCCGGAGGGCTCCCAGCCAGCGCGTCACGGCCCGCCACGTGTCGGCCACGGGCCGCTCAGGGCTCTGGGAGCCTCCCGACAACGGTCACCCAGGGTCGCACCAGCTGCTCGAACAGGGTTGCCGGGACGTGCTCGCGGAACCGCAGCGCTGCCCAGACGTTCCACATCGCGATCAGGCCCTGCTGCCCCGGCTTGCCGGCCCGCTCGACGATTCCCCCCGCCTCAGCAGCCCGCGAGTCTCGCCTGGACACGAGCGGGCCGAACACCGAGTTGAACCATCCCTGCTTCGGCGCCCGCGAATCGATGCGGATGTCGTACCCGCCCAGGACGCCGCCGACCGTCATCTCGAGCTCGGTGAACGCGCGGAAGAGGAAGGTGAAGTCGGCGCCCGGAAGCTTGAGCCCAGCTCGCCACGTGATCGCGAAACCCTTGGCCAGATCGGAGGTGAGGCCCTCCGCCAGCATGCTCTCCACCACGCCGCCCATCCGCAGGACCTCGTCCCGCGTCACGCGCGCCGCCCAGCCGAAGACCGCCTCGGCATCGAAGGACTCCGTGTCGGCCGCGGGCAGGGCCGCCGAGCGGGCCAGCAGCATCGAGCACAAGGGCACCTCGTCATCCGCAGGGTCAGCCTGGGCATCGTCGCTGCCGCCGGGCGTCGCCTCGACGTCGAGATCCGGGGGAGGGAAGCCGGATCCGCGGTCGCTTCCCGGCGCCGCTGCTCTCGACACGCCGGCCGCGGCCTCCAGTTGCCCGAGCAGCATCCCCGCCTGCTCGGGCTGCTCCGCCCCCAGGCTCAGGCCCATCCGGAGCCAGTAGCGGTCGGCCGGCTCGTTCGGGACGCGCGGATGCTCGTCCCGGACCTCGGCCATGGCGGCCGCGAGCGGGTCGCGCGGCGCGGCGGCTTCGCTCCGCGTCGTGCCCGGGCCATCCTTGGCGCGCCCGATGTCGGCGTCGTCGTCCATGATCGCCGAGCGTACCGGATCGCGCGGCCCGGCACACGACCCCAGCCAGCGGGACCTGGGGCTCCAGCCCGTCGGAGTCGCCCGGGGGCTCGCCTCGCGACGGTCGCCCGAGACCGCTGGGCCTCGCCTGGCGACGCGCGCCCGGACGGGCGCAGAATCCAGGCATGGCCCGTTATCGGATGCGGCTACGTCGCCCGACGTTCCGCGGCATCGCGGTCCCGTTCGTCCGGCGCGAGCACGTCGCGTTCCGGCTCGTGCTGGTAGGCCTGCTGGCGGGGCTCCTCGTCGCGCCCCTCTGGTGGCTCACCACGCAGACGTGGAGCGGTCAGTGGCTCGGCGACCTGGCCCTCTACAGTCGCGCGTCCGCCGACCCGGCGGCGCTCGAGCTCGCCTCGCAGACGCTCGGGCTGGTCAGCCTCGCCAGCGCGCTGGCGGGGGCGGCCGGCCTGGCGCTGGTCGCCATCCCGCGTGGCGGCCTGCCCCTGATGCTGGCCGTCGTGGGCAGCATCGGCGGGGCCAACCTCACAACGCAGGCGCTCAAGCGGCTACTGGACCGCCCTGACCTCCTCGGCCAGCTGGCGTATGCCACCGGCAACAGCTTCCCCAGCGGCCACGTGACGTTGGCGGCCTCGATCGGGTTCGCCCTCGTCCTGGTCGCGCCCCGCGTCGCGCGGACCCCCGCGGCCATCCTCGCATCGGTTGCTGCCGCCGCGATCGGGGTCAGCGCGATGAGCCTCGCCTGGCATCGACCGGCGGATGTCATCGGGGGGATCCTCATCGCGCTCGCGTGGACGTCGCTCGCCACGGCGCTGCTCGTGCTCCGCCGGGGTTGGATGCCTCGCCGGACGTGGGGGCGGGGGAGGCCCGGCTGGATCGTCGCCGCGGCTGCCGTCGCCGGGGTGGGCGCGCTGGGCGCCGGGCTGGTCATCCTCGCCGCCGGGCTTGTGACCAGCGACATCCTGGGCCAGACGATCGAGGCCGCCGCGTCCGAGCCGACCGTCTTCGTCGCCGCGACGGTCGCCGCGCTGGGCTCGAGCCTTCTCGGCTATGCCGCGTACGTGTGGGCGATGAACGGCGTGGCCTTCCAGTCCGCCTAGCTGGACAGACGTTGGCCTGGGCGTCGCCGTGAACGGCGGCAACGTCATCGGGCCGGGCCAGTTCAACACCTGGGTCGCCACGCGCGCCGAGAGCCAGGGGCCGCGTGGTCGGCGAGGTCGCCATCGAGGCGGTCGGGCCCTAGCCGAATCGAGCACCGGCGGCGTCCTGCGGCTGTAGAGTTCGGGGTGCCGTCGCCGGCAGACGGCTGGGTCCGCGTCCTGGGGCTTGCCGCGATGTCCACGCCACCGTCCAGCTCGTACCTCCTCATCGCCGACATCTCCGGCTACACCGGGTACCTCGTCGGCGTGGAGCTCGACCACGCCCAGGAGATCCTCGCGGACCTGCTCGGGGCCGTCGTCAGCGCGCTCAAGCCCGCGTTCCGCCTCGCCAAGCTCGAGGGCGATGCCGTCTTCACCTACCGGCCGGCGGACGAGGTCGACGGCACCATGCTGCTCGATGTCATCGAGCGCTGCTACTTCGGCTTCCGCCGGCGACGCCGCGACGTCCGACAGGCCACCTCCTGCCCGTGCAACGCGTGTACGCGCATTCCCGCGCTCGACCTCAAGTTCGTCGTCCACCACGGCGTCGCGCTCGAGCAGCGGGTGGCGGGCAGCCGAGAGCTCATCGGCCCGGACGTGATCCTGGTCCACCGGCTGCTCAAGAACGGCGTGGTCGAGCGCCTGGGGGTTCCGGCCTACGCTCTCGCCACAGATGTATGCCTCGCCGCCGCCGGGCTGGACCCCGACGCGCTGGACATGCAGCCGATCACCGAGGCGTACGAGGGCATCGGCGAGGTGCCGTGCCGAGTCCACGACCTCGAGCGGCGCTGGGCCATCGAGCAGCAGCGCGTCCGCGCCTTCGTGACGGCGGAGGAGGCACTCGCGAGCCTGTCGATCCCCGTCCGCGCCCCGCTGCAGACGGCCTGGGAGTACCTGACCACGCCCGGACGCCGGATGGCTTGGCAGCCGTGGGTGACTTCGGTTGAGGTTCGCGGTGCGGCCGGCGGCCGCCGCGGGGCCGGCTCGAGCAACCACTGCATGCACGGCAAGGACGCCGTGGTGGAGGAGATCCTCGACTGGCGCCCGTACGACTACGTGACCGACCGAACCGTCGTCGACACGCCTGGCGGGCCGGTGCGCTTCCCGCACACGATCGAGCTCGAGCCCACCGCACAGGGCACGACCATCCACATGCGCTTCGGCTGGCCCAAGACGGCTCGGGAGCGGGCTGCGGCGAAGGCGATCGCGGGACCCTACGGCGAAGCCCTCATGACCGCCGCACCGCAGCTCGTCAGCGAACTCGAGTCGTTCGCCACGGCGCAGACGGCTGGCCGGGACCCCGAGCCGACGTCCGCCCCGCGCCGCGAGGGCGGCATCCTGGCCGGCCTGCCGCCGATCGAGATCCTCGCCTGAACCGGCCCGCTCAGGGTGCTGCGTGCCACCGCCGAACGCCAGTTCCGGCGAGGCCGCCTGATCGCGGGGCTCCTGACGGGCCGGGTGCCGCCCGCCGCTGATCCAGACGGCTTGCCCAGGGCAGCCTCCCCGGCCCTTGGCCGCTGCGGTGGTGGCGGGAACGATCGACGCGCCGACCGCCAGCCGCTGTCACGGCGGGCTCCGTCGCGCCAGGGAGGTACCCGATGGACTTCGCCCAGCCGGCCGCCACCCGACAGCGCCTCGCCGGCGTCGCGCTGTTCGCGCTCTCCGCCGGCTTCCTGACCACGATCATGCTCGGCGCATCCATGGTCCCCGGCTACGACATGGGTACGGCGGCCATCTCCGATCTGGGCGTGGCGCCCGAGGCGTCGGTCCTGTTCAACGGCTCGCTCATCCTGGTCGGCGTGCTCAACCTGGCTGCTGCCGCCCTGCTGCTGGCCGGCGGCCATCGTGTGCTGCTCGGGACGTTCACCCTCGCCGCGATCGGCGCGATCGGCGCCGGCGCCTTCCCGCTCGGCAGCGGCGGCCCGCACGGGCTGTTCGCGCTCCTGGCGTTCCTCGCCTTCAACCTCGAGGCGATTGGGGTCGCGAGCGTCGTGCACGGGCCGATGCGGATTGTGTCACTGCTTGCCGGTGCTGTCGGGCTGCTGTTCCTGGCGCTGATGCTGGTCGGCGACGCAGGCGGCGCCACGGCATTCGGCGCCATCGGCCACGGCGGAACCGAGCGGATGATCGTGTACCCCGTGATGATGTGGATGCTGGCCTTCGGCGGCCGTCTGATGGCTGAGGGTGACGCGTTCGCTTGATCGGCGCACGGCCCTCGGGCGCGCCCCGTCCCGAACCGGCGGGAGTCGTCCCTCCCGGGCAGTCGGGCCATTCGGAATGGCCGCGGGCGCGTGGGCCTGGTCCGGCCCGACTTGATCCACGGGCCGGACCTCATGGTTGGCTCGATTGTCGCGTCTGCGGCCGCCACCCCGCCGTTCCTCGCGGTCGCTGCGATCGGGGCCGCGGCGTTCGCCCTCTGGTCGGCGGCCCTGGACGCTGCGGCACTGGGGCGGCGCGCGGCGGCTGAACGGCCCGCCCGGCCCCGCCTCCGCGGGCGGAACCGCCCGCGTGCTCAGCCGCGCCGCGAGTCGACGAACCGCAGCCAGTTGCGCAGCTCGACCTGCCGGATCCGGGGGTCGATGATGTCGTCGCCGACCTGGAGTTCCGCCCGGAGCTCGGCCGAGCCCGGGTTGGCGAACAGGTCCTTCATCCTGGCGGCGTAGGCGGCCACGGCCTCCTCGTCGACGAAGAAGCCCTCGCGAACGAGCGCCTTGGCGCGCGCGGCGATCAGGCGCCCCATCTCGTGCAGGTTGTACTCGGGGTGGTACTGGGTGGCCCAGAAGGTGCCGACGATCGCGGCCTGGACGGGGCTGTGGGCGTTGGTCGCGAGCAGCGGCGTGCCGTCGGGCAGCCTCGTCACCTCGTCGAGATGCATGATGAAGGCGTCGAACTGGGCAGGCTTGCCCTCGTGCATCGGCGCGGCCGCCGCAGCGTCGGTCAGCCGAATGCCGCGGGCGATGCCCCATTCGCGGCCCCGGGGGTTGGCCGCCACCTCGCCACCCGCCACCAAGGACGCGAGCTGGATCCCCCAGCAGCTCCCCCAGCACGCCTTGCCCGCGTCGAGCAGCTGCCGGGCGAAGCCGATCTGCGGCGCGACCCGCGGATCGTCGGTGTGGTAGACGGTGAGGTCAGACCCAGTCCAGATGAACGCGTCGAAGTCGTCGAGCGTGGTGCCCTCCGGAAGCGCGAAGTCCGGGTCGGCGATGTACACGATCTCGCTCGTGGCGTTCGGCGCCTCCTTGGCGAGGAACGCCCGGAACAGGTCGTGCGGGTGGCCGACGTCGGAGCGGTCGAAGTTGTCTCGGCTGGCCGCCGGGTAGCAGTTGACGATGCAGATCCGGAGGGGCGTCGTGGTGGTCGGCGAGGTCATGTTGTGGCTCCGCGCTGGGGGAAGTCGGTGATGAGGCCGGTGATGCCCATCTGGGTGAGCTGGGCAATCTCCTCCGGCTCGTTGACGGCGAAGGGGTTGACCTTGCGTCCGCGGGCGAGCTGCTCCCCGATCTCGTCGAAGGAGATGCGGGTGATCCGCGGGTTGAACGTGTCGAAGAACGGGTCTCCGAAGTCGATGGGATCCTCGGGGAACAGGCCCAGGATGGCCTGCACCGTGAACTCGGGCCGACACGCCTTGAGCGCCTTGAGCCACGCGTGGCGCGCCGACGAGAACAGCAGGTGGTTAGGGCCGATGCCCACCTCGTCCACCAGCGCCAGGACCGCGCCGACCACGTCGAACTCGTCCTTCGGCTTCGCCTGGGCCTTGAGCTCGAGGTTGAGGAACCAGTCGAGCTCGAGCGTCAGCTCGAACGCCTCGCGGAGGGTGGGCACCCGCTCGCCGCGGTACGAAGCCAGCTCCTCGGGTGTGACCGCGCCCGCCGCGACCTGCCCGAACGGGTCGTCGCGCTCAAACCAGCTCCCGGCGTCCAGCCTCCGGATCTCGGCCAGGGTGTAGGTCGTGAACGGCGCAGGCACCCGGTCGGGGAACTTGACCGCCACGTCGGTCGTGCGTGTCATCGCGTCGTCGTGCATCAGCACGATCTGGTCGTCGGCCGTGATGGCGGTGTCGGTCTCCCAGAGGTGGGCGCCGACGTCGTAGGCCTTCCTCGCCGCTGCGAGGGTGTTCTCCGGCGCGAGGCTCCTCGCGCCGCGGTGGGCGATGATGACGACCATCCTGCTGTCTCAGTGGCTATGACGTGCCCGGCGCATGGCCGACCGCCCACGTGATCGGGTGGGGGTGCCCCGCCGCGCCCCGGGAGCGCGCGCGGACAGGGCCACTATACGGCCGGACCGAGGTTCGCCGGGTCGCCGTGAGCCGACTCGACTGGCCACCCCTGTGTTGCCATGGCGCCGTGCCGCGGCTACTCGAGCCAGCCTCCTCGGGCCGTGACGGCGGCGGCCGTGACGGCGGCGGCCGCCCCGCGGCTGGAGAACGAACGCCCCTACCTCGCCCCGACGAGGAAGTAGGTCGGCATCGGGCCTTTGCCCTTGATGTCGATCTCGCCGCGGGGCGTGAAGGCGAACCGGCCGTTCAGCCGCCGGTAGAGCCGCTCAGTGCACTGGATGTGCCCGCCGACGCCATGCGTCTCCATCCGGCTCGCGGTGTTGACCGTGTCGCCCCACAGGTCGTAGACGAACTTCTGGCGGCCGATGACGCCGGCGACGGCGTCGCCCGTCTGCATGCCGGACGGCGTACATGCCCGGCTGGCCCTCCTGCCCGAGACGCGTCCGGAAAGGCCGACTGTACTGCGGCAGCGCTGGGGCGTCCCGTGACGCGCCCCGCCGCCCGATGCCCCGGGCTCACGATCGTGGGCAGCTGCCGAGCCTCAGGCCCGGAGGCGGGCTACGACCGCACCCATCGTTGCCGCCGGGACGGCGATCCGGGCCGATCCGTTGGTCCACAGCGCCACCCGCCGGTCGGCCACGGCTGCCTCGCACCACAGGATCACGCCGCCCAGCCGCAGGAAGCGCTCCCAGAATGCCTTCGTCCCGTCGACGCCGCGGAACGCGAAGTACGCCTCGTCCTTCGCGTCGGCTCGTGCCCGGAGCGCCCGGATTGCGGCGCCCACGTCGACGACGTCTGCCGTCTCGCCTTCGACGGCGACGACCAGGAGGTTGGGGACGCTGGGGCGGAACTGCCGGAGCTTGCCCAGCACGACGCCCGCCACGGCCGCCGCGTCCGGCGGGCGGCGCAGCCTCGTGACCTCGAGGTTGAAGGGCCGGCCGGCACGGTCACTGATCGTGAAGTCCGGGCCTCCATCGCGACCGTACGCCTCGAACGTCAGCTCGAAGCGCCGGTCAGCGAGCAGCCGCCGTGCGACGGCCAGCTCAGCGCGGACGTCACGGATGGATGCTTCGTCGCCCGCGTGGCGGAGCTTCTTGCGGACCTTCGACCGATGGGCGTCGAGGAATGCCGCGAACCGCGACGAGGTCGCGAGCCACTCGGCGAGTTCGGTAGCCAGCGCTGCACCGGGTCCCGCGTCAGCGACGTCGAGCGCGATCCAATCGGCCGATCCTGCGCGAGCCTTCTCGGCCGATCCTGCGCGACCCTTCGCCATCCACCCATCGTAAGGCGGCGGCCTTGGCCGCGACCCCGATGCGGCGGCCTTGGCCGCGACGCCTGTGCAGCAGTCGCCGCCGGGCCCGCCGTAGCATGAGCGTGGGCTCGGCGAGCACGCCGGCCGGGACGCGTGACGGGGAGCTGGGTCGGATGGACGGGCGCGAGCGGATCCTCGCAGCGCTGGACGGGCAGACGCCCGACCACGTGCCGCGGGCGCTCAGCTTCTACCACCTGGACGGCGCGAGCCTGGCCCCGCCCGGGGCGTGGCGCGACGACGCGGTCGATGTCGACTTCGTCGACTTCCCGATCTCAGCCGAGGAGGCGGAGCTCGACCGCCGTGCGATGCCGTACGGGGGCGACACCCGGATCGGCAACGCGTCGCAGGTCGCGAGGTACGCGGCCTGGGGCTACCACCCCGAGTCGGAGCGCGACGGCAACCCGCTCGAGCGCGCGGAGACGCTGGCCGACCTGAGGCGCTTCCACTTCCCAGACGTGGGCGGGACGCGGATCGTCGAGTCGCTCGCGCAGCAGGTGCGCGGCATCCACGCCCGCGGCCTGGCAGCGGGCGGGAACACGCCCCACCTCGGGGGCGAGCTGTTCGAGGCGGCGTGGCGCCTCCGGGGGCTCGAGCGGTTCCTCATCGACCTCGTGGACCGCAAGGACATGGCGGGCTTCCTGCTCGACCGCCTCGCCGAGCTCGCCCGGCGGAACGCGACCACGCTGGCGCTCGCCGGGATCGACGTCCTGGCGCTCGACGACGATGTCGGGATGCCGGGCACGATGATGATCGGGCCGTCCACGTGGCGCGAGTTCTTCCGGCCCCGGCTGGCCGGGATCATCGACGCCGCACGCGAAGCGAAGCCGGACATCCGCGTCATCTACCACAGCGACGGGTACATCGAGCCGATCCTCGACGACCTCGTCGAGCTCGGCGTCGCCGCGATCAACCCGGTCCAGCCGGAGCACATGGACGCTGCGCGGGTCCGTCGGCGGTATGGGACCAGGCTCGCACTGTGGGGCACGGTCGGCCGCCAGACGACGTTCGCCTTCGCCAGCCCGTCCGAGATCCGCGCCGAGGTGCTGGCACGGGTGGAGACGCTCGGGCCGGGCGGCCTCATCCTGTGCCCCGCGTACGACATCGACGAGCCGGACGTCCCCTGGGAGAACATCGCCGCCTTCCTCGACGCGGACGCCGGCCCGGGCTGAGGGGTCCCGAGGGCGCGGCGGCACGATGGCCCGCGCGATCCGTGCCCCCCGGCGGCTGCTGGCCTTGAGGGGCGGCGCCAGGATGGCCTCTGCCGAGATCCGCTCAAGCCCGTGTTCGCGCCGCACGAAGGCCTCGAGGCTCCTGACTCGTCTTGAGCAGCGCCTCCTGTCCAGCGGCATTGCGTAGTATGCTTGGACATACCATGTACACAATACGTGAAGCCTCTGCGCGGACGGGCGTTGGGGCGCCACTGATCCGGGCGTGGGAGCGCCGCTACGGAGTCGTCAAGCCCATCCGCACGCCGTCCGGCTACCGGATGTATGACGACGAGACGCTGCGTGTCCTGCTTGCCATGCGGACGCTGGTCGATTCCGGCTGGACCGCCTCCGAGGCAGCCCGCTCGATCGCAGCCGGGGAGGTGTCTGTCGCGGATGTGGCGGGCGATCTGCCGGCCGCTCGGCGGACATCGGACGCCCAGGCGAGCCGCCAGCGGATGATCGACAAGTTCGCGGCCGCCGCGGAGGCGGCGTCGGCGACTGACACGGAGGCGGCCCTCGACGAGATCATGGCCAGCGGCAGCTTCGAGGTCATCGTCGACGACGTCCTGATGCCGTCGCTGGTGGCCGTGGGCGAGGCCTGGTCCGCGGGCCGCCTGAGCGTGGGCGCCGAGCACGCGGCCAGTGCAGCCGTCGAGCGTCGTCTCGCGTCGGCGTTCCAGGCTGCGGGCGCGCCCGTCCGACCGGCGGTCGTGGTCGGCCTGCCGCCGATGTCGCGCCACGCGCTCGGAGCCCTCGCCTTCGCCGTCGCGGTGCGGCGCCGGGGCGTCGGCGTCCTGTACCTCGGGGCGGACGTCCCGGTCGACGGCTGGGTCGACGCCATGAGCCGGACGCGCGCCCGAGCCGCCGTCGTGGCGATCCCCACGGAGTTTGACCGCGAGGCGGCCGGTGCCGTCGTCGAGGCACTGCGCGCCTTGGACACCCGGCTGATCGCCGTCGGCGGATCGGCCGCTCGATCACCGGTGGCCGACGGCCTGCTCGTCCTGCCGCCGCGTGTGGCCGACGCCGCGGAGGCGCTCGCGGCCGCCGTAAACCGCCGATCACGGGCCGGGTCCCGCGCATCCTGACCGCGCGATCGCGACGCGCGGCCTTCAGGCCTTGCCGACGGGATCCGGGATCCTGACCAGGTCGACGACCTCCTCCCAAACGCGGCGCCGATCCACCGACGAGACTCGCGTGCCGCGCACCCGGTCGAACGGCCGCGGCCGCCGGTCCAGGTAGAGCCTGCCGGTCGTGGACATGGGCTCCGGGTGGACCGCGAGCCAGGCGATGGTGTCGACGGCCTCGTCCGGGGTCCGGAGCAGCGGACGCATCACCCGGTGGAACCACGGCAGCGCCTCCCGGAGGCCGCGGGTGTCTGCCCAGCCCGGGTGCATGGCGGCGAACGCGACCCCCTCGTCACGGAGGCGGCGCGCCCACTCCCGCATCAGCACGACTTGGGCGCGCTTCGCTCGCGCGTACGCACGGGACCCAGACCACGGCCCCTTCCGGTACTCGAGGTCGTCGAGGTCGAGGGCCTGGGTGTACATGCCCCCGGAGGTGACCCCGATCACGCGCGAGCCGGCGGTCGTGCGCAGGAGCGGCAACAGCCCGGCCTCGAGCGCGAAGGGCGCAGCGGCGAGCAGGGCGAAGGTCGCCTCGATCCCGTCCGGGCCGTCCATCCGCTCCGCGTGGATGGCGCCCGCGTTGTCCAGGAGGATGTCGAGGCGGTCCTCCGTGGCCAGGATCTGCTCCACGGCCGACCGCACCGAGGCGAGCGAGCCCATGTCCGCGACCACGACCGGGAAGCGGTCCGTGCCGCAGGCCGCCGCCAGCTCGGCCCGGCGGGCGGCGAGGCGCTCCTCGCTGCGCCCGACCAGCACGACGCGCGCCCCCAAGGCCGCCAGGGCGTCTGCAGCGGCCCGGCCGATGCCGGACGTCGGGCCGGTGACGAGGGCCGTCCGGCCGGAGAGGGCACCCTCCGGGGCAGGCGCCCAGCCGTACAGCCGGCGCCGGACCGCAGGGCCGATGCGGCTGAAGCTCGGGACCACCGCGATCTCGAGGAGCGCGTCCGCCAGCGGTCCCGGGTCGAGGGACCGACGAGTGGTCAGGGCGTTGCGGGCCATGGCCTCAGCGCCTCTTTCATCCGTGGCGGCCGCGGCGTCACGGTCGCGCGCTGCCCGGTACGCGGCGAGCGCCCGCTGTCGGCCCTCCCCCGGATCGACGACGGGGGTCAGGTAGGCGCCGTGCGGCGGCTCGTGGACGGCTGGGCCCGGAAGGTCGTCGCGTGCCGCCAGCTCCGGGACCCAGCGCCGGACGTACGCCCCGTCCGGGTCGAAGCGCCGGGCTTGGAGCAAAGGGTTGAAGATCCGGAACCACGGCTGCGCGTCGGTGCCGGTCGAGGCGGACCACTGCCAGCCGCCGCTGTTGTTGGCGACGTCGCCGTCGACGAGATGGGCCATGAAGTGCGCCGCCCCGACGCGCCAGTCGACGCCCAGCTGCTTGGTGAGGTATGAGGCGACGATCATCCGCGCCCGGTTCGGCATCCAGCCGGTCGAGAGCAGCTGGCGCATCGCCGCGTCCACGACCGGAACGCCGGTCCGGCCGAGGCGCCAGGCGTCGACGACCCGCTCGTCGTGCTGCCACGCGAGGTCCTCGAGTTGGGGTCGAAGCGATCGGCTGGCAAGTTCCGGCCGGTGGTGGAGGAGCTGGCTGTAGAAGTCCCGCCACGCCATGGCCGTCCGGAAGCGCGCCAGGCTGTCGGTGTGGTCGGCCCCGGCCGGCTGCGGCACATCAGGGTGGCCGCCGACCGGCACGATGGGCACGAGGGACTTCGCGACGGCTCGCCCGACCCGCTCGAGCACCTCGACCGGCGACAGGAGCCCCCAGCGCAGGTCCTGGCTCAGGCGGGAGGAGCCCTCGTGGTCGAGCCGGTCGCGCCCGGCCGCGTACGAGGCGAACGCCTCGGAGCGCGCCCACGCCTCCAGTCGGGCTCGGGCGGCCGTCTCGCCGGGTGAGGGGATCGCGGTCGGGTCAGCGGTCGGGGCGACGTCGGCGAGGAGCGCCTCGATCGACCGCTCGACGGCATACGGCGTCGGTATCCCGCGGATCCGCCCCGGCGGGCCGAGAACGGGTCGGCGTCCGAGTGTCTCCCACGCCCGGTGAAATGGCGTGAAGACGCTGAATGGGCCGCCGTCCGACCGGCGCACCGCCTCGGGTTCGTGGACGAGGAGGCCGGTCTCGGAGATGAAGTCGATCCCGAGCGAGGCGCACGCGCGCGCCACGCCGTCGTCACGACGCCGCCCGTACGGCGAGTAGTCCCGGCTGACCAAGACAGCGCGGGCGCCGATCCCCGCGGCGAACCGCGGCACGAGCTCCGTGGGGTCGCCACGGAGGATCGACATCTCCGCACCGCGGCCGGCGAGCTGGCGTGACAGCTCTGCCGCGGATTCGCGCATGAACCAGGTCCGGTTGGGGCTGGACGCGCCGGCGCGGCCCGCCCCCGGCCGCCCGCCGACGAGCCGCGTGTCCACGACGAAGAGCGGCGCGACCCGGCCGAACTCGCCGACCGCCCGGACGAGTGCCGGGTGGTCGTGGACGCGCAAGTCCCGGCGGAACCACACGACGGCGACCGACGACGTCACGTCACGAAGCGGTTTCTGCGGTGGTGGTCGAACGGGCTGCCGGACTCCGTCCATCGAAGGCGAGCGTGCCTGGACCCGACTCGGGCGCGAGGTAGGACGCGAGCCCCTCGTCAAGCGGGGTGAGCCGTCGCGGCATCAGCGCCAGCAGAGGCGCCACGTCAACTGTTGCCGGCTGGTTCACGAAGTCCACGGCGGCGGGCGTGAGCGGCGGGCGGGGCAGGAGCGCAAGCGGCGCCGCGGCGAGCTTGAGGAGCGGCGTCGGGCCCGGCACGACCGGCCGTCGGATCCCGGCGGCGGCGAGCGCGCGCCGGATGACGTCGCGCATCGGCAAGGTGTCCGGGCCGCCCAGCTCGAACACCCGGCCCTCGGCGGCCGGACTGACGAGTGCGTCGGCGGCGAGTGCCGCGACGTCCCGGACGAAAACCGGCGCCAGGAGCTGGCGGCCCGCGTTCGTCATCGGCACGGCCGGCAGCCGCCGCCCGAAGTCGAGGAACCGGATCAGCGAGACGTCGCCGGGACCGTAGATCCACGTCGGGCGGAGGATCGTCCAGGCGGGGTCGCCGCCGCGGATCGCCTCCTCGGCCCGCCACTTCGCGCGGAACCAGTGTCGACGTGCGTCGGCGGCTGCCCCGGCGCCGGACAGGTAGACGAGCCGCGCGACCCCCGCCTCCCGGGCCGCCGCGACGAGGTGCTCGGTGCCGGCCGCGTCGACGGCGTCGAACGTTTGGCCGCGCCGCGGCGCCTCGATCGGCGAGTTGTCGAAGGCGAGCGCGATGACGAGCGCGTCGACGCCCGCGAGCGCGCCACGGAGCGGGGCCGGCGTCGTCACGTCGGCCGTCCGGAGCTCGACGCCGTCCGGCAGGTCGCCGCGTGCCGTCTCGCCTCGACGGCTGAGCACGATGACCCGGTGGCCTCGCCGGAACAGCTCGTGGGCGATCGCCCGGCCGACGAAGCCGGTGCCGCCCGCGACGGCCACGGTCATCGGCGCCGGGTTGGCGTCCGGCGTCGCGAAGATCGCCTCGATCGCCCGGGCGCGGTGGCGGAAGATCTTGTCGAGCTCCGGCCGGACGAGCCAGCGATGCGGCAGGCTGGCGAGCGGCCCCAGCGGGAGCTCGTACGTGACCTCGTCCTCGACCAGCGTGCCGTCCGCCACGGCCGTGAAGCGGTGGACGTGCTCCCAGCGCCGGTACGGCCCGCGAGCCTGCACATCCGCGAACGACCGCGGGGGGTCGTGGGCGGTGATCTCGGTCCGCCACTCGGTCGGCAGGCCCAGGAGGGGGCGGAGCCGGTAGTCGATGGTGAGGCCCTCCCGCATGGCGAAGTCGCTCGAGAGGAACTCGAACCCCATGCTGGACGGGGTGATCCTGCCGAGGTTGCGGGGCTCCGCGAAGAACGCGAAGACCTCGTCGACCGGGCGTGCCACGACTTGGCTCGCCCGAAGCTGGTGGGTCGTCACGACAGCCCCTCCTTCACGGCCGCAGGGTGCCGAAGAAGACCTGCCACGCGAGGATGGTCTTCGCGAACAGGCTCAGCAGCATGTACACGCGCTCGCCGTACAGGTAGTCCCGCCACCGACCCGCCCTCCGGTACTGGAGGACCATGTTGAACGCGAACACGTTGAAGCTGATGAACAGCGAGACGAAGATCGCGATCACGAAGCCGGGGATCGCGGCGGCGCCTGGCTCGGTCGCGGCCGTCCACAGGGCCACGGAGACCACGATCCAGGGCACGATCCCGGCCACGCAGCCGAAGAGGTAGTGCGACCACTGCGCCTTCGGCCGGCCCTCGTTCGCCAGCTCCATGCTCCAGCCGAACAGGTTCATCGCCGCGTTCACGCCGAAGATCGCGATCAGCGTGCCGATCTCCTGGATGCCCGACAGCGCCGCGATGACCACGATCATCACGCTCGAAGACAGCGCGTACTCGAGCCAGCGCGCGGGGTTCATGCCGCGCGCGAGGCAGCTCTCGTACCAGGACCGGGCCGGCACCGCCAGCGCGCCGTGGGCGATCGCGCTGAGGAAGAAGAACAGCGCGACCGCGGGGCCGATCGGCAGCTCGAACAGGGCCCGCTGGGCCGGGACGAGGGTCTTCGTGGCCGCGTCGTAGGACAGGAAGCTGCTCACGACCGGCGAGGCGACGACCGGGTCCCGTGCGAACGAGATCGCCAGGATGATCGCGCCCTGGACGGCGTGCAACGCCGCCAGCGCCAGGTTCCAGCGATGGAGGCTGCGCGCTCTGGCCTCCGGGATCGCGACAGCGACCTGCATCGGGTTGGTACCTCGACTCATCTCTCGATCCTTATACATACCTTGACGGGTTCGTCAGCGACGGGTAAGGTTGCGTTGCCAACATGATACAAACTTTGTACAGGAATGCAAGCCATGCCCATCCTCCACGAGCACCTCGAGACCAGACTCCCCATCGAGCGCGCCTTCGCCTTCGTCGCTGACTTCGCCAACGCGGAGCAGTGGGACCCCGGCGTCGCCAGCTCCGCGCGGGTCGATGCCGGCCCCACCGCCCTCGGCGCCCGGTACGACCTGGGCGTCCGGATGCGGGGGAGGGTGTCGCCGATGCGCTACGAGGTCACCGTCTACGAGCCGTCCCGCCGGGTGGTGCTGACCGGCGCGGGAGCCGGCGTGGCGGCGGTCGACGACATCCGGTTCGAGGCGACGCCCACGGGCACCCGGATCGACTACACGGCGGACATCCGCCTCCAGGGGCTCCTGTCGCTGGCGGCGCCGTTCGCGAGCGGCGCATTCCGGCGGATCGCGCGCGACGCGCGCGACGGCATGCAGCGCGCGCTGGACCGGCTCGCGGCCGGAGCCTGAGGGAGACGAGATGGACATCGCAATCGTCGGGTCAGGCGTCAGCGGCCTCACCGCAGCCTGGGCGCTGGACCGCGCCGGCCACCGCGTGACGCTGTTCGAGCGCGACTCGGTGCCGGGAGGGCACGTAGCGACGGTGGACGTGGACACCCCGCACGGCACGGTGGGCGTGGACACCGGGTTCATCGTCTACAACGAGCGCACCTACCCGCGACTGGTGGGGCTCTTCGAGGCGCTGGGCGTGGAGCACCAGGCGAGCGACATGTCGTTCGCGTCGGCGTGCGACGCCTGCGACATCGCCTTCAGCTCGCGCGGCGTGCGCGGCTTCTTCCCGGACCTGGCCACCCTCGGCCGCCCGAGCCAGTGGCAGATGCTGGCGGACGTGCGGCGCTTCTACGCAGATGCCCGCCGCCTGCTCGACGGCCCCGAGCGCAGCCGGGCAACGCTCGGCGAGTGGCTCGACGAGCGTCGCTACGGCCGCGGCTTCCGCGAGCACTTCATCGTGCCCATCACATCCGCGGTGTGGTCGACCGCCGCCGACCGGGTGCTCGAGTTCCCCGTGGACTACCTCCTGCACTTCCTGGACAACCACGGCCTGATCGGGATCGGCAACGCCCCGCAGTGGCAGGTGGTGAAGGGCGGCTCGAAGGCCTACGTGGAGCGTCTGCTCGCGGCGCTGCCGCCCGGCACCCTCCGGGCGGGGCACCCGGTCATCGAGGTGGCGCGCCACCCCCTCGGCGCCTCGATCAGGACGGCGGGCGGGGACATCGAGCGGTTCGACGAGGTTGTGGTGGCGACCCACGCGGACGAGGCGCTCCGGCTCCTGGGCGACGCGGACGAGGCCGAGCGCCGCGTCCTCGGCGGCTTCGAGTACTCGCGCAACGAGGTCGTCCTGCACACCGACGAGCGGCTCCTCCCCGCCAACCGCCGCGCCTGGGCGTCATGGAACGTGCACACGCCGGACTGCCGGATGCCGGCCGACGCCCTCACGATGACGTACCACATGAACCGGCTCCAGTCGCTGCCGGGACCGGTCCAGTACCTCGTGTCGCTCAACCCGGGCGACAAGGTGGACCCGCAGCGGGTAATCCTGGCTCGCGAGTTCAGCCACCCGATGTACACGTTCCGCACGCTGGATGCGCAGGCGGGCCTGCAGGCGCTCCAGGGCCGCCACCACACGTGGTTCGCCGGCGCCCACCTCGGGTACGGGTTCCACGAGGACGGGTGCCGGTCCGGCTTCGAGGTCGCGGAGCGCATCGGGCCGGCGATCGCAGAGCGCGCGGTCCCGCGGGTGGCCGCGGGTGGCCGGGTGCCGACGGAGGCGGCGGCGTGAGGTCGAATCTCCTGGAGGGCAAAGTGCGGCACCACCGGGCGCAGCCCGTCGCCTACGCGCTCGAGCATGACGTCTGGTACGCCGCGATCGACCTCGCCGAACTGCCAGAACTCGACCGGCGGCTGCGGCTGTTCGGCCGCAACCGGCGGGCCGTCGCGACGTTCCGCGACGCCGACCACCTGCCCATCCCTGGGCCTGACGTGGACGCGGCGGTGCGCGCCCACCTGCGGGCCGAGGGCGAGGATCCCGATGGCTGGCGGATCACCCTGGTGACGAACCTGCGGGTGCTCGGGTACGTGTTCAACCCGGCCAGCTTCTTCCTGTGCCGCGACGAGGCGGGCGTGCTTCGGCTGGTGGTCGCCGAGGTGCACAACACGTTCGGCGAGCGGCACCTCTACACGCTGCATCCGGACGGCGGCCCCGCGTCCGCTCGCCCCTTCACGACGGGCATGGACAAGACGTTCTTCGTGTCCCCGTTCATCGGCATGGGCGGCCGGTACGCGGTGCACGTCCGCGACGACCGGGACGGCCTCCGCCTGGCCATCAGCCTGCGCCAGGACGGCGATGTGGTGATCAGCACCAGCCTGGTGCTGCGCCGCCGCCCCTTGACGGACCGCAGCCTGCTCCGGATGCTGGTCCGGCATCCGCTCGTGACCCAGAAGACGATTGCGATGATCCACTACCACGCGGTGCGGCTGTGGTTCAGGGGCGCCCCGTTCTTCCGCCACTCGCAGACGGTGCGCGCTCCCCGGGCCGCCGGGGAGGCGACGCGATGAGCGGCGAGGCGGCGAGCCGGGCTGCGATGCTGCCCGGCCGCATCGTCGAGGAGACGGCGCAGCGCGTGATGCTCGCCGCCGCCCGCAGGATCCGCGTCGGCCGCCTCACCGTGGTGCTGCCCGACGGGTCGCGACACGTCTACGGCGACCGGACCTCGACCCATGCGGGCGAGCTTCGGGTCCACGACGCCGCCGCCGGCGTGAAGATGCTGCTGGGCGGCGAGATCGGGGCAGGCGAGGCGTACATGGAGGGCCTGTGGTCGAGCCCTGACCTCCCGGCGCTCCTCAAGGTGGCCGGCCTCAACCGCGAGGCGCTGGCCCTGCCGTCCGGCTGGTGGCGCGTGCCGCTGCGCCTCCGCAAGACCCTCGCCCACCGGGCGCGCCGCAACACCGTTCCCGGCAGCCGGCGGAACATCGAGGCCCACTACGACCTCGGCAACGACTTCTACCGGCTGTTCCTCGACGAGACGATGACGTACTCGAGTGCGGTCTTCGACACCCCCGACCAGTCGCTCGTCGACGCGCAGCGCAACAAGTACCGCGTGATGGCCGAGCGGGCCGGGCTTCGCGGCGGCGAGCACGTGCTCGAGATCGGCAGCGGCTGGGGCGGCTTCGCGATGTATGCCGCCGGCGAGCTCGGCTGCCGGGTCACGTCGATCACGGTGTCGCCCGCGCAGCACGAGCTCGCGACGCGGCGGATCGCCGATGCGGGCCTGGCCGACCTCGCCGCCGTTGAGCTCCGCGACTATCGCGACGTCCAGGGCACGTACGACGCGATCGTGTCGATCGAGATGCTCGAGGCCGTTGGCGCGGAGTACTTCGCGACGTTCTTCGAGGCGTGCGACCGGGCGCTGAGGCCGGGCGGCCGGATGAGCCTCCAGACCATCGCCTTCCCGGACGTCGCCTACGAGCCGCAGCGCCGGGGCGCGAACTGGATCCAGACCTACATCTTCCCGGGCGGCCTGCTGCCCAGCCTGGCGGAGATCGAGCGGTCGCTCCACGGGACCCGGCTGCTGGTGCGGCGGGTCGAGGACATCGCCCCCAGCTATGTGCGCACGCTGCAGGCGTGGCGCGCGGCGTTCACCGACCGCACCGACGCGGTGCGCGCCATGGGCTTCGACGACCGCTTCATCCGGATGTGGGAGTACTACCTCGCGATCAGCGAGGCCGGCTTCGCCACGGGCATCACGCAGGACCTCCAGATCGTGCTCGAGAAGGGCCGAGGGCTGGCCTGATCCGGCCGCCGGCGGGAGGCGCTACGGCGTCAGGCCCGACGCGACGAACAGGCCGACCAGGCGCTCCACCCCCTTGCTGGTCAGGTGCGTCTCATCGGCCAGCAGCTCGCCCGCCGCCAATGCATCTCGCGACCCGTCGGGCCCGCTGAACGCGGCGTACCCGTCCACCACCCCGATGCCATAGCGGGCTGCTGCGTCGACGACGGCCTGGCGCACCTGACGCCACGCGGTCCCCGCCACGTCGGTCGTCCCGCCGGCGCGGAGCGTGGAGCCGAAGTACTGCCAGACGGTCAGCACCCGGGTTGCGGCGCGCT
>JBJKRU010000219.1:0-20241 GCA_046704485.1 Candidatus Limnocylindrales bacterium | reverse complement strand
CAGCTGCGCGGGGTCGCGCCCCACGATCACGGCCAGCTCGTCGGGTGAGGTCAGCCCGGCCCCTGAGATCGTCCCGGTGATCGCCCCGAAGCGGTCGCCGAGCTCGTCGGGCGGGTTCACTGCGATCAGCGCGGCGAGCGCGGGCGACGCGTACACCTGGCCCGCCGTCGGCACATGGTCGAGGCCCGGCGGCACCGGCGTGTCGGGCGACAGGGCCGCCACGTCCATGCGTGTGATCCGGAGGCCGTGGAAGTGGTCGTCGGTCCGCGACAGCATCAGCCCGTGGTCGGCGGTCGCGAGGTCGAGGCTGCCGTTCGTGTCCCGCCAGGCGGAGTGGTCGTAGCGGGTCTGGAGCGCAGGCTCGAACGAGAGCGCGAACAGCAGGATCGCCGTGCCCACCGCCACCGCGAGCGCCGTCAGCCCGGTGACCACGGCGCTCGACCGCCCCCCGGCGACCGTCAGGCGCCAGCCGAGGCGGATCACTGGCCGGTGCCGTCGGCGAGGCGGCCGTCGCGCACGATCAGCTCGCGGTCGGCGTAGGCGGCGATCCGCGGCTCGTGGGTGACGAGCATCACGGCCACGCCCGCGGCCCGCGAGGCCTGGGTGAGCAGTTCCATGACCTGCTCGCCCGACAGGCTGTCGAGCGAGCCCGTGGGCTCGTCCGCGAAGATGACGCGCGGTTCGGTGACCAGAGCCCGCGCCACCGCGACGCGCTGCGCCTGGCCGCCGGACATCTCGCCGGGCCGGCGGCGCTCGAGCCCCTCCAGGCCGAGTCGCGGGAAGAGGTCGGCGGCCGTGGCCGTGGCCCTGGCGCGCGCCACGCCGTCGAGCATGAGCGGCAGGGCGACGTTCTCGACCGCGGGCAGCTCCGGCACGAGCTGGCCGAACTGGAACACGAAGCCGAACGCGCTCCTGCGCAGCCGGCTGCGCTCGGACTCGCCCAGGTCGTCGATACGCCGGCCGTCGAACTGCACCGTGCCGCCGTCCGGCCGCAGGATGCCGGCCAGGCAGTGGAGCAGCGTCGACTTGCCGCTCCCGGACGGCCCCATCACCGCGACGATCTCCCCTTCGCGGATGTCGACGTCGATGCCGCGCAGGGCCTCGGTCAGGCCGAAGCGCCGGGTCAGCCCCTCGCCGCGCAGCACGGTCCTGGCGGGGCGCTGATCGCGGGCGCCGGGGGCAGGGGCGAGGGCGGTCATCAACGCGGGGGCCGTCAGGCGGGTGATGTCGCTCATGCGGTCTCCTCGGGAGCGCTGTCGGCGGGACTGCCCGCACCGCTGTCGCTCGGCAGCAGCGGCGCGATCTGGCGGGCGAGCTCGTCCGCGCGGGCGGCGGTGAGCTCGATCCAGCGGAGGTCCGCCTCCAGGTGGAACAGTGCGTAGTCGGCCAGCAGGGCGACCGGCAGCGCTGCCGTCCGGCGGACCGCGGTGAGTTCACGCATCCGTGCAAGGTGCGCGTGGCGCTGCGCGTCGAGCAGCGGCGTGACCGGGCGGCCGGTGAGCACCGCGAGCGTGACCTTGGTGAACAGGGTCGCCTGGAGGTGCGGCTCGGGCTCGATCGGGTCGCCCATCCATTTCGCGAGGGCGTCACTCCCCCGCCCCGTGATCGCGTAGATCCGGCGTTCCGGGCCTTCGGCCTGGCCGGTCCCCGCCACGACCACATTGCCGTCGCGCTCGAGCCGGCCCAGGGTCGCGTACACCTGGCCGAACGCCAGCGGGCGGTCGGGGGCGATGTACCGGTCGAACAGGCGCTTGAGGTCGTACCCGTGGCGCGGCGCGGGCTCGAGGAGGCCGAGGAGCGCGTGGGCGGTGGACATGCCGTGCACTATACACCGAGTGTATAGCCACGCAAGGCGCTCGCGACGGGCAGGGTGGGCGACGGTCGTGGGGCAGCAGCCGACGAGGCTGCGCGTGCTAGACGACCGTCAGGCGCCGCCCCTCGGGGACGTCGCCCTCCGGGATGACCGGCGCCGGCGCCAGCGCGTCGGCGAGCAGCTCGCTGATGTCGGCGCTGATGACCGGGTCGGCGGTGTCGGCGCCGCGGCCGGCCTCGGCGATGCCGTCGCGGAGCATGACCATGCAGAACGGGCACGCGGTCGCCACCGTCTCTGCCTGTGTCGCGAGCGCCTGCTCGGTGCGGGCGGCGTTGATCCGGGTGTTGCCGCGGCTCTCGTCCATCCACATCCGGCCCCCGCCACCACCGCAGCACATCGTCTGGCGGTGGTTGTCGGCCATCTCGACCATCGTCACGCCCGGGATCGCGCCAAGGATGTCGCGCGGCGGCTCCATCACGCCGTTGTATCGGGCCAGGTAGCAGGAGTCGTGGTACGTGACCGTGCGCTGCGGCATGCCGTCGGCGCCGACCCGGAGGCGTCCCCTGCGGACGAGGTCGGCCAGATACTCGCTGTGGTGGCGGATCCTGAAGTTGCCGCCCAGCTGGCCGTACTCGTTGCCGATGGTGTTGAAGCAGTGCGGGCACGCCGTGATGATCGTCCGCTCGGCCATGCCATACCTGTTGAGCGTCTCGATGTTCTGGCCGGCGAGCATCTGGAAGACGAACTAGTAGACCATCCGCCGCGCCGGGTCCCCCGTGCACGACTCCTCCTGGCCGAGCACGGCGAAGCTGACGCCCGCGGCGTCGAGGCACGTGGCGACCGCGCGGGCGACGCGCCGGTTGCGGTCGTCGAAGGCGGCCGCGCAGCCCACCCAGTAGAGGACCTCCAGCCCGTCGAGCTCGCCGGCCCGCTTGACGTCCTCGGCAGTCCGGACCTCGAACGGGAGGCCCTTCGCCCAGTCGAGGCGGGCGCTCGGCGGCTGGCCCCACGGGTTGCCCACGCTCTCCATGCCGCGGAAGGCGGGCGTCAGCTCGCTGGGGAACTTCGAATCCTCGAGGACCAGGTTCCGGCGCAGGCCCACGATCTTGTCCACGTGCTCGATCGTGACCGGGCAGGCCTCGACGCAGGCGCCGCAGGTCACGCAGTCCCACACCGAGTCGAAGCTGATCGCGTTGCCCACGATCGGCGCCGCGACGAGGTCCTTGCTCGGCGCGGTGTCGTCGAGCCCGTACGTGTCGCGCACGATCGGCCCGTTGGGGATCAGGTCGATGCCCGCCTCAGCGGCCTCCGACATCCTGCGCAGGCCCATGATCAGTGCGCGCGGGTCGAGGGTCTTGCCCGTCCGGTTCGCCGGGCACTGGCTGGTGCAGCGTCCGCACTCGGTGCAGGTGAAGCTGTCGAACACGTCCTTCCACGGCAGGTCCGCGATCGTCCGCACGCCGAAGGTCGCGTCCTCGCGCTCGAGGTCCATTGCCGGCAGCTGGCCGCGCGGCTCCAGCTTGCGCAGCCAGACATTGACGAACGTCGTGTAGACGTGGAAGTGCTTGTTGTGCGGGATGAAGATGAGGAACGCGACGAGGACTGCCACGTGCGCCCACCACAGGGCCACGAACGCCCCGTTCGTGACGTCGTGCCCGAGCCCGGTGAGCAGGCCGCCGAAGTAGTCCGAGATGAAGGCCCCGTTGATCGACCCGAAGGCGGCAGCCTCGAACCACTGGGCCACGAACTCGGTGCCCACCACGGCCGCGATGAACGCGAGCGTCTGGTAGTGGACCGCCGTGGAGATGAGTCGCCTGGGCTTCACGAACACCCGCCGGTAGATCGCGTACGCCGTGGCAACTAGGGCCGCGACCGCCATCACGTTCTGGAGGCCGAGGAGGAAGGCCCAGATCGCGCCGTCGAGCGGGTAGCCGATGACGAACTCGGGCAGCCCGCCCGTGACGAAGTTGATGTTGCCGATCAGCAGGATCGTCGAGCCCAGGAACAGGCCGAAGTGCATCACCGCGACATTCGGCTCGGTGAACATGCGCGTCTGGAGCAGCGTGTACCGGACCAGCCCGCCGATCCGCCGCGGCACGTTCCGGAATGCCCGAGGCTCGGTCGGCTGGACCACCGCCCACACCCGGGCGTGGCGCATGACCACGAGCAGGAACACCGCGAAGCCGCCCCAGAAGATCGGGAACACCAGCGGGTAGGCCGGCACGTGGGCGAACGACTCGAACACGGGGGTGGTCTCCTCCTCAGGCGCCCGGTGGCAGGTCGCGCCGGCCTGCGGCGCGGGCGGTGTCGTGGTCGAACGGACCGGAGAGCGTCTCCAGCGCGTGGTCGAGGACCGGGATCACGGCGTCGAGCGACTCGACAGCGCCCCGGGGCGAGCCCGGCACGTTGACGACGAGCGCACCGCCCGCGACGCCGACGAGCCCGCGCGAGAGCGAGGCCATCGGCGTGGACCGGCGGCCCTCGGCACGCATGGCCTCGGCCAGGCCCGGGACCTCGTAGTCGATCACACTCGCCGTGGCCTGCGGCGTCACGTCGCGCGGCGTCAGGCCGGTGCCGCCCGTGGTCACCACCAGCGGGTGCGCCGCTGCCCCCTCGCGGACGGCGGCGGCGATCGCCGGGAGCTCGTCGGACACGAGCCCGCGCTCCACCTCGAACCCCAGGGCCTCCAGACGCCCGGCGAGCGCGTCCCCGGACACGTCGGCGCGCGCGCCGGCGGCCACCCCGTCGCTCACCGTGAGGACGAGGGCGCTTCTTCGCGTCATCCGCCCACCGGCCGCTTCCTGCCCAGCCGGCCGGCCATCCGCTCCCCGGGCCGCCGCTTCGGCCGCTCGGCATCTGCGGTCGCGGGCTGGGCCGGCCGGTGCCACTCCCCGCTCTTCCCACCGCTCTTCGACAGCAGCCGCACCGCCCGCACCTCGACGCCACGCTCCACGCCGTTGACCATGTCGTAGACGGTCAGGGCGGCGATCGACGCCGCCGTCATCGCCTCCATCTCCACACCGGTCGGGCCGGTGGTGGCAGCCTCGGCGCGGATCCGCAGCACACTGGCGGCCCGGTCCGGGGTGACCGTCACCACGAGGTCCGTGAGGGAGAGCGGGTGGCAAAGGGGGATCAGCTCCCAGGTGCGCTTGCCGCCCATCACGCCGGCCAGCTCGGCCACCGAGAGGACGTCGCCCTTCGGCCCGCCGCCGTCGATCACGAGGCTCAGCGTCTCCGCGGACACCGCCACCTCGGCCTCGGCGACGGCACGCCGAGCCGTCGACGGTTTCGCGGACACGTCGACCATTCGCGGCCGGCCCCGCCGGTCGACGTGGGTCAGGCGGCGGCGTTCCGTTCGCGGCGTGTCGTTGCGGTCCATTGGTCCTCCGTGGCTCGCACGATCCTACCGATGTGCGCCAGCCGGCGGGGGCCCGGCGGCACGGTCGCTCAGCGGTTGGCCGTGGCCTATGGTGACGCATTGGTAACTGTTAACACAAGATCCGGCCGCATACGGGCCCACACTGCACGCGCGCTGGCCCGCACGGGCGGCGAACCGGAGGCGTCAGTCGAGCCAGCGCAGCTCCAGCTCGGTCCCGGCCTCGGCGACCGCGAGAGCCTCGGGCACCGCTGCCAGGCCGTCGGCGCCGGCGAGCGCCGTCAGCATGTGGCTCCCCTGCCCCCCTGCGAGCCGGACCCGCACGCGGCCCCGCCCGTCGCGCAGCGGGCTCCCGTCGTCCGCCCGCAGCGCAACCACGCGCTGCATGCCCCGCCGCCCCTGGCTCTTGCTCACCGGCTCCTCGAGCACGCACCGGTCCAGCGGTCGATGGATCCGCCGGTGCCCGGCGAGTCGGCGGATCACAGGCCGGACGAACAGCTCGAACGTGACGAACACCGACACCGGGTTGCCGGGCAGCCCGAACAGCAGCGTCGGCGCAGGACGGCCCGCGACGTCGGCACGACCGAACGCGAAGGGCTTGCCGGGCTGGAGCGCGACACGCCACAGGTCGACGTGGCCCACGGTGTCGAAGGCGGTCCGGACGACGTCGTACGGACCGACCGACACGCCCCCCGCCACCACCACGAGATCGGCCGCACCCAGGCCGTGATGCAGCCGGGCGAGGACGTCCTCGAGCCGGTCCTCGGCGATGCCCAGGTCGATCGCCTCGGCCCCCGCGTCGCGGACGAGGGAACGGATCCCCGGGCCGTTCGCGTCCGGGATCCCCGCCGGGCCCAGCGGCGCGCCGGCGGCACGCACCTCGTCGCCGGTCGCCAGGACGGCCACCACGGGCCGCCGCCGGACCAGCACCTGCGTCGCCCCGGCGCCCGCGGCCAGCGCGACCACGGCCGGCGTCACGATGTCGCCCGGCCCGGCAACGGTCGCGCCGTCGCGGATGTCCGAACCCTTCCGCCGGATGTGGCTGCCACGCTCCATCGCCTGGTGGACCAGGCAGGCCGCGGGCAGCGGCCCGGTGGCCTCCTGTCCGCGCCGACCCGCCGTACCTGCCGAGTCGAGGGGCGTGGTCTCCTCGACGGGGACCACCGCATCGGCGCCGACGGGGATCGGGGCGCCGGTCGCGATGCGCACGGCCGTGCCCTCGAGCACCCGCACGTCGGGGGCCACGCCCGCGCGGGTCTCCCCCACCACCACGAGCCGGACCGGGCTGGCGTCCTCGGCTGCCGCGACATCCTGGGCGCGGATCGCGTATCCGTCCATGGCCGAGTTGTCCCAGGGCGGCAGCGACGTGACCGCGGTCACGGCCTCCGCCAGCACTCGCCCCAGGGCTGCCTCGGGGGCGATCGGCGCATCCGGGCCAAGCGGCTCCACGCCCGCGAGCGCCGTCGCCTGCGCCACTTCGACGGGGACCAGCGCGCTCACCGTCCGCGACCTCGCCACACGGCGATCATGGGCAGCCGCGACCGCACTGCCGTCACCAGCGATTCCCGCGTCACCATGCCCACGAGCCTGCCCTCCTCCACCACGGCGAGCCCGTCGAGGCCGCGCTGCTGCATCGTCTCCATCACCTTCCAGATCTCATCGGTCGGCGCCACGAGCGGAGCCTGCGGCGGTGAGGCCATCACGTCCGCGGCGCGCGACGTCGCGAGCTTCCCGTGCGACAGGCGGCGCAGCGCGCTGACGCCCACCACGCCCACCACCTCGCCGTCGTCGACCACGGGCACCGCGACCGGCGCCCCGTCGACTCCCAGCTGCCCCGCGAACGTGTCGAGGGTCAGCGCGGGCCCGACATGCGGGACGTTCTCCACCAGCGCGTCCGCGACCGTCACGCCGCGCACCGCGCGCTCCATCTCCGCGCGCTGCTCGAGGCCGCGCGACGCCCCGCTCAGCAGCCAGCCCAGAACGGCGATCATCAGGCCGAGGATGGGATCGTCAACCAGCATCACGACCAAGCCCACCCCGGTCACCGCCCAGCCCAGGTAGCGGCCGATCCGAGCCGTCGCCGTCGCCGCCCGATCCGCGTCGCCCGTCCGGGACCAGGCCACCGCCCGGACCGCACGCCCGCCGTCGAGCGGCAGGCCGGGCAAGAGGCTCGAGAGGCCCAGCATGAGGTTCAGCGCACCGAGCACGAACAGGGCGCCGGCTATCGGCCCCGCCGCGTCCCCGGCGAGGCCCAGCACGACGCCGATCGGGAGCACGACCGCCGAGATCGCCAGCGACGTGAGCGGCCCGGCGACCGCGATCGCGAGCTCATCGCGCGGATGCGCCGCCTCGATCGAGAGCGGGGCCAGCCCGCCGACGAGCCCCAGAACGACCGATGTGGTCCGAACACCCCGGCGCCTCCCGACCAGCGCGTGTGCGAGCTCGTGGACGAG
This sequence comes from Candidatus Limnocylindrales bacterium, assembly GCA_046704485.1. GTDB lineage: Bacteria > Chloroflexota > Limnocylindria > Limnocylindrales > CSP1-4 > CAIXZV01. Next base: position 12,599 of record JBJKRU010000219.1, on the reverse strand, counting down.
CACCGAGATGAGGAACAGCACCGCAACGCCCCCGCCGATCACCCACTGGAGGGCGGCCGGCATCTCCGGCGCGAGGCTGGCCGCCTGCTCCGCGCCGACCAGGGCCACGAAGCCGACCATCACCGCGAGCGTGAACGACACGCGGAACTCGATGCCGAACAGGCTCACGACGGGGAAGCCGCCGTTCATGATGGGGCCCCGTCGCGACTCCCGTCGCTCACCGTCTCCAGCGCCTCCGCGCGAGACCGCCCGACCAGTCGGAGGCCCAGCGCCAGTGCCACGGTCACGAACCCGACGCCGACGGTCGTGTCGCTCCAAAACTGGTCGGGGAAGATCTGGACGAGCTTGTCCACCCGGGGGTCGAACGCCCAGTTCCCGCCGGGGAAGAAGATCTCGTGGAACAGCGTGAACGCCTGGTCGAACACCAGGAGGCCCACGCCGCCGCCCACGACGGTGACGACCGCGATCACGGTCCCCGACCGGGAGAGACGGCGCCACAGGCGCCTCCGCGCGTCGCCGCCGCGGGCGAGCAGGAATGCCGCGGCCAGCACGACGGCCGCGCCCAGCGCCACCGCGTAGTAGCCCGCGAACACCCCGCGCACGTCCCGCATGTGGGCCCGCTCGTCGGGATTGAGCACCGGCGTCGTCTGGCCAGGCAGCGCGACCGCGAAGTCCGGCGGCCCGAAGACCAGGTCGTGGACGATGCCGTCGGTCACGTAGCGGAGCTGCGCGTCCGTGTACCCAGTCCACGCCGTCGCCTGCGCGAAGCCCTGTCCCATGCCCATCCAGACGGGCGTGAGGAACGGCAGGATCGCCAGCGCGACGATCACGAGCGCCGCCGAGACGCCGAGCACGACGGCGGCGACGCTGCTGCGGACGGTTGCCATCACCGCCCGATGGTACCGGGAAGGCGCAGCAGGCCCGCGCCGCCCCTACTCCTCCTCGAGCGTCCGGGCCTGCTCCCACCACGTCTCGACCATCAGCGTGTCCGGCGGCGAGACGGCCAGCTCGGTGGCGGCCCGCGCGATGCGCGCGCGGAACTCGGGCAGGTCGACGCCGAGGATATCCCGGAGACCGTCAATGCCAGCCTGGACGAACAGCTCGTGCTCGGCCGCGCTGAAGTCGACCAGATTGAGCATCAGCGCCTCGTCGCGCCAGGTGAGGACGTCGTTGGTCGAGGCCTTCACGTGGTCCGCCAGCGACTGGCGGCGGGTGGCCGTCTCCGAGACCTCGAGCAGGATCCCCGTCGTGGAGATCCCTTGCCGGCGGAGGCGGGTCAGGTGGACAGGCTCGATGCGGGTCAGTTCGGTGATCGGCGGCACTGGCCTTCGGGCCTCCGGTGGGACGGTCGGGTGGCAGCCGCCATTATGGCCGCTGGAGCCGCGCGCCGCCCGCGTCGGCGGCACAATCGGACCATGCAGATCTACCTCGCCTTCGCCCTCATCCACATCCTGGCGGTGATCTCAGCGGTGGGCGCCAACGCGACCTACCAGTTCTGGTACGGACGGGCGGGCCTCGACCGCGACCGTCTCGTCTGGACGATCGAGAACGTGAGCCTGCTCGACCGGCGCATCGCGAACCCCTCGTACGTGGTCGCCTTCGTCGCCGGCATCCTGACGGTCCTCACCGGCCCCTACTCGTTCGAGACCCTGTGGATCGCCGCGGCGATCGTCCTGTACATCGTGCTCGCGGCCATCGGCGCGCTCCTGGTCGCCCCCGCGATGCGCCGCCGCCGCGAGTTCGCCATCGCCGACCCCACGACGCCCGAGTACGCCGCGGCCGCCAGCCGCTCGCGCATGCTGGCAGGGCTCTCCTTCGCGCTCGTCCTGGTCATCGTCGTGCTGATGGTCCTCAAGCCGACCATGTAGCACGGGCTGCGGCTACGGGAGCGGCTGCTCCTCGAGCACGACGTCCCAGTGCGCCTCGAGGATCTCGAACCGCCGGGCCTCCTCGGCCTGGAACGCCGCCTGGTCCGGGTACAGGCGCGTGACGAGCTCGGGGTCCGCGTGCTCCTCGATGGTCGCCCAGTCCGCGTACGTGATCGAGACCATGACATCCCAGCCGGCGAGGCCGTCGCCGTGGAAGCGCGGCGTCGCCATCCGGACCGCGGTGTACCGGCCCTCCTGCAGCTGCTCGCGCAGGATCGGCCAGTGGTTCTTGAGGAACAGGGCCATCCACTCGCCGTGGCAGCCCCACTTGGTCTTGTAGTAGTACTGGACCTCGACCGGCGCGGACACGGGCGACCTCCTCTGCGAGTTGCGCCGGCGCGCGGCGCTAGGCGAGCTTGGCGGCCTCGGCCCGCAGGAGCCTCCAGGCACGCTCCACGTGCCGGGGCTCGGTGCGCAGGTTGCCGATGGCCATGCGGATGGTGAAGCGGTCTGCGAGCCGTGTGTGCGAGACGAACACCTCGCCCGTCCGGTTGACCGCGTCCATCAGCCGGGTGTTGAGCTCGTCGATGCGGGCGTGCACCTCGGGCTCGTCCTCGCGGCCGGCGAGGGCGGCCGGCCGGTAGCGGAAGCAGACGGTGCCGAACGGAACCGGTGCCAGGCGTTCCCAGTCCGGATCAGCGTCGACCCAGGCGGCGAACTGCGCGGCCATCTCGAGGTGGTGCGCGATCCGGCGCCGCAGGCCCTCCAGCCCGAACCACCGCAGCTGCATCCAGAGCTTGAGGGCGCGCATCCTGCGGCCGAGCTGCGGTGTGTACTCGTTGTAGTCGCGGACGGGATTGGCGCGGTCGAGCGTGCGCAGGTACTCCGGCACGAGGCTGAACGCGGCGCGCAGCTGGTCCATCCGCCGCGAGAGCAGCAGCGACGCGTCGAGCGGCGTGAACAACCATTTGTGCGGGTTGACCACGATGGAGTCCGCCCGCTCCCAGCCCGCGAACAGCGCGCGCTGGTCCGGCAGCAGCGCGACCACGCCGCCGTACGCGGCATCGATGTGGAGCCACAGCCCCTCGCGGCTGGCGATGCCCGCGATCGCGGGCACCGGATCCACTGAGGTCGACGACGTCGTGCCGATCGTCGCCACCACCGCGATCGGGGTGCGTCCGGCCGAGCGGTCGTCGGCGATGGCGCGTCCAAGCGCCCCGGCGTCCATCTCGTACCGCTCGTTGGCCGGGATCTTGACCAGCGAGGCCCGGCCCAGCCCGAGCGTCATGCACGCCTTCTCGACCGAGCTGTGGGCCTCGGCCGACGCATACACGCGCGGCTGGCCGAACCCGTCCCGAGCGGCGAGGCCCTTCGCCGACGCCTCGAGCCCCGCCGCCTCGCGGGCGGCGGCGATGGACATCAGCGTGGACGTGGACGCGGTGTCGGTCAGCAGGCCGTCGAACGCTTCCGGCAGGCCGAGCGATTCGCGGAGCCACCGGACGACGACCCCCTCCAGCTCCGTGCCGACCGGCGAGGTTCGCCACAGCATCGGGTTCTGGCCGAGAGCCGCCGTTATCCACTCACCCAGGACCCCTGGTGCCGATGCCGAGGTGGAGAAGTACGCGAAGAACCCCGGGTGCTGCCAGTGGGTGGCGTTGGGCAGGACGAGGCGCTGCACGTCGGCCAAGATCGCCTCCACCGGCTCCGGCGCCTCGGGCGCGTGGGCCGCGAAGCCGGGCGCGATCGAGCCGGGCTCGATGGGCGGGAACACCGCGTACGCCTCGACCCCCTCCAGGTAGTCCGCGACCAGGTCCGCCACCTCGTGCGCGGCCGCTCGGAACATCGCCGGGCTCATGTCGTTGAGGCCGCCGGTCTGCTGCGGATCGAGGGGGGCGCCGCGCGGGCTGTCGGGGGTCATGGCCTGAGTCTACCGGCGCGTCCCCTAGATGGACTCGCCGACCGTCGACAGGATGCTCGACACCTGCCCGCCGAGGGCGACGAGCGCCACCACGCCGATCACCCAAAGGAAGAGCAGCCCGACGAGAAGGAGGAGGCACGTCACCGCCGGCGTCTGCGCGCCGGCCGGCTGGACGAGGGCCGTGTCGGCGGCGCGGTCGTGCAGGCCCTGCTTGGTGGCGCTCGTCGCGGTGGTCGCCAGGAGCACCGTCACCCACAGGAACGACGCCATGGCGCCGATGATGGCCAGGTCGGGAATGATCTCGACGAGCTGGAACACCCCGCCAATGGCGAGCCAGCGGACGATCCCCTGCTGGACGGTGAGCACCGCGCCAGCCTTCGCGTCGCCGATCCGGAGCTTCATCAGGCGCATGCCCGGCGTCGCCTGGGCGCTGCCAGTCCAGAAGGCGACGAAGTAGAGCAGGTGGATGCCGACGGCGATGATGCTGGCCACCAGCGACGCCCCGAACAGCGGCAGCCCGGTCGGGTTCGCCATGCCGCCGAGGACTGCCGCCAGGATGAGCGCCGGCACAGCGACGATCAGGCTGTCGAGCCACCACGCCATCACGCGGTCGAGCGTGCGGCCGTACACGAGGCCGGCTGCACCCGAGACGCTGGCGGAGAACGCACCGGGAGGCGGCGCCCAAGGCTCGATGGGCGGCGGGAATGCCGAGGGAGGGCCGGGCGGCGGGGGCGGCCCCGGCTCCGCGGGTGTCGTCGGCGCCGTCGCGTTCCAGGCGGGCGGACCGCTGGGCGCGTGCTGCTGGACCGGCTCGCCCGGGCGGCCTGACGGTCCGTACGGCGTCGGCCCGTCGCTGCCCCGGTCCGTCCTCGCCATGGCGGCCCTCCCATCGGCGCCCCGTGGCGCGCTCGCGTCAGGATACGGTGGGTCCATGCCGCTCGGGGGGCGCGGGCGTCTCAGGCGAGGATCCGACGCCGCTCCGGGTCGTACAGCGGCCTCACGGACACGCGCGCCGGGTGTCGGACGCCGGCGATGTCGATCTCGTAGTCGTCCCCGACCACCTCGTCGGCGCGCAGGCCGGCATCGTCCTCCAGGATCGCGAGGCCCACGGCCCCGCCGAGGGTATGGCCGTAGGCGCCCACCCGGTTGTGCCCGACGAGCCTCCCGCCGCGATACAGCGGCTCATGGCCGTACAGCAGCGGCTCGGGGTCGAGCGCCAGCACCTGGACGAGGCGCCGCTTCGGCGGGCCAGCCTGCCGCGCCCGCAGCAGCGCCTCCCGGCCGACGAAGCCGCCCGGCTTGTCCCAGGCCACCGCGAAGCCCAGCCCGACATCGAGCGGGGTGTCAGTGTTGTCGATGTCGACCTGGTAGTCGCGGTACGCCTTCTCGAGCCGCAGGCTGCCCATCGCGCCCACGCCGACGTTCGCGAGGCCGTGGTCTCTCGACGCCTCGAACAGGGCGTCGTAGACCGTCACCGCCTGGTCCGCGGGGACGTGGAGCTCGAAGCCGAGCTCCCCGACATAGGTCACCCGCATCGCCCAGGCGCGCGCGTAGCCGACGTCGATCTCCTGTGCGGTCAGGTACGGGAAGGCGTCGTTCGAGAGGTCGGCGCTCGTCATGCCCTGGAGCAGTCCACGAGAGCGCGGCCCCTGTACCTGCAGCAGCGTCCAGCCGGCGGTCACGTCGGTCAGCGCGAGGTGCGCGCCGTCTGGCGCGTGGCGCCGGATCCACGGCTCGAGACGCCGGTGGATCGTGTCGGTGGCGACGACGAGGAACCTGCCCTCCGCCAGCCGGGTCACCGTGACGTCGGCCTCGATTCCGCCAGCCTCGTTGAGCCACTGCGTGTACACGAGCCGTCCGGGATCCACGGCCACGTTGTTCGCGCACACGCGGCTGAGGACTGCCTCGGCGTCGCGGCCCTGGACGAGGACCTTGGCCATCATGCTCATGTCGAGCACGCCCACGGCCTCGCGGACGGCCCGATGCTCGGCGGCCTGGAGCGGGAATGAGGCATCCCTCCCCCACCCGATCTCGATCGCAGGAGGGGGGCCGGGCGCGAACCACTCGGCGTACTCGAAGCCCGACGACGGGGCGAAGTGGGCACCCGCGGCCGCCAGACGGTCGTGGATCGCGGAGCGGCGCACGTTCCGTGCCGTCTTCGGGTGCCAGTTGGGGAACGCCGCGTCGCCGAACAGGCGCCCCAGCTGCTCCACCGCGCGGTCGCGGCGGAAGCTCCGGGAGGTCTCGAACGCCTGGGTCCGGTCGACGTGCATCCCGGAGAGGTCGACGGGCGCGATCCCCGTGTCGATCAGCTCGGCCATGGCGGACCCGACGCCGCCGCTCATGAGGATGCCCAGCGAGTTCAGGCCCGCGGCCACGTAGAAGCCGCGCAGCTCGGGCGCCTCGCCCAGCTGGGGCATCGTGTCCGGGGTGAACGACTCGGGTCCGCAGAACATCGTCCGGACGCCGGCGTCGCGGAGGCTCGGGAAACGGCCCATCGCATGGTCCAGGAACGGCGTGATCCGCCCCCAGTCGGGTTCCAGACTGGCGAAGGCGATGTCCTTCGGGACGCGGTCGAGCGACCACGCCTTCGCGACCGGCTCGAACAGGCCGACCAGGATCCCCCCGCCCTCCTCGCGGTAGTAGCCGTAGCGGTCCGGATCCTCGACCACCGGCAGGTCCGGGTGCGCCCACGGGACGGTGTCCGTGATCAGGTAGTAGTGCTCTGCCGCCTGGAGCGGGACCGACACGCCCGCCATCGCCCCCACCTCGCGACCCCACAGGCCGGCCGCGTTGACCACAACGTCGGTGCTGATGGGGCCCTTGTCGGTCATCACGCCCGTGACGCGGCCGTGCGCCTGCTCGATGCCGGTGACGGCGACGCCCTCGACGATCCGCGCGCCGCGCACCCGGGCGCCCTTCGCGTAGGCCTGGGCGAGGTCGGCCGGGTTCACGCGCCCCTCGTCGGCGACGTAGAACGCGGCCAGGATGTCGTCGGTCATCGCCTCGGGCCACAGCCGCGCGAACTCCGAGGCGGAGATCTCCTGGTCGTCGACGCCGAACATCCGCGCGAAGGCCGCCTCGCGGCGGAGCGTCTCCAGGCGCTCCCTGCTGGTGGCCAGGTGGCAGTGGCCGATCGCCCGGAAGCCGGTCGCCTGGCCTGTCTCCTTCTCGATCGTGGCGCACAGGTCGCGCGTGTAGCGGGACATCCAGAGCAGGGTCTCGGTCGCCATGCCCGCAGAGGTGATCAGGCCGGCGGCATGCCAGGTCGTCCCGGCTGTGAGCTGGCGGCGCTCGAGCAGGACGATGTCGGTCCAGCCCAGCTTCGCCAGGTGATAGGCGATGCTGGTGCCGATCGCGCCGCCGCCGATGACGACGGCCCGCGCCTGGTCGGGGATCGGCTCCTTCCTCGTCGCCTGCGCGTCCGCCACCTGTACCTCCCTCGCCACGCGACGGCGGGCGCCTGCTGGCGGCCTCACCGCGCCGCTGCGCTCGATGCTAGCCCTCCCGCTCGCCGTCGACCCGTCGGGGCCGCGAGCCGGGACGGGCGCCAGCCGCACTGCGGCACAACCCGCAGCCCACCAGGAACGAGCACGCGGCGTTCTGCTTCACCGTCGCCCGCGTCCACCGAACGAGCCTACCTCTCGGCGCCCTGGTCCAGGCGATCGACCGCGGAGCTCTCGCGGACGTTGCCCGAGCGCATTCGGGTCCTCGCCGCCGATCGCACGGGCGGGCATGCGCTCGGGCAGCTGGCGCGCGTTCGGGCAGCGGGAGCTCCCTCGGACCAGCGGGTATGCCTTCACGCAGCCGGCGCGCGTTCGGGCAGCGGGAGCTCCCTCGGACCAGCGGGCGCTCGTTCGGGCCCGCAATCAACGGCTCTCCGGTCGTCGGAGGGCCGGCTCCCGTTCGCGAGAGTGGTCGGGGCGGAGCGATTCGAACGCTCGACCTCCTGAACCCCATTCAGGTGCGCTACCAGGCTGCGCCACGCCCCGAGGCGCACGAGTCTACCACTCCTCTGGTCACCGACCGGCATGGAACCTTGCGCGCGTTGCCGTCGCCTCGACCCAAACGAGGGCGGCGCCTGCCCACGCCGCAGATTGGCTCGTCAAGGCCGCGATAGCGTCGTCGGGGTGGGCCGGATAGGCGAGGCGCAACTGACGGGCGAAGTCGGCCGCAACCGCCTGGGTGGCCCGGGTTCGCCGGACGAGGAGCAGCCTGCTAATCGCCGGGACGGGCTCGAGCCGCGCCCAGCCGTCCCAGCTCGGCAGCGACGCGGCCTTCTCTCCGGCCCAGCGGACCAGCTGCTCCAGCCGACGCAGCTCGGACTGCACCTCCGTGGCGACGATGACGCGCTCTGCCGGGCAGTGCAGCGCGACGTCGATCCAGCCGCGCGACGGCCGGTGGACAGCGACCTCCATGAACGCGTGCCAGCGAGGGTGCAGGCTGGCCAGCAGGGCCTCGAGGATCTGCGCCTGATGGCGGTCGCGAACGAGCGGACCAGTGTTCGGGTATAGCCGTATGGAGAGGTCTGCGCCCAATGCGACACCCAGGCGAGCGCGCGTCTCATCACTGGGCGCCGCGTCGCCCAGGAGCACCCGGTAGAGGTGCGCCCGGCTGATCTTCGCCGCCCGGGCCAGTTCGGGAATGGTGATGCCTGCATCCGAGCGCAGTCGCTCGACGTCATCGCGGAACGCCGAAGCCGCCTTCGCGGCTGCCTTGGCAGCTGCCTTGTCGACGGCGATCGGGCTCATGCCGTTCAGTAGACAACGAGGCCCTCACACCACGCTTATCGCTCCGTTCCGCACTCCTCGAGGGTCTCGGCGGGCAGCGGCCTATCCCGAACGCGCCATCGCCTGAGGGGCGACGATTCCGAGCTTGTTCGGTCGCGGCGTCGACTGAACGGGGACGATCCGGCCAGATGGGCGCCTTCTTGGAGGCTGCACCGGTCGCTTCGTCCCGCGTGGTGCGACGAAGCGACCGCGCCCGGCCGAATTCGTCGCCTGGGGCGCGACGGCGGGACCTGCGCCACGAACCCGCCCGTCGCCTGGGGCGCGACGGCGGGAACCGACCTCTGACCGCCTACCGCCCGGCCCGCGCTCGCCTGCCCCGCGGCGTGCGCTTCTCCCGCACCTGCTCACGGAAGACGAGCCGCACCGGCGTCCCGGCGAACCCGTACGCCTCGCGAAGGCGGTTCTCCAGATAGCGGCGGTACGAGAAGTGCAGCGACGCGGGATCGGTGGCGAAGAAGACGAAGGTCGGCGGGGCCACGCCCACCTGCGTGGCGTAGCGCACCTTCGCTCGACGGCCGTGCACCAGCGCCGGCGGGTTGCGCTCGACAGCCGTGGCAACGAGCCGGTTGAGCTCGCCCGTGCCGATCCTCCGGCGCCGCTCGCCCCAGACGTCCACGGCCAGCTCGAGCACGCGCTGGACGCGCTGGCCGGTCTTGGCGGAGATGGACACGACGGGCGCGAAGTCGATGAACGGGAGGTCCCGCCGCAGGGTGGCAACGAACTCGTCGAAGGTCTTGTGGGTCTTGCCCTCGACGACATCCCACTTGTTGACCGCGATGACGAGCCCCTTCCCCTCCTCGACGACGTAGCCGGCCACGTGCGCGTCCTGCGCGGTGAGCCCGTCGTTGGCGTCGAGGAGCAGGACCGCCACGTCGGCGCGCGAGATGGCCTTGAGGGCCCGCAGCGTCGAGTAGCGCTCCGCAGCGGGCCCGGACGCGACCCGGCCCCGTCGCCGGATGCCGGCGGTGTCGATCAGGACCACCTCGCTGCGGCCCCATGCGACCGTGGTGTCGATCGCGTCGCGCGTGGTCCCGGGCACGTTCGAGACGATCATCCGCTCCTCGCCGAGGAGCGCGTTGAGGAGGCTCGACTTGCCCACGTTCGGGCGGCCCACGAACGCGATCGCCGGGGGCTCGTCGCTCTCGGCGGCCATCATCGCGTCCCAGCGCGCCGCATCCGCTTCGTCGGCGGGCTCCTCGTCCTCGTCGGCCTCCGCTTCGCCCACCACGAACGGCTCGAGTCGCCCCGCGGCCACGTCCTTCGCCCACGCCTCGGCCTCGTCCTCGCGCACCTTCCGTGCCCGCTCGGCCTCGCTCTCGGGCGGCAGCGCCCAGACCACCGCGTCGAGCAGGTCGGCCACACCACGGCCGTGGCTGGCCGAGATCGGGTACTGCTCCTCCCATCCCAGCTCGTAGAACTCGACGGCGTCCTGCTCCCGGCGCTCGTTGTCCGCCTTGTTGGCCGCGACGAGGACCGGCTTGGTGGTGCGCCGCAGCAGCTCGGCCGCGTCCTCGTCGGCGGGCGTGGATCCGCTCTCCGCGTCCACCAGGAACACGATCACGTCCGCCTCGCCGATCGCGAGGCGCGCCTGCAGCTGGACCTGCTCCTCGATGGGGTCGCCGGGGGCGAGCTCGAGCCCGCCCGTGTCCACCACCACGAACCGGCGGCCGTTCCACTCCGCGTCGCCATACAGGCGGTCCCGAGTGGTTCGCGCGCGGTCCTCGACGATGGCGGCCCGGGAATCGCCCACGATCCGGTTGAACAGGGTGCTCTTGCCGACGTTCGGCCGCCCCACGATGGCGACGACCGGTAGACCGGCCGAGCGGGGGGCCACGGGGGTCAGACGACGCCGAACGCGACGTCGGCGCGCGGCAGCGACGTGGTCCGGCCTGCCGACGTGGCGACGGCGTCGAGCGCCGCGGCCGCGAGCTCCTTGGCCCGGGCCGCATGCTCGGGCGTGCCCGCCAGACGGAAGATCTGCTCGGCCACCTCGCGCAGGTCCTCGAGCGGCGTGGACGTGCCGCCTGTCACCCCGACGATGGCCGCCTGCTCGAACGGAACGGGGTCCGTGAGGTCGTGCGCGTTCTCGATCTGGATCGCGGCCGTCCCGACCATGGAGCACAGGCGTGTGAGCTCCTTCGTGTTGGCGGAGTGCCGGCCGCCCACCACGACCATCAGGTCGACGCTGCGGGCCGTCTCCAGGGTGTCCTCCTGGCGGCGGATCGTCACCGGGCAGACCGTGTTGACGATCTTGAGCTCGTGCGCACGGGCAACCATGTAGGCGGCAAGCTTCTCGAACTTCCAGGGCGGCTGCGTGGACTGCGTGATCAGCGCCATGCGCTTGCGGCTGGGGATCCGGGCCCAGTCCTCCTCCTCGTCCACGACGATCGCGTCGGGGGCGAACCCGAGCAGGCCCACGACTTCCGGATGCTTCGGCGTGCCGAGCAGGACGATCGTGTACCCCTCGTCCACCAGCTCCTGCAGCTGACGCTGCTCCTGGATCACCCAGGTGCACGTGCCGTCGATCACCTCGAGGCCCCGGTTCTCCGCGCGCTCGAACACCTCCGGCTTGACGCCGTGGGCGCGGATCACGACAGCGGCCCCCCCGGTCACGTCGTCGAGCGAATCCACCGACCGCACGCCGGCCTGCTGGAGTTGCCGGATCACGCCCTCGTTGTGGACGACCTGGCCGAGCGTGCTCGTCGGCTTGCCTGCGGCGGCTGACACCTTCGCCTTGTCGATGGCCTCGCGGACGCCATAGCAGAATCCGGTGCGGCGCGCGATCAGGACGTTCTGAACCGTTCCCATTGCCGCGTGATGGTTGCACAGGTCCGGGCTTCGCGCCGAGATCCGCGCCCTCTCCGCACCGCCACCGCCCCGGGTGCCGGGCTGCGTCAGCCCCTGTCCTGCGGCCCGTCCGCCCCGGATCCGCCACGCACGCCGGACGCGTACACACCGCGCTGACGAGGCTCGAGAAGCTCCGCGATCCGGCCCATGATCCCCCTGGTGGCGGCCGTCTTGGCCGCGCGGCGGTCGAGTCCGGGCGGCACCACGTCGGCCGCCAGGAACGGCTCGCCGACGCGCACGCGGACTCGCCGCCGCGGGAACGGGGACGGCAGGCGGCGGCCCTTGGGCCACACGAGATCCGAGTTGTTGACGCCGATCGGCAGGATCTGGGCGCCGGTGCGCAGGGCGAGTTGCGCCATGCCGTCCTTCGCCTCCTGGAGGGCGCCGGTGGGGCTCCGGGTGCCCTCCGGGAAGATCAGCAGGACGTAGCCCCGCTCCAGGATCCTGGTGGCGAGGCGGTAGGCCTCGACGTCTGCGGTCGAACGGTCGACGGGGTGGACGCCCCCGAGCGCGCACATCCAGCCGAACACCGGCCAGAAGAAGAGCTCCCGCTTGCCGAGCCAGTGGATCCGTCGCGTCCGGAGGGCATCGCTCATCCATGCGCCAGCGAAGATCGGGTCGAAGTTCGACGCGTGGTTGGCGGCGAGGATCACCGGGCCGTCTCGCGGGACGCGGTCGAACCCCTCGAGCTTGACGTCGGCGAACGCGAGCCCGATCCACTGCGACACGCGAGCAACCATCCGGACGAGCATCGACTGGTGGTTGTCGAGCCGCATCGCGACCTCGAGCACGCGGTGGTGCTTTGCGGGAGCAGCCGACCGGTCGGGCGCGCTCGTGCCCGCCCCCGCAGCCGCCTTGCGGGGCGTGGGGCCGTCGCCCGCGCTGGCGTCAGGCGCGTGGCCGTCGAGTGTGCGAGTGTGGGGCGAAGGGCCGTCGGTTGCGCCCCCGGCCGGACCGGGATCCGCCGTCCTGGTCACCGGCGTCTCGTCCGCCGTCTCGCGATCCCGGTCCTTCGACGTGGCCATCGCGGTCACCAGCCCGGCCAACAGGTCCACCACCTCGTCGAGCGCCAACCCATCGGTCGCCACGACGACGGCATCCTCGGCAGGCCGAAGGGGGGCCACCGCCCGCCCCGAGTCCATCGCATCACGGGCGCGGAGCTGTTGGCGGACTGCC